>JBDTSW010000001.1:0-59287 GCA_039930945.1 bacterium
CCATCAGCACCTCCTTGGCGATCACCAGGCGCTGGATCTGCGAGGTGCCCTCGTACAGCTGCATGATCTTGGCGTCACGCATCAGCTTCTCGACCGGGTAGTCCTTGATGAACCCGTAGCCGCCGTAGACCTGGACGGCATCGACGGTGATCTCCATCGCCGAGTCGGCGGCGAAGCGCTTCGCGTGCGAGCAGGCAAGGGTGTTGCGCTGGCCGGCGTCGAGCTGCGCCGCCGACCGCCAGACCAGCAGGCGGCCCGCCTCGACCTTGGTCGCCATGTCGGCGATCATGAACGAGATCGCCTGGTGCATCGCGATCGGCACGCCGAACTGGACCCGCTCCTTCGAGTAGCCGGCGGCGAACTCGAGCGCGGCCCGGCCGATGCCGACCGCCATCGCGGCGACGCCGGGGCGGGTGCGGTCCAGCGTCATCATCGCCAGCTTGAATCCGTGGTTCTCCTCGCCGAGGAGGTTGCCCGCCGGGATCTCGGTCTCGTTGAAGGTGATCGTGGCGGTATTGGAGGCGCGCTGGCCGAGCTTGTCCTCCTTCTTGTCCACGGTGACCGTGTCGTCCTTGGGGACGACGAAGGCCGAGATGCCGCGGTGGCCGGCGTCCTTGTCGGTCTTGGCATAGACCGTGAACCAGTCGGCGTAACCGCCGTTGGTGATGAAGCACTTGGAGCCGTTGAGGACCCACTTGTCGCCCTTGCGGACGGCGGTCGTCTTCATCCCGGCGACGTCGGAGCCCGCGTCGGGCTCGGTCAGGCAGAAGGAGGCGAGCTTGGGCTCCTCGCAGAGCATCCCGAGGTACTCCTTCTGGACCGCCTCGGAGCCGCCCAGCGAGACCGGGGACGCGGCGAGGCCGTTGGCCATCAGGCTGGTGCCGATGCCCGAGCACCCCCAACCCATCTCCTCCTCGATCAGGCAGCCGGAGAGGAAGTCGAGGCCGGGGCCGCCGTATTCCTCGGGGATGTGGGTGTTCATCAACCCGACCTCCCAGGCCTTGTCGACGATCTCCTGCGGCCAGGTGCTATCGCGGTCGTACTCCCAAGCGACGGGCCGAATCTCCTTCTCGGCGAAGTTGTGGGTCAGCTCGCGCAGATCCTTCTGCTCGTCAGTCAGCGTGAAGTCAACCACTGCTCAGCGCTCCTTCTAAGAGTCGGGGCGACGCGAACCGAGGCGGTCGCCAGGGCCGATTGACTGGTCAGTCAACCGCTGAAAAGGGTAGCGCAACAGCCGTACCCGGCGCGGGTTTACCCTCTGGCGGTGCTTCCGCCGGCGCTCTCGAACGGTGAGGTGATCCTCGTGGTCGTGCTCGTGACCATCCCGATCGCGGCGATCACTTTCGCGCTGGGCGCCGGCGGCGCCTTCAGGCAGATCGGCAAGGGCCAGTTCTCGGTCCAATTCGAAGGCGACCTGCCGCAGAAGCTCCACGACTCGGGCGCGGATCGGTCCGCCGCGGTGCGCGACGCGGAGCTGCGTCAGATGCTGGAGGCGAAGGCCTACCGGCAGCGCGCCCGCGGCGAGGAGCCGATCGACGTCGAGGCCGAGATGTCGAGGTTGCTGGCGGCCGAGCGCGATGCCGCTCCGGCGGGCGACGACCTCCAGCTGCAAGCGGAGGTCCGTCAGCTCGTGGTCGCGCGCAACGCGCGCCGCGCCCGCAAGGGCGGGGAGCCGCTCGACGTGGAGGCCGAGGTGGAGCGCCAGTTGCGCGAGCTCGAGAACCTGGGGCAATGACGTAGGCTGACGCCGTGGCACCCGAGTCCGACAGCGGCAACCGCATCGTCGAGATCGAGGAGGCGCTGCTGCGCCCCGGCACGTATTTCAACCCGCAGACCGAGGTGGTCGTGGTCGTCGACGACTCCGCCTCGATCGACCAGGAGGTCTTCAACATGGAGCCCTACGAGGGCGCCGAGTGGGTGCGGATCTCCGACGACGTGCCGATCGACGAAGAGGCCCGTGACACCGCCCTGCAGGCCTTCCAGACGCACTATCACCCGGGCTCGCTGGGGTCGATCTCCGAGACTGCGCTCGAGCAGGGCGACGACGAGTACGACGCCGACGAGGAAGGCCAGGATCCCGGCCGCGAGGACTGAATCCAGGCCGCCGCCGGCCGGAGGGGAGAGAGATGAGCGGATACAAGATCACCACCCGTGAACAGGCGCCCGACTTCATGGAGCAGTACCCGGGCTACGGGGAGATGCGGTTCTTCGCAACGCCACTCGAGGCCGAACAGATGGCGGTCACCTGGCGGTCGATGCCGGCGGGAACCGGCGGCAAGGGCTCCTACGGCCACCGCCACCGCGACCAGGAGGAGATCTACTTCGTGGTCAGCGGCCGACTGCTGTTCAAGCTCGGCGACGAGGTCGTCGAGGCCGGCCCCCACACCGCCGTCCGGGTGGCGCCCGAGACCTACCGCTCGGTCCACAACGACGGCCCCGACGAGGCCGAGCTGTTGATCTGCTCGGTCAAGTCCGAAGACATCCAGGCCGAGACCGAGACGACGCCCGACTTCTGGCCGGCCGACTGAGGGGCGGCGATGCTCGGCGTGGGCGATCCGGCGCCCGACTTCTCCCTGCCCGATCAGCACGGCGAGACCGTCAGGCTCGCCGACCTTCGCGGCGAGACGGTCGTCCTCTACTTCTACCCCCGCGCGGACACGCCGGGTTGCACGAGGCAGGCCTGCGGGGTGCGCGACCGCTCGTCCGAGTACCGCAGCGCCGGAGCCCGGGTGATCGGGGTCTCGCCCGACGAGGTTCCGGCCGTCGAGCGCTTCGCCGGCAAGTGCTCGCTCGATTTCACCCTGCTCGCCGACGCCGACCACGCGGTCGCCGACGCCTACGGCATCTGGGTGCAGAAGTCGATGTACGGCAAGCGCTACTGGGGCGTACAGCGTGCGACCTTCGTGATCTCGGCGGAGGGCATGATCGCGAAGGTGTTCGAGAAGGTCTCGCCGAAGACGCACGACGACGACGTCCTCGGCGCGCTCGCCGAGCTGAACAACGCGCTCGGGTCTTACAGCTAGGTCATCGCCACATAGGCGATGAAGGCGGTGAAGAGGCCCGACCAGACCACGATCGGAAGCACCTCGAAGCGGTTTCTCAACCGCAGCGTCCAGTAGGCGAGTACACCCCCCGCGAGGCCGAGCGCGCCCGAGACGATGGCGAAACGATCGAGCTCCCACTCGGTCAGCAGCAGGCCGATCGCGATCGGGATCGTCGACTGGAAGACCATCGCCCCGGTGATGTTCCCGAGCGCCAGCGAGTCCTTGCCCTCTCGCACCCAGAAGAAGCTGTTGGCCTTCTCGGGGAGCTCGGTGGCGAGCGGCGCCAGCACCAGCGAGAGCACCAGCGGCTCGATCCCGATCTCGGCCGAGATCGTGATCAGCTCCTCGACGAACAGATGCGCGCCGCCGACAATCGTGGCGAGGCCGACGAGCAGCTGCAACACCACCGGCCCGACCGGCGGGTCGTCGCCGGGAGTCCAGTCCATCGGCAGCGGGCGGATCGTCTCGGCCTCCTGCACCTCTCCGCCCCCGCTCAGCGTCCTGCGGACGTAGACTGCATAGGCCCCGACGAAGACCACCGCGGCCGGGATTTTGAGGCTGTCCGGAACCCCGAGGCCGAGGCCGATCCCAGCGGCGAAGAAGACCAGGAAGAAGACGAGGTCGCGGTCGAGCGTCTCGGCGTCGGCGACGAGTTCCGTGCCCTGGTCGCGCCGGTTGCGGTAGATCAGCGCCGAGATTCCGACCACGGCCATGGCGATCGTCGCCAACAGGAACGGCGCCCCGATGATCGCGCCGACGGCCACCTCCTCGGCACCCTCGGCACCCCCGACGATGGCGACGATCGGGATCAGCGTCTCCGGCATCGCCGTGCCGACCGCCGCCAGCAGGCTCCCGGTTGCGCCCTCGCCGAGCCCGAGCTTGTGCCCAGCCCACTCGACCGCGCTGGTGAAAAGCAGCGCGCCGGCGAGGATCACGGCGAAGCTCACCGCGAGCAGTAGGTAGTTCATCGCCGATCCCTACCCGACTACGCGAAGAAGAAGGCGAGGCCGAGGATCAGGTAGACGGCGAGTAGCTGCACGCCCTCGAACCAGGTCGACTCTCCCTCGTGGGTGACCGCGTTGGCGATCAGGATCGCGAGCAGAACGGCGCCGACCTCGAAGCCGTTGAAGACGAGCGGCATCGGTGACGGCCCGACGAAGAAGGAGATGATCACCAGCACCGGGGCGACGAACAGGGCCACCTGGGCGCTGGAGCCGATCGCGATGTTCACCGCCAGGTTCATCTTGTTCTTGTAGGCGACCAGCACGGCAACCCAGTGCTCCGCCGCGTTGCCGACGATCGCGACCACGATCACGCCGATGAAGAACTCGCTCAGGCCGACGGCCTCGGAGGCCTCGGCGATCGACCCGACCAGGATCTCGGACATGACCCCGACGGCGATGCCGGCGATCGCCAGCATGCCGATCGAACGGCGAACGCTCCATCCGAACTGACCCTCCTCCCCGGTCTCGTCGACGGGGTTGAAGAGGCCGCGATGGGTGCGCAGCGAGAACACGAGTCCGAGGACGTAGCTGCCGATCAGGACCACGGCGACGGCGAGCGACAGCTTTTCGACCTCGGAGTCGTAGCTGACGAGCTCGGCCCCGGGGTCGGGAAGCCCCTGGCCGCCGATCAGCTCGAAGATCGCCGGCATCACCAGCGCCGCGGCGGCCAGCATCAGCATCAGCGACTGGACGTTGGCGGCGGTGGAGTCGAAGTGCTGGCGGTCACGGCCGATGCCGCCGACCAGCATCGCCGCGCCCAGTACCAGCAGGATGTTGCCGATGATCGAGCCGATGATCGAGGCCTTGACGACCTCCTGCAGGCCCGCGTTGAGGGCGAACAGGGCGATGATCAGCTCCGGCGCGTTGCCGAAGGTGACGTTGAGCAGGCCGCCGATGCCGGGGCCCGACTTGGCCGCCAGCTCCTCTGTCGCCAGCCCCATCAGCGCCGCCGTGGGAATGATCCCGAGCGCGGCGACCGCGAAGATCAGCCCGGCGGACGCGTGCGCCAGCTCCAGCGCCACTGCGAGCGCGATGAACGGGGTGAGGAGGTAGGGCCAGCCCTGCGCGGAGAACAGGAAACCGCCCCTCCGCCGGTTTTGCTGGACGTCGGGCACCGGCGGCAGCCTATGAGGTCGGCTACCGCGCTGGAGGGTCTCCCGTTTCGGGGAGGCCCGCTAGAGCTTGTCGAGGCAGTCGGCTGCCTTCTGCGCATCGTTACCCGCAGCCGCGATGCAGTCGAGGTAGGCGTCGCTGGCGCCACCGTCGGTACCGGCCGAGCCTCCGCCTCCACCGAAGCTGTCTCCGCCGCCGAGGGCACCGAGGCCGCCGAGGCCGCCGCCGAGGCCGAATTGGCCCAGCAGCTCGTCGATCGGCTGGGCGCCGGACGGGCCCTTGATCGTCTGCTCCTCGTTGACGTCGCTGATGCCGACGGAGAGTCCGACGTCGACGCTGTCGACCGGGACCACCTCCGAGCCCTCGATCGCGGAAGGATCGACGGATACGTTCACGTCAAGCTTGCGGAGGATGTTGTCGTCCTCACCGCTGTAGATGTCGAAGCTCGCCTCGCTGATCGCCTCGCTGACCTGGTCCACCTGGGCCTGGTCGACCTGACCCCCGGCGCCGGGCACCGACTGCGCGATGCCGACGAGGTCGTCGAGCATCTGCGAGATGTCGACGTCGCCGCTGACGTGGACGACCGAGGTGCCGTCGAGGTCCTCGGTGCCGTCGTTGGTCAGGTTCGTGAACCAGCCGCTGGGCTCGAAGTCACACGCCGAGGCGTCGCCCCCCTGGGCCTGGATCGCCTGTTCACAGCCCGCCTGGAAGCTGGCCGCCGCGTCGCCGGAGCCGGAGTCCTGCGTCTGGCCGGCGGACGTCTCGATCGAGTCCTTGAGTTGCTTGAAGGTGTCGCTGCCCACCTCGTAAGCCTGGCCGCCGTACTCGACGAAGACGTTGTCGTCGGTGATCGTCAGTCCGCCGTCGGCGTTGACGCTCTGGCCGGCGCCCTCGCCGCTGACCGTCGCGGTCAGGTCGATCTGCGGCAGCGCCGTCGGGTCGCCCTCGACCCCCTGGAACGGGCCGCTGAGGCTGGCGTCGAAGCTGCCCTGGTCGCCGGCGGAGGCGTCGACGCTGAGGTCGAGCACGCCGCTGGTGACGGTCGCGTCGTTGTTGAAGGTGGCGTCGATCACCTCCTGCGGATCCTGGTCGCCCCCGTCACCCCCACATCCAGCGATCGCTGCGGGCAAGGCCAGCGCCATCAAGGCCGCTGTGAACAGGGAACGGGTGCGTGTCAAGGCAGACTCCTGAATCTAGATTTCACTCGGCCGAGCAGCGTAGCGGAACCCCACCCAGGCCGAGCGGCGCTACCCTGCCCGTCCCGATGACGCCGAGAACCATCCTCTACACAGGCAAGGGGGGCGTCGGCAAGACCAGCGTCGCAGCCGCCACGGCCCGCCTCTGCGCGCGTTCCGGCCTGCGGACGGTGGTCCTGTCGACCGATCCCGCCCACAGCCTCGCCGACTCCCTCGAGGCAGAGCTGGGCCCCGAGCCGACGCAACTCGGAGAGCTGTTGTGGGGCCAGGAGGTCCAGGCGCAGCGCGAGCTGGAGACCAACTGGGGCGCGGTCCAGGGCTGGCTCGGACAGCTGCTGGCCGACCGCGGGGTGATGGACATCGCCGCCGAAGAGCTGACCGTGCCCCCGGGCATGGACGAGCTCTTCAGCCTGCTCGAGATCAAGCGCCACCACGATTCGGGCCGCTTCGACGTGGTCATCGTCGACTGCGCGCCCACCGGCGAGACGCTGCGGCTGCTGTCCTTCCCCGACATCGCCCGCTGGTGGCTGGACAAGGTCCTGCCCTGGGAGCGACGGATGGTCGCCGCGGCCCGGCCCCTGGCGCGCACGTTCCTCGACGTCAAGCTCCCCACAGAGGACGTGTTCAGCGAGGTTCAGCGCCTGGTTCGCAACCTGATCGCGATGAACGAGATCCTCCGCGACCGCTCCCGCGCCTCGATCCGCCTGGTGATGAACCCCGACCGGATGGTGATCAAGGAGGCACAGCGGACCTTCACCTACCTCAACCTCTACGGCTACCAGACCGACGCCGTGGTGGTCAACCGCATCTTCCCGTCCGCGCTCGCCGGCGGCTACTTCGGCGAGTGGCAGGCGCGTCAGAGCGAACGGCTGGCCGAGGTCAACGAGGGCTTTGCGCCGGTGCCGGTGCTGACCGCCCACTACCTGGAGGAGGAGGTGATCGGCCCGGCGCTGCTCGACCGCCTCGGCGGCGAGCTGTTCGCCGGCCTGGACTCCGCCGCGGTCATGCACACGGGCCTCGCCCGCGAGATCACCTCCGAGAACGGCCTGGCGACGCTGCGGATCGCCGTCCCCTTCGCCGAGCGCGACGAGGTCTCGCTGAAGAAGATCGACCAGGAGCTGGTGGTCTCGGCCGGCCGAGAGCGGCGCACGATCATCCTTCCCCCCGCCCTGGCCCGCCGGACGCCCGCCGGGGCTCGGCTCGAGAACGGGTCGCTGCTGGTCGCCTTCGAGGCCGCATGAGCGCGCAGCGCGATCCGCACGAGGCTGGGGCGGAGGCCCGCAACGCCCCGGACGACGAGTGGATGCGCCGGGCCGCGGAGGCGTTCGCCGACGGCTCGATCCTCGAGGCGATCCGCGACCACGCCCAGGATGGCGAGACCCAGTGTCTCGAGTGGTGCCCGATCTGCCGCACCGCCGACCTGCTGCGCGCCAGCGCCACCCCGGAGATGCGCGAGCAGTGGACCGCCCTCCAGCGCGAGGCGCTGCTGAGCTTCCGCACGCTGCTCGACCACTACCTCAGCCGCCAAGACGCCCGCCCCGGGGACGCTTCCACCCGGGTCCAAGACATCCCGATCGAATAGCCAACCCGCCGCAGGGTGGACGGGAATGACTCCGGCCAGATCCTCCGCTTCGCGTCCGGTCTGGCCGGGCGCGGGCCCCGGCCTTACCCGGCAGGGTGGCTGTGGTCTACCGCGACTGAGTCGCGAGCCCCAACGACCTCCCTAGGTGGGTTTGCCTGGGCTAGGGACGAAGTCCCGGGTCACGTGCATGAGCCTGCCGGGTAAGGCCCCGCGCCCTGACCCGTCGGAAGCGGACGCGAAGCGGAGCATTCCGGCGGAGTTGTTCCCGTTGCAGGTGTGTGGCATCTCACATTCAGCCGCCACGTAAGACGTATCGTTAGCCACGTGGCTGCGGAGGTCGACTGCCCGAGCTGCGGTACCGCCAACCCGGAGCGAGCCCGGTTCTGCATGTCGTGCGGGGCCGCGCTGGCCCGCGCCTGCTCCAACTGCGCCGCCGAGAACCCACCGGGAGCCAAGTTCTGCATCGAGTGCGGATCCGGCCTGACCGCTGTGCCCGCCGGCGGGCGGGCCGCGACGGGGCCCACCCCGGCCCCGGGCGCGCGACCCGACCTGGCACCGCCGGGTGCTCCCGCGACGCCGCCGGAGGAGCGCCGCAAGGCCACGGTGATCTTCGCCGACCTCTCCGGCTACACCGCCTTCGCCGAGCGCACGGACCCGGAGACGGTGAAGTCGCTCGTCGACCGGGCGCTGCAGCGCCTCGGCCAAGAGGTCGTCCGCTACGGCGGCCGCGTCGACAAGTACATCGGCGACAACGTGATGGCGGTCTTCGGGGCGCCCGTCGCGCACGAGGACGATCCCGAGCGAGCCGTGCGGGCCGGCCTGGCGATGCAGGCGGCGATGGGGGACATCAACCTCGAGATCGCGGACACCGCCGACGTCAGCTTCCTGCTGCGGGTCGGGATCAACTCCGGCGAGGTGCTGGCCGGGCAGGTCGGCAGCGGCGAGTACACCGTCATGGGCGATCCCGTCAACGTCGCCGCGCGGCTGCAGGCGGCGGCGCGCCCGGGGAGCGTCACCGTCGGCGAGATCACCCACCGCCTCACCCGCGGCGCGATCGAGTACACAGAGCTCGAGCCGCTGGAGCTGAAGGGCAAGGCCGAGCCCGTGCCCGCCTGGGAGGCGGTCCGGGTGCAGGTCGCGACCCCGACGCGGATCTCGCGCTCGGAGACGCCTCTGATCGGCCGGGCCGACGAGTCCAGCCAGTTGGTCTCGGCCTTCGAGCGCGTGGTCCGCGACGGCCGCCCCCACCTGGTCACCGTGATCGGGCAGGCCGGGGTCGGCAAGAGCCGTCTGCTGCGAGAGCTCGCGGCGGAGGTGGCCGTCAATCCGGCGGCCCCGATACTTCGGCTCGGCCACTGCCCGGCCTACGGCTCCGGCCTCGCCTACTGGGCGCTGGGCGAGGTGATCCGCGGCCAGTTCGAGATCGTCGACTCGGACGACTCCGAGTTGGCCTGGCGCAAGCTGCGCCGCGGGATCGAGGCGGTCGTCTCGGACGAGATCACCGATGAGCCACCCGAGCGCCTGGCGGCGCTGATCGCGCGACCCCTCGGGATCGAGGTCCCGGCCGAGGTCGCCGCCGCCCTCGGGTTCGACGCCGAGGACGCGCAGGGGATGCGCGACCGGATCTTCTCCGCCGTGCGCTCGCTGATCGAGGCTGCCAGCCATCAGAAACCGCTGGTGCTTGCGATCGAGGACATCCACTGGGCGGACGAGGGAATGCTCGACATGATCGAGTACCTCGCCCGCTGGGTCCGCGGACCGCTGCTGTTGGTCTGCCTGGCGCGAGACGAGCTCCTCGACCGGCGCCCGGGCTGGGGCGGCGGGCGCCGCAACGCGACCACGATCCCGCTCGACCCGCTCGGCTCCGAGGGAGCGCGCGAGCTGGTCGACGCTCTCTTCCCCGACCACAACGGCAACGCCAACGGCCAGGGAGAGCTGATCCGCCAGGTCGCCGACCGCTCCGGCGGCAACCCGCTGTTCGCCGAGGAGATGGTCAACCGCATCCTCGAGGAGGGCGCGCCCGACGCGCAGACGCTCCCGGAGACCGTCCATTCGGTGCTCGCCGCCCGCCTCGACTCGCTGCGAAGTGACGAGCGGCTGCTGCTGCAGCACGCCTCGGTCGCCGGTCAGACCTTCTGGGAAGGCTCGATCCCGGCCTTCTCCGAGGAGCCCGGCGGACACCTTGGCGAGACCCTCGCCTCGCTTCAGGACAAGGACCTGATCGTGCCCACCGCCGGCAGCCGCCTCGCCGGCGAGCACGAGTTCGCCTTCAAGCACGTGCTGATCCGCGACGTCGCCTACTCGACCCTGCCGAAGGCGGTCCGGGCCCGGCGCCACGCCGAGGTCGGCGCCTTCATCGAGGAGCGCACCGCCGATCGCTCCGAGGGGGTGGTGGCGATGGTCGCCGACCATTACGGACGAGCCGCCGCGCTGGGCGCGGACGGCGGTCTGGACGTGCCCGAGCTGGAGCGGATCGGGGTGAAGGCGGCGGAGGCCCTCGAGGCCGCCGGCGACGGAGAGGCAGGGCTCTACTCCAACCAGGAGGCTCTCGACCACTACGAAACCGCCGTGGGACTGCAGCGAGGCCTTGACGAGGCCTCGCGGGCGGAGATCGCCGAGAAGCTCGGCGACGTCGCCCTACGCCTCGGGCGGGTGGACCAGGCCGTCGAGGTCTGGGAGGGCTGCCTCGACCACCATCGCCGCGAGGAGGACCTGCAGCGGGTCGGGGACCTGCATCGCAAGACGGGCGCGGCGCTCTGGCACAAGGGCGACCGGGAGGGCTCGATCGAGCACTACCAGCGGGGCATCGACCTGCTCAAGGACGGGCCGCCGTGCATAGAGCTGGTCCGCCTCTACGAGGAGGCCGCATCGCTGTACATGCACACGGGCGACAACATGCTCGCCATCTACGCCTCGGAGAAGGCGCTGCGGCTGGCCGAACGCCTCGGCGAGGCCGCCGCGGCCAGCCGGGCGCACGGGATCTTCGGCCGCGTCTTCGGCCGCATCGGCGACTCCGAGCGCGCGAGAGAGAACCTCCAGCGCTCGGTCGAGCTGGCGCGCGAGTCCGACCCCGCCGAGGCCGTGCGCGCGCTGCTCACCCTCGGCTACCACCTCGAGGTCTCGGAGGCCGACTACGCCGAGGCCAGGTCGGCCTACCAGGAGGCGCTGGGGCTGGCCGAGCAGACGGGTGACCTGCCCTCTCAGGTCGAGCTCCACGCGGCGCTCGGCCAACTGGCGGTGCACCGCGGCGACTGGGACACGGTCGAGCGCGAAACCGAGGCCTCGGCCGGGCTGGCCGAACGTGAGGGCCTGACCGGGAAGCTCTGCTTTCCCTTGGTGATGAGGGGCACGCTGCGCTGGCGGGAGGGCGACTTCGACGGCGCCACCGAGCTGCTCACGCGCGCCGCCGAGCTGGCTGAGCAGGTCGGCCGCTCGGAGGTCGCCTTCCAGGCGCTGTTCTGGCTGGGCGCGTCGCTGCGCCAGCAGGGGAGCTATGCCGAGGCAGACACCGCGCTCTCGCGCGCGCTCGACATCTGCGAGCGCGCCGGCCTGGTTGCGCAGTCGGTGGAGGCGATCTCCGCTCGCGCGATCACGCTGATGCGGGCGGGCCGCGCCGACGCCGCGCGCGAGGCGGCCGAGGAGGCCGAGCGCCTGGCCGAGCGCCTGCGCTATCCGGTCGGCAAGGCCGCCAGCCTGGAGGCCGCCGGCGCCGTCGCCGACGACCACGCTGCGGGGGCAGAAGCTCTCACGGCCGCCAGGGCCGCGTGGCTCGAGCTGGACCGCCCGCTCGACGCGGCGCGCTGCGAGTACATCAGGGGGTTGCTGCTGCAAGATCAGGACCCCGCGTCGGCCGCGGAGGCCCTGGAGCGGGCCGCGGATGAGGCCGAGCGCTACGGCATCGGCTACCTCGCGGGCCTGGCGCGCGGCGCGCTCCACACCTAGGTCTGGGCGACGACCCTGAGCTTCGCTGCCGATATGGCAGCGAAACCCGGCTTCGCGGCGGGGGTCTAGACGAGGCCTCGCTTCTCGTACTCGCGCAGGAAGCCCTCGAACAGGCGCTTGTGCCCGTGCTCGTCGCGAAGGATCGTGGTCAGCATGTCCTGGGTCACCGGGTCGACCCCGTCGGTCTCCTCGATCACCCGGCTGTAGAACTCGATCGCGCCCTGCTCGGCCTCGATCACGCCCTTGATCACCGGGACGATGTCGACCTGATCGTCCGGAGGCTGCAGGTAGGTCTGCTCGGCAGCAAAGTCGAGCGAGCCGGGGACGACCCCGTACAGCTCCTTGATCCGGGCCGCGAACTGCTGTGCGTGCCCAAGCTCCTCCTGGATGTCCTGCTCGAGTGACTCGCGGATCTCCATCGCGCGCACTCCGTCGGGGTTGACCGAGTTGGCGATGTAGCTCATCACCGTCTCGATCTCCATCCAGTAGGCCTGCTTCAGCAGCTCGATGATCTCGTCGCGCTTGTCGCGGTTGGACTCGGCCAGGATGTCGAAGCTGGTTGCGGTCTCAGGCATGTTGGCTCCTCCTTCAGGTTCCCGATCTGGGGCTGCACACTACCCGCGCCCCGGAGCCCCCACGCTTTCGCCGGGGCCGCGCGACTCCCCCATACAATCGAGCCGATGCCGCGGCTGCAACGCCCAGACGGAGCCGAGATCAACTTCGAGCAGCACGGCTCCGGCCCGCTCGTCGTCCTCGCCAGCTACTGGTCCACGCACCCGTCGGTCTTCGAGCCCGTCACCAGCGTCTTGGAGGGCGACCATCGGGTGGTCCGCTACGACGATCGTGGGGCGGGCGACTCGACCCGCGCCGGCCCCTATGACCTGGATACGGCGGCGGCAGACCTCGAGGCCCTGATCGACCACCTGGGCGAGCCGGTGACGATCGTCTCCACCGCGGATGGCAGCAACCGGGCGGTCCGCGTGGGCGCGCGGCGACCCGAGATCGTCGACGGGATCGTCGCCGTCGGCGGCGTGCCCCTGGGGCGGGAAGCGCTCGGCGACTCGGACTCGCTGGTCGCCTCCGACGTGGTGGTGCGCACCCTGCTGCAGCAGGTCGATACCGACTACCGGGGCGTCCTGCGCAGCCTGCTCACCGCCACCAACCCGCAGATGGACGAGGCCGAGCTACGCGAACGGGTCGCGGCCCAGGTCGCGCACGCGCCGGCCGAGGCGGCCGCCGCCAGGCTGCACGCCTTCGCCGCCGACGAGCCGGTGTCCTACAGCCTCGCCTGCGGCTCCAGGGTGTGGGTGCTCGTCGCCGACAGGCTCGGGGGGGACTGGTTCCCGCGCGGCGCCGAGATGGCGCGGGTGGTCGAGCGCTCGCTGCCCGAGGCTCGGGTGGTCGAGGTCGACGACGGGCTGGCCTCGCGGCCCGACCAGACCGCCGAGGTCGTCCGCCGGATCACCGCGGCGAGGCGCGCGAGCGCCGTCGAAAACTAGGCGGAAGGCCCACTAGGATCTCGGCGATGGCCGAGCGGACCCACAAGACCTGGATCCTCACGGGGTCGCCGGAGAACTTCCGGATCAACGTCGAGCGCGGCTTCGACGTGATCGGGCTGAAGGAGCGCCGGCGGCGCCAGGCCGGGGAGTTCGAGCCGGGCGACGAGGTGATCTTCTACGTCACCGGGATTCAGGCGTTCGGCGGCGTCGCCCGCGTGCGCTCGGAGATGTTCGAGGATCGCGAGCCGATCTGGCCGCAGGGCCCCAAGGGGCCCGCGGGCCTCGAGAAGCAGCCGGAGCTGTACCCCTGGAGGGTGGAAGCCGAGGCCGTGCTGGTGCTCGACGAGGACGAGTTCGTGCCGGCCTCCGAACTGGTCGGCGAGCTCGAGCACATCTCCAAGTGGCCGCTCGAGCATTGGCACCTGGCCTTCCAGGGACAGCTGCGGACGATCGGCGATGCCGACTCGCGGCTGCTGCGCGAGCGCATGGGCGCAGCCGCAGCCGTGGCTTGATCCACGAGCGGCACTTCACCCGCGAGCAGGCAGACGAGCTGCTGCCAACGCTCGCCCCGCTGCTGGCCGAGCTGCGCCGGGCGAAGGACTCGCTGACCGACTCGGAGGCCCACCAGGTTCTCGCCGAAGCATCGGCAGGCAACGGCGGCGGGGGCGAGGGCCGGCAGGTCGGCGAGGCCTTCCTGCACGTCCGCGGCCTGCTCGCCGCCGTCGATGAGGCCGGGGTGATCGTTCGCGACATCGACACCGGGCTGGTCGACTTTCCGGCATTGCTGGACGGGCGCGAGGTCTACCTCTGCTGGCGTGCCGGCGAGGAGGCCGTCGGCTGCTGGCACGAGCTCGACTCCGGATTCGCCGGGCGCCAGCCGCTCGACTGAGTTCCGCGACAGCATGAAAACGGGGCGCCCGCCCGGCGCCCCGCTTCCATGTTCACATGAGAGGTGTGTATCTGTTTGTCTTGTTGCCCGTCGGATGACGGGGATGCGTTCTCTATCGGCCCGGCCCAGGGACCCCTTAGCGCCCTGGCCGTTTGTTCGATCCCGCCCCTGGAGACAGGCGTCAGCCGGCAAGCAGACCGCCGACCAGCTCGCGGTCGCGGTCATAGCCGAGCAGCTCGAGAGCCTCGTCGGGCGCAAGCCAGCGCAGCTCGTCGACCTCGTCGTTGGGCTCGAAGCGGCCCTCGACCGGACGCATGCGGTAGAAGCGCACGAGCTTGTCGCGGCCCTTGCGATCCCGGTAGCGCGCCGGGGCCAGCTCGGGGCCGAGCTCGCAGCGAAACCCGGTCTCCTCCGCGACCTCGCGCAGAGCGGCGTCGCCCCAGGACTCGCCCGGGTCGAGCTTGCCCTTCGGCAGCGACCAGTCGTCGTAGCGTGGGCGATGGACCACCGCGACCTCGACCCCCCCGCCTCCGTCGCCGCCCTCGCGCACTACCAGCCCGCCCGCGGCGCGAACCTCGGGGGCGACCTGCTCGCGCTCGCCCTCGGCCATCGGGCCCTAGGCGGGCGCGGGCTCGGGGCCGTCGCTGCCCCCTCCGACGGGGTCGGAGTCGGTCTCCAGCAACGCTGAGTCGCGACGATAGGCGATGTACTCGCGGACGACGATCTGCAACGCGGCGGCCGTCGGAATCGCCAGGATCGCCCCGACGACGCCGAACAGGGTCGCGCCGAAGAGGACGGCGACCAGGGTGATGATGGGCTCGATCTTGGTCGCCCGCTTCTGGATCTGCGGCTGGATCACGTAGTTCTCGATCTGCTGGAAGACGATCGCGTAGACGATCCAGACGATCAGCCCGACCGGGAAGTTGACGAACAGCATCACGATCGCGATCAGCACGGCGGCGATGGTCGCGCCGACCACCGGGATCAGGTCGAAGAAGAGGACGATCAGCGCCAGCGGGGCCGCGAACGGCGCTCCCAGCACCTTCAGCACGATGAACGCGAAGACCGCCGCGATCGAGGCTTGCAGCAGGGCCCCGCCGATGTAGTTGCCGATCGTGTTGGCGACATGCTGCAGCGCCCGCTCGATCCGCTCGGCGCGGTCGGGCGACTGGGTCCGCAGGAACGACTGGATCCACCGCGGCCCGCCGCCGACCATGAACACGGAGAGCACGAGGATCGTCACCGCGGCGAAAATCGAGTGCACCACGCCTACCCCGATGTCCTTGAGGATGTTGGCGGCGTCGCCGATCCGGCTGGGCAACTCACCGGCCGCGCTCTCGATCTCGCTGGTGAAGTCGTACTTGTCGTTGAGGCCGTTGAGGGTCCGATTGTCGTTGACGAACTCGGTCACGTCCTTGGCGTACGCGGGAACGTTCGTCGCCAGGTTCTCGGCCTGGGCGACCAGGTCGGGGACGAGCAGGACGCCGAGCGCGATCGGGATCGCGATCAGGACCAGGTAGGCGAGGGCGATCGCCAGCCCCCGCTTCATGAACCTGTGCAGCAGGTTCACCGGGCCGGTCATGGCGACGGCGATGAACGCCGCGATCATCAGGAACGAGATCGGCTCGCGCAGCCGGTAGATGATGTACAGCGTCAGCGCGGCGACGACCACGATCACCACGGTGCGGGTGACGACACGCGTGGTTAGGCGCTCGGCATTCATCCCACCGTCCTGATTCGGCGGCTCCCTGCCATTTCCTCGCACCGGGGGGCCACGACCGGCAACGGGCTCCATCTCGGGGCGGGGCTACTGCACGTAGCCGGCCTCGCTCAGGTAGTCGGCAGCGACGGCCTCGGGCTTCTCGCGGCCGAGGCTGAGGCGGGCGTTGAGCTCCTGCATCACCTCGAGCGTGAGGCTCTCCTGGACCTTCTCCACCGTCTCCAGCATGTCGGGACCGGCTCTGTCGACCGCCTCCTGGCTGGCGACGAAGAGCACGTTGCCCGATGGCAGCAGCCCCTGGCCGTCCTCGAGCAGCGTGTACTCGTCGGACTCGGCCAGCTGGCCGTCGGTGGTGAACAGGATCGAGAGGTCGGCATCACCCTTGTCGAGCACCTCGTAACGGAGCTCGATGTCCACCGGCGTGAACTCGCCGAAGCTGAGCCCGTAGTTGTCCTCGAGACCCTGCAGGCAGTCGATCCGCTGGCGGCACTCGGGCGAGCCGGCCAGCGTCAGGTCCGCGGAGACTCCCTCGAGGTCCGCGATCGACGCCAGATCCAGCTCCTCCGCCGTCGAGGTCAGCAGGCCGACCGCGTCGGCGCTGCTGAACGACGTCGGCGCCGCCGGCGCCAGGCCCTTCTTGGCGAACTCGTCGAGCGAGTCCTGGTAGGCCTGCTGGGCGTCGCCGGGGACGTCCTCGGGCGCGAAGCCGAAGAACGAGGTCAGCGCGGTCGAGGCGTACTCCGGGTAGCCGTCGATCTCGCCCTCCTCCAGGGCCTTGAGCCCGATCCGCGCGGAGCCGAGCCTGGGGTCGGTGTTGACGGTGTACCCGGCGGCCTCGAGCGCCTGGGCGTAGATCTCACCGAGGATGGACTGCTCGGCGGAGTTCTTCGAACCGACCGTCAGCTCGATCCCCTTGTCGTCGGGGTTGGCCTCGATCGCGGTCACCGAGGTCTCGCCGCCCCCGTCGCCGCTCGAATCAGCATCGCCGCCGCAGGCGGCGACCCCGAAGGCGAGCACGAACGCGGCGAGCAGGGCGAAGATCGCGTCAAGTCGCGCGTCGCCACTCACTGGATCCGCGCTCACCGGCCCAGCTCGAGCTCGTACTCGAGCCAGCGCTCGCCCTCGGCACCGACCGAGTCGTAGACCGACTGCGCCCGCTCGTTGTCGATCGCCGTCGTCCACATCAAGCACGGAGCGCCACCAAGCCGGGCACGCTCGGCGCAGGCCTCGATCAGGGCTCGCCCGGCACCCGCGCCGCGGGCATCGGGCGCGATGAACAGGTCCTCCATGATCGCCACCCGGGCGGCGCGCAGGCTCGACCACTTCCAGCCGACAGCCGCGAACCCCACAGGGGTGCCGGCGTCGTCACGGGCGACCAGCAGCATCCCTTCGGCGTCGGGAACGGCGATCAGCTCCCGCGCCATCTCCATCAACCCCTGGTCAGGTGGGGAGACTCCGTAGAAGTCGCAGTAACCTCGCATCAGGGGCAAGACGGCCGCCAGGTCATCGTCTCGGGCGGAGTCGATCTGCATGAGGCAATGAAACCACGCCCGCCGGGCGGGCGTGGGTCTAGATCCGCTCGGCCGCGGAGGAGCTGAGGCGCTCCGCGTTCGGGCGCCCCTGCCAGCCGGATTTGGCCGCGACCAGTTGCAGGTCCATGATCCGGGCCTCGTCGAAGCCCGCCTCCGAGAGCGCCAGCCAGAGTGTCCACAGCCGGCGGAAGCGCTCGTCGTAGCCGAGCTCGTCGAGCTGGGTCGCGGCCGCGACGAAACGCCGGCGCCAGTGGCGCAGGGTGAGCACGTAGCTGGGGCTGATGTCCTCGAGCCAGACCGTGCGCATGTCGGTGACCCGGGCGAGGCAGCGCTGGATCACCTCCAGCGAGGGCAGGCAGCCGCCGGGGAAGATCAGCTGGTTGGCAAGGCTGCGAGCGCTCTTCTCGGCCGCGAAGGCGCCGTCCTCGACCGCGATCGCCTGCAGGAAGAAGAGGCCGTGGGGCTCGAGCAGCGCCGAGCAGCGCTCGAAGAAGGCGTCGAAGTACTGCCAGCCGACGGCCTCGATCATCTCCAGCGAGACGAGCTTGTCGTAGCGCCCGGAGAGGTCGCGGTAGTCGTCGCCGAGCACCGTCACCCGGTCGGAGACGCCGGCCTCGCGGACCCGCGCCTCGGCGTAGGCGCGCTGCTCGCGCGAGATCGTCGTCGTCGTCACCCGGCACCCGTACCGGGTCGCCGCGTAGGTGGCCATCCCGCCCCAGCCGGTGCCGATCTCGAGCAGGTGGTCGTCTCCCACCAACTCCAGCCGCCGGCAGACCCGCTCCAGCCTGGCGAGCTGGGCCTGCTCGAGGGTGGCGTCGGGGCGCTCGAACAGCGCCGACGAGTACATCATCGTCTCGCGGTCCAGGAACTGCTCGAACAGCCGATTGCCGAGGTCGTAGTGGGCGGAGATGTTGCGGCGCGCGCCGGAGCGCGTGTTCAGCAGCGGCAGCTGGCGGATGCGGGAGACGGGGCGAGACAGCGGGGCGAGGCGTCGCCGCAGCGGGTCGGCCCGCCGGACCTCGCGTGCGGCGATACGGCAGAGGCCGACGAGGTCGTCGGTCTCCCAGAGCCCGTCGGCGTAAGCGGTGCCGAGCCCGACGCTGCGCCCGCGGGCGAGCTCGACGTAGACCCGGGGCGAACGGACCTCGACCCGGATCGCCGGGCGGGCGGCGGCGCCGAGGACGACCTCGCCGCCCGACCAGGTCTCGTGCAGCTCGAGCCGACCCGAGCGCAGGCCTCGAAGCGCTTGGTGAACGATCGCCCGGGCGGCACGCTCGGACGGCCGCAGACGGTCGGCGACCATCAGCTCGCCGCCGGGATCGCCTCCGGCTGGGCCTCTGCCATGCCGAGCTCGCGCTCGAGCCCGGCCTTGGCGTTTTCGGCGAGGCGCTTGAAGGCGACCCGCATCGGCAGCTCCAAGAGCCGCAGCGGCCCCTTCAGCCGCAGGTCGGCGTCATAGGTGACGTCGGTGCCGGCGGCGTTCGCGGCGAAGGTGATCGTGTCGAGCGAAACCACCGCCGCGGTCTCGGCGCGCAGCACGACCCGCGCGGGGCGCTCCAGCTCTTCGATCTCGTAGGTGAAGGGAGTCTCGCGCCCGGCCGTCCTCACGACCACCTTCAAGCGCGAGCCGACGCGCGGCGGCCCCGAATCCAGGGCATGGGCCTCGACCACGCTGGGATCCCATTCGGCCACCGAGGCAAAGTCCGCCAGGTAGTCGAAGGCCTCCTCGCGAGGCCTGGGAGTAGAGATGATTCCTAGGTAGCGTGGCATTCATGCTCCTCTGCTTCCGGGGGTGTACGCACGCGTTGCATCTTCGAGAAAGCTCCAGAGGCGCTCGCGGTCGGCGCTGGACTCGCACGTGCGCGGCACCCGGTGGGTGGGCCGTCTGCGGCGATCGTGCCAGAAGCCCCGCTCGGCTGCCTCGGGCGCGGCCAGCAGCCAGACTGCGGTGTCAGCTCCCTGGTCGGCGTCGCGCAGGATCGGCGACATCACCCGGTGAAAGCGCGGCAGCGAGTCCTCCACCCCCGGGGTGTCGGCCCACCCGGGGTGCATCGAGTGGAAGCGCACGCCGTCGCCCTCGCGCTCGTCGAAGAGCTCGGCGAGGATCACCTGGGCGCGCTTGGCGTGCGCGTAGAAGCCCGAACCGTCGAAGTCGCGATGGTCGAGCTCGAGGTCGCCGGCATCGAGGCGGGCGGTGTACATGCCACCGGAGCTGACCCAGACGACCCGCGACGGCGCCCCGGCGCGCAGCGACTCCAACAGCATGCGGGTCATCAAGAACGGCCCGATCACCGCGGTCGCGAGGGTGCGCTCGTGGCCCTGGGGGGTGCGCTCGCGGCGCTTGGTCAGGACCCCCGCGTTGTGGATCAACCCGGCCAGGCGCGGCACCCGCTCGGCGAAGGCGGCGGCGAAGGCGCGCACCGAGTCGAGATCGGAGACGTCGCAGAGGTGAAGCCGGACGCGCTCGCCGTCGTCGCCGCCACCCGGCACTGCGGCGAGCAGCCGGGCGCGGGCCGCCTCGCCGCGGTCGGGGTTTCGCGCCAGCAGGTGGACCCTGGCGCCGGCCTCGGCGAGCTGGCGGGCGGCCGCCTCGCCGATCCCGGAGCTGGCCCCGGTGACGAGGACGTCGCGATCGGCGAGCGCTTCGCTCGCGACCCGCGGGCCCCACGCCCGCCGGCGCAGGCGGTAGCCGGGCGACCCGTATCCGGGTACCACGGTCCAGTCCAGGGCTCGATCCAGCACACGATTGAGCATTGGGGATCGCAGATTGGCATGTATCGTGTGCCCAAGCCATGCAGGGTCTACGCAGGCAGGAGCCGCGCCCGAGGCGAGCGGTGCGGTACGCACCACTCGCGATCATCGCTGCGCTCGCATGCGCGGTCGCCCTGCCCTCGCAGGCCTCGGCTGACGTCGAGATCGTCACCGAGAAGTTCAAGCTCGATCCGGTCGGCGGCTTCGACGTCGTGCAGAAGGTCAGGGGCGGCGCTCCTCGGCCGTCAACCTCCGCCGGCCACATCGTCGAGATCGAGGCCGACATCGTCGACGGCGAGGGCAAGCCGATCCCGATCGACCGGCTGATGCTCCACCACATCGTCTTCCTCAACATCGGCCGGGTGGACCAGAGCTGCAACACGATCACGGGCTTCGACGGACTTCAAGCCGCGCCCGGGGTAGAGCGCTTCTTCGCCGCCGGCGAGGAGCGGGCGAAGGTGAAGCTGCCGGAGGGATACGGCTACGACCTCTCCGACCAGACCCCGGGTGATGGCTTTCCCGACAGCTGGGCCGTCCTCTACATGGTGATGAACCACAGGTCCGGGCCAGAGACGGACGCCTACATCGAGTACACGATGAAGATCGAGGATGGCGTGGGCTTGGATGAGCCGATCCAGAGCGTGATCCCCTGGTGGCTCGACGCTGCCAACTGCGGCGCCGACCCGATCTACAACGTCAAAGGAGGCGGCGCCGAGGACTCCGAGAGCGTCCGCAGCCGCGACTTCTACCTCAACCCGGATCGCCTCGGGGCGACGGGCGGACGGATCGTCGCCGGGGGCGGGCACGTCCACGGGGGCGCCTACCGCCTCGACATCAGCCGCCCGGCTTGTCCCAATGACGACGGGCCCTTCTTCAGCTCGGTCCCGAAGTGGGGCGGGCCGGATCACGACTTCTACAAGGTGCGCCCGATCCTGCACGAGCCCGGGCCGGTCAACATGAGCGCCTTCCGCAGCGCCACCGGCTTCCCGGTCCAGGCTGGGCAGAGCCTGCGCCTGGACTCGGTCTATGACGACTCCCAGCCCCACACCCGGGTGATGGGGATCTCGGTCGTCTACATCGCCCCCGACAACAACGTCGACGAGCCGTGCCAGGCGCTTCCCCTGGACAACGAGGTCGAGACCCTGGGTCCCGATCCCGACGATCCCTCCTACCGCGAGGAGCCGATCCCGTTCACGATTCCCCTCGTCGGAGAGGACCCGACGAGCGAGACCGGTTACACCGAGATGAAGAACCCGCCCGGCGATCTCAAGCAGGTCAAGGACGGGACCAAGATCAAGGTGACCAACGTCAACAGCCTGCCGAAGCCCAACCTGAAGATCCACCAGGGCGACTCGCTGAAGTGGAAGTTCCGCAACAGCAGGAGCAATCTGCACAACATCACCCTGGCCAACGGCCCCCAGGCGATCGGCTCGCCGAACCTCAGCCTCGACCAAGCCGGGAGCCCCCGCGTGTTCGAGAAGAGGTTCCGCAAGCCCGGGCAGTACCGCCTCTTCTGCGCCCTGCATCCGACGCTGATGCACGAGCGCGTCGTCGTCAAGAAGTAGACCGACGCCCGCTCCGGCCGCAGCCCGCCAGGCCGTCGAGCGACGACTGCAACCGCTGCTGAAGTCCTCCTACTGGGCCGCCCTGCGACGGGCGCTCGACGCGGGGGTCACCGACAGCGCCGCCGCGCTCACCTACTACGTGCTGCTCTCGATGGTCCCATGCATCACCCTGATCGTGGCGATCGTCGGGCTGGTCGGGCGCGACCCGGAGACGACGGACGCGATCGTCGAGGTGATCCAGCAGGGGGGCTCGGGGGAGGCGGCCGAGATGCTGCGCTCGGGCCTGCAGTCCGCGCTCGAGTCGACGCCTAAGTCGGGGGCCTTCCTCGGGATCGGCCTGATCGCGACGCTGTACGTCGCCTCGCTGTACGTGTCCGCGTTCGCCCGCGCGGCGAAGGCCCTCGGCGGCGAGGGTCGGCGCAGCGAGCTTCGCCGGCGTCCGCTGCAGGCACTGGCGACCTTCGGCGGCATCATCATCCTCGCCCTGGCCCTGCTCGCGCTCGCGATCTCGCGGCGGATCGCCGAAGCGCTCGCCGACGTCACCGGGCTCGGGCTGTTCGCCAACGACTTCTGGCCGCTGGTCAAATGGGGGTTCGTGCTTGTCTCGTTGGTGGTGATCGTCTCGGGGCTGTACTCGCTCGACCCCACCCGCCCGCGCCGCTGGCCCCCGCGGCCGACGTGCGGCGGGCTGGTGGCGGTGGGCCTGTTGGTCGTGGCGACGGTCGGCTTTGAGGTCTATCTCGGCACCCTCGCCGGCTACGACCAGACCTACGGGGCGCTGGGGGGAATCGTCACCTTCCTCGTCTGGACCTGGCTCTCGAACATGGTCCTGCTCTACGGCGTGGCGCTCGACCAGGAGCGCCGCCCCGTCCCGGCGCCCGACGGTTAGGGTCCTCCGCACTCGTGAATGATCGCAACGGAGATCGCCGCCGCCTCTCGGTCGGCATCGTCGGGGCCGGCTTCGGGGGGCTGGGGATGGGGGCCCGCCTCGCCCAGGAGGGCTACGACGACTTCACGATCTTCGAGCGCGGCGAGACCGTGGGTGGCGTCTGGCGGGCGAACTCCTACCCCGGCGCCGCCTGCGACGTGCCCTCACACCTCTACTCGTTCTCGTTTGCCCCCGGCCACGACTGGTCGCGCCGCTACGCGCCCCGGGAGGACATCCTTGACTACCTCGAGGCCTGCGCCGACCGTTTCGGGCTGACTCCCCACCTGCGCCTGGGAACCGAGGCGACCTCCGCGAGCTTCGACGCCGACGCCGGCCAGTGGACGCTGACCACCGACTCCGGCTCCGAGCACCGCTTCGACATCCTCGTCACGGCCTGCGGACAGCTCTCACGGCCGGCGATCCCGCAGATCCCGGGGCTCGACTCCTTCCAGGGCCCGGCGTTTCACTCCGCCGAATGGGATCACTCCTACGACCTCGCGGCGCAGCGCGTCGCCGTGATCGGCACCGGGGCCAGCTCGATCCAGTTCGTGCCGGCGATCGCCCCGCTGGCCGAACGGCTGACGATCTACCAGCGCTCGGCGCCGTGGATCCTGCCGAAGGCCGACCGGGCCTATCCCGCGTGGGAGCGGCGCCTGTTCAGGCGCTTCCCGCCGTGGGTGGCCGCCAGCCGGCTGGGGATCTTCGCGGCCCTGGAGGGGGCCACGTACGGGTTCACGGGCGCGTCCTGGGTGATCCGCCCGGCGCGCGCCGCCGCCGACCGCTACCGGCACAAGGAGCTGCCCGATCCCGAGCTGCGCGCCGCGGCGACCCCCGACTACGAGATGGGCTGCAATCGGGTGTTGATCTCGAACGACTGGTACTCGACGCTTCGCCGGCCGGACGTGGACCTGATCAGCGGCCCGGTCGAGCGAATCACGGCGACCGGGGTCGTCGGCGCCGACGGCGTCGAGCGCGAGGCGGACGCGATCGTCTTCGGCACCGGCTTTCGAAGTCACGACTTCGTCGCCCCGATGGAGGTCCGGGGGCTGGGCTCGCGTGAGCTGAACGAGGTCTGGGCCCGGCGCCCGGAGGCGTTCCTGGGGACCACCGTTTCGGGGTTTCCGAACATGTTCGTCCTCTACGGGCCGAACACCAACCACGGGGCAGGCTCGGTGCCCTTCACGCTCGAGTGCCAGATTCGCTATGCGCTCGACGGCATCAGGCGCCTGCGCGAGGGCGGCTATCGCTACCTGGACCTGCGACCCGAGGCCCAGGAGCACTGGCGGGAGGAGATGGAAGAGCGCAGCCGCGAGACGGTGTGGATGTCGGGCGGATGCTCCAACTGGTACGTCACCGCCGACGGCGTCAACACGAACAACTGGCCCGGCGCCTGGCTGGAGTTTCGCCGGCGCACCCACCGCATCAACCCCGGCGACTACCGGGTCGCGGCCTAGCCGCCCGGCGCGGCGCCCGCGGGCGCCGCGTTCAGCAAGGCCGCCGCCTCCAGCTCGACGCCCGGCGCCAGCGCCTCGAGGTCGCCGACCACGCCGGGGTCGGCGCAGAACCCGAAGCACAGCCGCCCTGCGATCGAGACCACCGCCACCCGCAGCGCGTGGCGCTCGCCGATCTCGGCCAGGCTGTGCACCGACTCCACAGGGGCGCCGCCGATGCTGACCGGCCCCCGCGGGCCGGGGACGTTGGAGACGCTGAGGGCGAAGCGGCGCGGACTCTGCTCGAGCCGGTCGCAGAAGCGTTGCAGCCGAGGCGAGGCGCGGCCGAGATCGCGCAGCATCTCGTCCATCTCCTCGGCGTCGTGCGCGGCCTTGCGCGCCGCCGTCGCGGCATGAACCGCGCCCAGGCAGGCCACCGGGTCGGCCTCGCCCAGCGGCAGCGCCAGGGCGAAGAACGAGTCTCGATTGCCGGCGTCGTCCCCCTCGTGATGGAGGCTGACCGGGACCTTCACGCGGATGGCGCCCAGCGACCCGTGGTGGGCTTCGAGCCAGCGGCGCAGGGCGCCGGCGACGATGCTGAGGACGGCGTCGTTGACGGTGGCGCCGAGCGCCTTCGCCGCCGCGTGCAGCTCGTCGAGGGGAACCGAGGCGAACTCCACCCGCCGCTGCCGCCCGATCGCTGCGTCGAACGGCGAGCGGTGCCGCGAGCCGGCGAACTCCCGCTCGAGAAAGCCGACGAGGTGGCCGCGGCGGCGCTCGTCGTCGGCCCCGGCGTGGACACGGGCGGCGCCGGTGGGCGCCGGGGGCTCGGCGGCCTCGGCGTCCCAGAGCACGAGGCCGGCGTAGCGCATCGCCGTGGTGCCGTCGGCGACCGCGTGATGCAGCCGCCAGACCACGGCCAGCCGGCCCCCCTCCAGCGGCAGGGCGTCGATCTGCCAAAGGGGACGCCGCCGATCCAGCCGCTGGGCGAACAGCCGCGAGACCTCGCGGCGAAGGCCGGCGTCATCCAGCGGCGCCTCGGCTTGCGCCGCGACGACGTGCGCGGTCACCTCGAACGCCTCGTCGGGCACCCAGACGGGCGCGGCGGCGCTTGAAGACAGCCGCCGGGTCAGCGCCGGCGCGGCCTCGATTCGCGACGCGATCGTGGCTCGCAGCGCCGCCAGGTCGGGGGCGCCCGCGCCGACGACGATCACCTTGCAGGTGTGCCCGGCGACGGTGTCGCTCTCGAGCTCGAGGATCGCCCTGTCCTCGGGCGTCAGGGGGATCGTCTCCACGATCCGGTGACGCTATCCGGGCGTCATTCGCGCGCGTGACGTCGTCGGATCACTCATCCGGGCTGGACGTCGTCGGAGGGGGCGAGGACGGCGGCCTCGTAGCCCGCGTCGGCCAGCTCGGCCAGCAGCGCCTCGCGGTGGCCGGCACCGCGGACCTCGAGCAGCATCTCGATCCTCGTCTCGTGGAAGCCTCGGGTGCCGATGTCGCGGATGTGCTGGACGTCGATCACGTTGCCGCCCGCGGCGGCGATCGTTGACAGCAGCGCCGCCAGCCCACCCGGGCGGTCAGGCACGCGGGTGGCGATCTGGACGCTGCGGTCGGCAACCGCCTCGTGCAGGCGGGCGATCGCCGACAGGCGGCTGAGGTCCACGTTGCCGCCCGAGAGCACGGCCACGGTCTCCCCCGTCTCGGCCGGTGCGATTGCACCGCTGCGAAGCGCTGCCACCGAGACCGCGCCCGCGCCCTCGACCACCAGCTTCGAGCGCTGCAGCAGCTCGACCATGGCCTCGGCGATCGCGTCCTCGGAGACGGTGCAGACCTCGTCGACATGGCGCTCGCGCAGCGGCGCCGTCAGCGCCCCGGGGCGCTTGATCGCGATCCCGTCCGCGAGCGCGAACCTGATCTCCTCGATCGAGGCCTCCTCGCCCGCAACCGGGGCGCAGACCTCGGCCTGGACGCCGGCGATCTGGATCTCGGGGCGCAGCTGCTTGAGCGCGGCAGCCACGCCTCCGGCCAGCCCGCCGCCGCCGATCGGCAGGACCACCTTCGCAAGCTCGGGGACCTGCTCTGAAAGCTCCAGCCCCAGTGTCGCCTGGCCGAGGATCACGAGGGGATCGTCGAAGGGATGAACGATGGTCGCGCCGTGGTCGGCCGCGTAGGCGCGAGCCTGCTCCATGCACTGCTCGATCCCCTCGCCGCCGAACTCCAGGCTGGCGCCGTTGGCCTCGATCGCCTGCGCCTTGGAGATCGAGGCGGTCGTCGGGATGAAGACCCGGCACCGAACACCCTGCGCCGCCGCCGCGTAGGCGAGGGCGTGGCCGTGGTTGCCGGCACTGGCGGCGACGACGCCGGCCTCCGGCCGCTCCAGCCCTTCGGCCAGCTTCACCGAGACGCCCCGCAGCTTGAACGAGCCCGTTCGCTGCAGGCTCTCGGCCTTGAGGCTGACCGAGCCGCCCACGGCCTCGCCCAGCCAGGCGGCCTCGAACACCGGCGTTCGCCAGGCGAGCGCAGAGACCTCGCCCGCGGCCTTGAGGATCGCGTCCGGGCGCAGCTCGAGCGGGGCGGTGGACATCGCTAGGAGGTGGCGATGATCGCGTCCACCTCGACCAGCACGCCCTTGGGCAGCGCGGAGACGCCAACGGCCGCCCGCGCTGGAGGCTCGGCGTCGAACCAGCCGGCGTAGGCCTCGTTGATCGCGGCGAAGTCGTCGAGGCGGGTGGTGTAGATCGTCAGGCGAAGCGCCCGGGCCAGCGTCGTGCCCGCCGTCTCGGCCACCGCGCTCAGGTTCTTCAGGCACTGGTCGAGCTGCTCGGCGGGCGTCGAGCCGACCGTGTTTCCGTCAAGGTCGAGCGGAATCGCGCCCGAGCAGTAGAGGGTCCCGTCGCGGCGGATCGCCTGGCTGTAAGGGCCGATCGCGGCGGGGGCGGCGTCCGTGGAGATGGGAGTTCGTTCGCTCACGGGTCGAACGTTAGACCTCGCGCCCTACCATCGTCGGCCCCATGGCCACCCGCTCGGACATCCGCAATATCGCCATCATCGCCCATGTTGACCACGGCAAGACGACGCTGGTCGACGCGATGCTGTGGCAGTCCGGGGCTTTTCGCAAGGGCCAGGACGTCGCCGAGCGCGTGATGGACTCGATGGACCTCGAGCGCGAGAAGGGGATCACGATCCTCGCCAAGAACACCGCGGTCCATCACGGCCAGGTCAAGCTGAACATCGTCGACACGCCCGGCCACGCGGACTTCGGCGGCGAGGTCGAACGCGGGTTGACGATGGTGGACGGGGTGCTGTTGTTGGTCGACGCCTCCGAGGGGCCGCTGCCACAGACCCGCTTCGTCTTGCGCAAGGCGCTCGAGGCCGAGTTGCCGGTGATCGTGGTGATCAACAAGGTGGACCGTCCCGACGCCCGCATCGCCGAGGTCGTCGACGAGGTCTACCAACTCTTCCTCGACCTCGACGCCACCGACGAGCAGGTCGAGTTTCCGCTCGTCTATACCAACGCCAGGACGGGCTGGGCGTCGCTGCAGGAAGGGGTCGATGGATCCGACCTCTCTCCCCTGCTGGACCTGATGGTGGGGCGGATCCCGGCGCCGGAGTACGAGCCCGACCACCCCCTGCAGGCGCACGTGACCAACCTCGACGCCTCCCCCTACGTCGGGCGGCTGGCGCTCTGCCGGGTTCGCAACGGGACGATTCGAGCCGGGGCCCCGATCGCCTGGTGTCGCACCGACGGGACGGTCGAGCGCGCGACCGTTTCCGAGCTGTACGTGACCGAGGCCCTCGACAGGGTCGAGGCCACCGAGGCCGGGCCGGGCGAGATCATCGCCGTCGCCGGCATGCCGGAGGTGACGATCGGGGAAACCCTCGCCGACCCCGAGGACCCGCGTCCGCTGCCGGTGATCACCGTCGACGAGCCCTCACTCTCGGTCGTCGTCGGCATCAACACCTCGCCCCTCGCCGGCCGCGAAGGCTCCAAGCTGACCGCCCGGCAGGTCCGCGACCGCCTCGACCAGGAGCTTGTCGGCAACGTCTCGATCAGGGTCCAGGACACCGAGCGTCCCGACGCCTGGGAGGTGCACGGACGCGGCGAGCTGCAGCTGGTGGTGCTGCTGGAGATGATGCGCCGCGAGGGGTTCGAGCTGACCGCGGGCCAGCCGACGGTCCTCACCCGGAAGATCGATGGCACCCTGCACGAGCCGGTCGAGCGGCTGGCGATCGACGCCCCGGAGGACTACGTCGGAGTGATCACCCAGCTGCTGGCGTTGCGCAAGGGCCGGATGGAGCAGATGGTCAACCACTCCACCGGCTGGGTGCGCCTCGAGTACCTGGTGCCGGCCCGCGGGTTGATCGGGTTTCGAACCGAGTTCCTCACCGAGACGCGCGGCACCGGCATCCTCCATCACGTCTTCGAGGGGTGGGAGCCCTGGGCGGGCGAGCTGCGAACCCGACCGACCGGCGCCCTGGTCTCCGACCGAGGCGGCGAGAGCGCCAGCTTCGCCCTGTTCGGCCTGCAGGAGCGCGGGACGATGTTCATCGAGCCGGGAGAGCAAGTCTACGAGGGGATGATCGTCGGCGAGAACTCGCGCTCGGAGGACCTCGACGTGAACCCGGTGAAGCAGAAGCACCAGACCAACGTCCGCGCCGCCAGCGCCGACCTCCTCGTTCGCCTCGTGCCCGCGCGCAACCTCTCGCTCGACCAGGCGCTCGAGTTCCTGCGCGCGGACGAGGCGGTCGAGATCACGCCCTCCTGCGTTCGCCTGCGCAAGGTCGATCTCGGCAAGACCGAGCGCCGCAAGGCCGCCCGCCGGGACCGCGCGCCGACCTAGTGCCGACATACTGGTAGCCGATGTCCTCTGCCCTGATCGAGTTCCCGGCCGACGACGCCGAGCGCGCGCGGCGATTCTGGCGCGGCGTGCTCGAGCTCGAGCTCGAGCCGCGTCCCGCGACCGAGGGAGCCGGATGGGAGGCCTCCGCCGAGGGGCTTCGCCTTGGGGTGCACGAGCGCGGGGCCGGGCCCGGCGACACCGCCTCCCTGCCTTACTTCGACGTCGTCGACATGTCGACGACGCTCGAGCGGGTCCGCGAGCTTGGAGGCTCGGTCATCCACCCCGGGGACCGGTGGTCCATCTGCCGCGACTCCGAGGGCAGCCCGTTCGCCCTGGCGGCGGCGCGATGAACGCCGCCAACCTGGACGGCGAGGCGATCACCGCCGAGGGCCTCGAGGCCCTGCGCGCCGAGATCGCCGACCTCGAGGGCAGGGGGCGAACCGAGATGGCGGCGCGGATCAAGGCCGCCCGCGAGCTCGGCGACCTGAAGGAGAACGCCGAGTACCACATCGCCAAGGAGGACCAGGCCCACCTCGAGACGCGGATCAAGCGCCTGCGCAACAAGCTGCGCACCGCCGCCGTGGTCGAGACCGATGCCGCCGCGGGGTCGTTCGCCTTTGGCCGCACCGCCGAGGTGCTCGACGAGGCGACCGATAAGGTCCACACCTGGACGCTGGTCGGCTCGACCGAGGCCGACCTCGCTGCGGGACGCATGTCCGCCGAATCCCCCGTCGGCCGGGCGCTGCGCGACACCGCCGTCGGCGAGAGCGTGAAGATCCACACGCCCCGGGGCTTCAAGACCTACACCGTGCGCAAGCTGGTTTGAGAGAGGAACACCGACAATGAACGACAGCCATCCAGGCCCTATCGCCGACGCCCGCGCCCGCGAGCTGCTGGCCCGCGAGCGGGCGCGGATCGAGAGCTCGTTGAAGCGGTTCGAGCGCGCGCATGAGCAGGAGCACGAGGGGCTCGACCAGCACCCGGCCGACGACTCCGAGCGCCTGCATGAGGAGGAGCTGGACCTGGGCCTGGAGGACAAGCTCCGAGAGCAGCTGGAGGCGATCGAGCGCGCCGAGGCCCGCCTCTCCGAGGGCACCTACGGCCTCTCGGTCGAAAGCGGCAAGCCGATCGCGGCCGGCCGCCTCGAGGCCGTCCCCTGGGCCGAGCGCACCGAGGCCGAGCAGGAGCGCTACGAGGGCGGTCGCTGAGCGGCCGACCGGACCGCGGGCGACGCCAGCGCGGCCAGCGTCAGGCATACGGGCGAGTAGACCAGCCGATCCCGGCGCCTGAAGCGCTCGGAGGTCGAGCCCGGGGCGAGCACGTCGGTGCGCCCCGCCATCCCCAGCGCCCCGCGCGTGACAAGCACCGCCACCACGCCGCCGGCCCCGGCGCGGCTCAGGCCCGGCACACGCCGCGGGTAGCCCGCCACGAGCGCCGCGGCCGTGGTCAGCAGCCCGGCGACCGCGAGGCAAGCGGCGGCCGACGGCGCCGGGCCGGCGGACTTGCCGGCGACTGCGTCGGCCAGTTCGTCAGCATCCGGCAGCGGCCAGCTCGAGCCGGTCGCCCAGATCACGTGCAACCCGGCGATCGCCAGCAGGCCCGCCGAGGCCGCCCGGGTCGAGAGGGCCGTGGTTACTTCACTCCCACGAGTTCTCATCCGCGCATACGAGCCGCGTGGGCCTGGGCGGCGCTGCGAATCGCCTCGATCGGGAACGCCTCCTGCATGGAGCCGTCGAGGCGCTCGGCGGGCCGGGCCGCGACCAGGCAGTTGTAGACGGCCTCGTGAGCCGCCTCGAAGGCGGCCGCGAAGTGGGAGTCGAGATCCGAGTTCGCAACGGCGGGCACCTTCGCGGTCGAGAAGGCGATCCCGATCTCGCCCGAGCCCTCCTGCCCGTAGGAGCCGCTGCGGGCGAGCCCGAGCAGCGGTCGCAGCGCCAGCCGCCGCAGCTGGTGCGGCGCCAACGGGGCGTCGGTCGCGCACACCGTTATGCAGGAGCCGTGCGGGGGCGGCCTGCCCGGCGCGGGATCGAGCGGGGGACCCGGCACGTCCAGGTAGCGACGGTCGCCGAAGTTGCACAGCAGCAGCACCCCGACGTGGTGGTCGCCGACCGAGCGCGATGCGGTGCCGATGCCACCCGGGTAGCCGTAGCAGCTCATCCCGGTGCCGGCCCCGACGTTGCCCTCGGCAACCTTCCCTCCGAGGTCCTCGCGGGCGGCTTCGACGTCGGCGACGGTGACGGTTCGCGAGTCGGCCATGTCGCCGTCATCGCACTCGCCGACGACGGGCAGCACGATGTTGTCGGGCCCGCGGCCGGAGGCGAGCACCGCCGCCTGGTGGACGAAGCCGACGGCGTGGGACCCGCAGAGATAGACCGGCGTCTCCATCAACCCCCGCTCATCGATCTCGATCTTGCCGGTCAGCTCGCCCATGCCGTTGACGACCGCGGTCCCTGCCGAGGCCGGAAGCGAGGGCGGCGCCACCACCGTGACCCCGGTGCGCTGGCCGCTCGCGGCCTGCGCCTGGCCGACGAGCACGCCTGGGACGTCGGTGATCGCGTTTTGTCGCCCGGGCTCGAGCTGCCCGACTGCGCCGGCGATCTGGCGCCAGCGCTCCGGCGGACTACCCATCGGCGGGCATCTCGGCCTTGCCCAGCGCCGGATCGTGCAGCAGGCAGGCCGCGAGCTGGTCGCGCGGGCCCGCGGGCAGCAGCTGGGGGTCGACCCGGTCGCAGGGATCGAAGCGCCGCGGACAGCGCGGGTGAAACCGGCACCCGGCCGGAACGTCGGTGGCGTCGGGAAGCTCGCCGCCGAGCGGCTCCCGCTTCCCTCTTCCGGCGGCCGACGGCACCGGCACCGCCTCCACCAGGGCCTGGGTGTAGGGGTGGCGCGCCTGCTCGATCACGTCCACCGCCGACCCCTGCTCGACGATCCGCCCCAGGTACATGACCGCGATCCGGTCGCACAGCGACCAGGCGAGGCTGAGGTCGTGAGTGATGAAGATCAGCGCCAGGTCGCGGCGTCGCTGCAGCTCTACCAGCACCGCGAGGATCTGCGTCCGCACCGAGGCATCGAGCATCGAGACCGGCTCGTCACAGATCAGCCCTTCGGGCTCGAGCACGAGCGCGGCGGCGATCGCCACGCGCTGGCGCTGGCCTCCGGAGAGCTGATGGGGGTAGCGCTCGAGATACTGGTCGGGATCGAGGCCGACGTCCTCGAGCGCCTGCCGCACACGCCCGTCGTGCTGCTCGCGAGCCACGCCCTGAACCAGCAGCGGCTCGGTGACGATCGCGGCGACGCGCTGGCGAGGGTTGAGCGTCTGGTATGGGTCCTGGAAGATCATCTGCACGCGCCGGCGCAACTCCGCGAGGGCCTGTCTCCCCTCCGTGACCTCACCGTCGAGCGCCACCTCGCCCGCGACCACCGGCTGCAGCCCCAGCATTGCCCGGGCAAAGGTCGACTTGCCGCAACCGGACTCGCCGACCACGCCGAGGATCTCACCGCGCCGCCATTCGAGCGAGACGCCGTCGAGCGCACGCGTGGCCCCACCGCGGGCGCTGAACTCGACCGCGACGTCGCGGGCCTCCATCAGCGGCTCGGTCATCCGCCCTCCTCGACTGTGGCGGTCTTCGTCTCAGGCCATTGCGCCCAGGGCGCGAAGTGGCAGGCCGAGCCATGGCCCGGGCGCACCTCGCGCAGCGGCGGGTCGGTGAAGCACTCGTCGGCCGCGTAGGGACAGCGGGGGCGGAACCGGCACCCCTCGAGTGGCTCGCCGGGGTCTGGCGGGCCTCCGGGAATCGGCGCCCCAAGGCCCCGCTCGCCGCCGATCACCGGCAGCGACTCGAGCAGGCGCTTGGTGTAGGGGTGCTGGGGGTCCGCGAACACCGAGCCGACCGCCCCGGTCTCGACGATCCGCCCCGCGTACATGACCGCGATCCGGTCGCAGGTCTCGGCGAGAACGCCGAGGTCGTGGGAGATCAGGATCAGGGCCAATCCGAGGCGCTCGCGCAGCCGCTCGAGCAACTCCAGGACCTGAGCCTGCATGACCACGTCGAGCGCCGTGGTCGGCTCGTCGGCAATCACCAGCGAGGGGTGGCAGGCGAGCGCCAGGGCGATCATCATCCGCTGGCGCTGGCCGCCCGAGAGCTGATGGGCGTAGCGGTGGCCCAGGCCCGCCTGGAGGCCCACCGTCTCCAGCAACTCCCCGATCCGAGCACGCATGGCCTTGGTCGAGTCGACCCGCTCGTGCAGGCGGATAGCCTCCTCGATCTGGGCGTCGACGCGCTGCACCGGGTCGAGCGAGTTCATCGCCCCCTGGAAGACCAGCGAGATGTGACGCCAGCGCACGCGCTGCATTCCCGTCTCGGTCCGCTTGCCGACGTTGATCGCCTGCTCCTCGCCCTCGGGATGCAGGGTGATCGTGCCGGACTGCTCGAGCCCCGGGGGCATCAGCTTCATCAACGCCAGCGCGGTGGTCGTCTTCCCACAGCCGGACTCGCCGGCAAGCCCGAGCGCCTCCCCTCGCTGGAGGGAGAAATCCACCCCGTCGACGATCGGGTGGCCGCGGTGCTGCACCCGCAACCCGCTCACCTGCAACAGCGGCGCGCTCATCACCCCTGCTCCCGCAGCCGCGGGTTGATGTGCTCCTCGAACAGGTAGCCGAGCATCGCCACGGCGAGGACCAGGGTCGTGATGCAGAGGCCCGGCGGGATCACGTACCACCAGGCGCCGGCGCTCGGCGCCCCCGAGCTGAACGCGTTCTCGAGCATCGTTCCCCAGGAGATCCGGGTCGGGTCGCCGAGTCCGAGGAAGGCGAGCGCCGCCTCGGAGAGGATCGCGACCGCGACGATCAGCACGGTGTTGGCGAAGATCAGCGGCAGCGTATTGGGGAGGATGTGGGTGCGGATGATGTAGCTGTCCTTCGCCCCCAGCGCCCGCGCCCGCTCGACGAAGGCTCGCTCGCGCAGCGTGAACACCTGGGCGCGGACGATCCGGCCGGTGCCGGCCCATGAAGTCAGCCCGATGACGAGGATCAACACCGTCAGGGAGGGCTCGAGCAGGCGCGCCAGGACGATCATCAGCGGCAGGGTCGGGATCACCAGGAACCAGTTCTCGAGCGCATCGAGGGAGCGGTCCGTCCAGCCGCCGAAGTAGCCCCCGACGAGGCCGACCGTGGAGCCGAGCAGGGCCGAGATGAACGCCGCCGCGAAGCCGACGACGATCGAGACCCGGGCGCCGACCAGCAGCTGCGAGAAGACGTCGGCACCCTGCTCGGTCGTGCCGAGCGGGTGCGCGAAGCTGGGCGGCGCAAGCACGTCGAGCGTCGAAGCGTCAGGGTTGTCGGGGGCGAGCAGGCTGCCGAACAAGGCCAGGAACAGGAACATGCCGAGAATCCCGATCCCGAAGCGGCCGCGCCAGGTGTTCAGCAGCTTGTAGCGGACGCTGTGCTCGTCGTGGCCCTCGCCGGCGAGCGCGGCGGTCGCGACCTCGGCGCTGGCGCTGGTCACGCTCATCGGGCCTGCACCCGCGGATCGAGGAAGAAGTAGAGGATGTCTGCCGCCAGATTGGCGAGGATCACGCCGGCGCTGAAGACCAGGAACGTGCCCTCCAGCACCGGGAAGTCCTTGTCGTTGATCGCGTTGAAGCTGAGCTCACCGAGGCCGGGCCAGCTGAAGACCGTCTCGATCGTGATCGCGCCGCCGACAATGGCGCCGAACTGGATCGCCGAGAGGGTGACCAGCGGCAGCAGCGCGTTGGGAACCGCGTGGCGGCGGATCACCCGCTCGTGCGAGAGGCCGATCGCCCGCTTCACCGTGATGAAGTCCTCGGTGAGAACGTCGACCATCGACGAGCGCATGATCAGGAAGTACTGGCCGAGCAGCATCAGCGTCATCGCGGTCACCGGCAGGATCATGTGCTCCGCGACGCTGAGCGCCTCCGAGATCCAGCTGCTGAACTCCACCCCCGGCGTCACCTGCTGTCCCGCCGGCAGGATCGCGATCGCGACGGCGAAGACGAGGATCAGGATGATCCCGATCCAGTACTCGGGCGCCGCGTAGGTGAGCAGGCTGAAGCCGAGCAGGCCATCGTCGGTCTTCTGCCCCCGGCGCGTCGCGGCGACCACCCCCATCCAGGAGCCGATCAGGGTCGCGAGCAGCGTTCCCGTCCCGACCAGCAGCAGGGTCCACGGAAGCGCGGCCTTGATCTCGCTCCAGACGGTCTCCCGGCTGCGCTGGCTGACCCCGAAGTCGAGCCGCACCGTGTCGCCGGCATAGTCGAGGAATTGTCCGGCGAGCGGCTTGTCGATCCCGTAGTCGGCGCGCAGCTTGGCGATCTCCTCCGGCGAGCTGTTGGGCAGACGGGCGAGCTGCGTGGTCGGGTCACCCATCACCCGGAAGAGGAAGAAGTTGAAGATGATCACGAAGATGAGCGTCAGCATCGCCGCGCCGGCCTTGCCTGCCAGCCACCTGCCGCTCATCTCCGTGTCACCTCCGCGCTCTCTGCGTCCTGATCCGGTCCTCTGCTCCTTACTCCTCCATCTCCAGCGGCTCGTCCGACTTGCGCCGGCGGGAGCGCCAGACGAACAGGGCGCCCCCGATCAGGACGACCGCCGCGATCCCGATCAGCACCCCGGCGGAGCCGCCGTCGTCGTCGCTGCTGCTCGAGCTGCCGCTTGCCGGCTCGATCGCCAGCAGCGGCTGATAGGAGACCTGCTCACAGATCAGATCCCCCTTGCCGGCCGGGCAGGACGGCTCGATGCCGCTGATCCGGTCGGTCCGATATGCCTGCAGGTTCGGGTCCTCGGTGAGCACCACATAGGCGACGTCGTCCTGGGTCAGCGCCACCATCTCCTTAATCAGATCCTTGCGCTCGGCGGTGTCGAAGATCCCGGCCTGCTCCGTGTAGAGGGCGTCGTACTCGGGGTTCGAGTAGAAGCCGTCCGAGAGGCTGCCGATCTCGTCCGTGGTCAGCAGGCTGAGCAGGAAGCTGGGGTCATACGGATCCCCGCCCCAGCCCCAGATGAACGTGTCGAACTCGGGCGCCGGCTTGCCGTCGACCTTGCGCACCGTCTGCTCGGTGAGCTTGTCGACGCTGACCACCTGAACGTTGAACTCGATCCCGACCTCGCCCGCCATCTCGGCGACGAGCTTCGCGGCCTGGATGTTGGTCGGGGACTCCGAGCGCACCGCCAGGTCGAAGGACAGTTCCTCGCCGTCCTTGGTCCGCGGATCCTCACCGTTGTCGACCCAGCCGGCATCGTCGAGGATCTGCTTGGCCAGCTCGGGGTCGAGCGGGTAGTTCTGCTCCGGCACCTCGTAGAAGGCCTCGTAGAACGAGGGCAGGATGCCGGACCCGGGGAACGCCGTCCCGCGGGCGCTGATCGCGTTGACACGATCGCGGTCCACCGCGTAGGCGATCGCCTGACGGACGGACACATCCTGGACCGCCGGGTTGAACTCCGCGTCCGGGCATAGTTTCTCCGGACAGAGGTTGAACGCCAGTTGCGTGTAGGAGGGCGACGGGCTGGAGAGCGCCTCGATGTTGGGATCCTCCTGGATTCGCTCGAATGTCGAGGGGTCGACCTCGACGACCATGTCCACCTCACCGAGCCGCAATGCCCGCTCGACCGCGTCCTGGTTGCCGTACTTGATGTACTGGATCTCGTCGAAGCCGGGCTCCGGCCCCTGCCACTCGGGGTTGCGCTCCATGCGGACGATCCGGCCGCGATTGAACTCGGTCACCTCGTAGGGCCCACTGCCGACCAGCGGCAGATCGGGCTGGTAGGAGCCGGTCAACTCGTCGATCGGCACCTCGCCGTAGACGTGCTCCGGGATGATGTAGATGAACAGGCCGCCGACGATCCGGGCGTCGGGCTTCTTGGTCGTGATCACGACCGTTTGATCGTCGGGCGTCTCGATCTTGGTGATGTTGCTCGTGTACCCGGAGAAGACGTCGCCCTCCCCGCCAAGCGTCTCGAGCGAGTACTTGACGTCCTTGGAGGTGATCGGCTCGCCGTCGGACCACTTGCGGTTCGGGTCGAGCTTGAAGGTGATCGTCTTGCGGTCGTCGGAGATCTCCCAGCTCTCGGCGATGCCCGGTGCCGGGGAAAGGTCCTCGGTGCTGAAGTTGACGAGCAGGTCCCAGTTCATCGACCAGACGTTGAAGTCCTCCTCATCGAGGGCGACGAACGGGTTCAACGTCTGCGGGTCCTGCGCCCAGCCGATCCGCAGCACCGACGTGTCGGTGTCACCGCCGGTCGTCGTCGCGGTGTCGGTCGACTCTGTCGAGTCCTGCGCAGCCGCCGGCAGCGCCACCAGCGCCGCGGCCAGACCGGCCAAGACGACCGCCACGATCGTTCCCACACCCCTGAGCCTCATCCTCATTCTCCTTCTGTCGTTTGATCAGACGGCCGGACGGCCGCCTCCACTACCTCGAGCCGTTTTGCGTCCGCGTCCAAGAGGACCCGGACGCCGAGCGGCATCGTCGCCATGTGCTTGCCGTGGCCGACCGGCACGTTGGCAATCGCGGGGATCCCCAACGGAGCGATCAGCTCGTCGAGCATCTCCTCGACTGAGAGCGTCGACTCCGGCCCCTCGGGAACGGTCTGGTAGGTGAGGTTGACGTTGGTCCCAAAGACGAAGCCGGCGGCGTTGTCGAGCTTGCCGGCGCGGACCAGGTGGTTGAGCGCGGTGTCAACCAGGTAGGGCTCGGCGTTGAGATCCTCGACCATGACCACGCAGCCGTCCGTCTGCACCTCGAACGGCGTGCCGATGCTCGCACACAACAGCGTCAGGCAGCCGCCGGCCAGCGGCGCCTCGGCAACGCCGCCGCCGACGGTGAGGACGTAGGGGTCCTCGGGGTCCTCGAAGACGCGGCCCAGCGGCTCCGGCTCGAAGGCGCGGTGAAACCAGGCCTTGGTCTCCTCGGTCAGCTCCTTGCGGCGGCGGGTGAAGCGCAGGAAGTTGGGCCCGTAGAAGGTCACCCAGCCGGCGTGGGCGGCGAGCGCCAGGTGCAGCGCGGTGATGTCGCTGAAGCCGCAGACGATCCGCGGCTCACCGAGCGCGTCCCAGTCGATCAGGTCGTGCAGGCGGGCCACCCCGTAGCCGCCGCAGAGGGTGTGCACCATGTCGATCCCCGGCTCCGACAGCGCCCACTGCAGGTCGGCCGCGCGCTCGGCGTCGGTGCCCGCCAGGTAGCCGTGCACCTTGCGGTGGTTGGGCCCGAAGACCACCTCGTGGCCGCGCCCCTCGAAGTACTCAGTGGCCTGCTCGATCTCGGAGCGCGTCTGCGGCGGGCTCGCCGGGGCGACGACCGCGATCGTCGCCTTGGCCGGCAGCGCTGGGGGCTTGACTGGCGCCATCGTCGTCTAGCCCCGTCCCGCCAGGACCTCTGGGCGCGGGCCCTCGACGGCCTCGGCGACGAGGGCCGGCGAGGCCTGCAGCGAGCCCAGCACCAGCTCGACGTGGAGGTCGGCCACCTCTTCCAGCGCCAGCGGCCCCTTCGGGTCGAACCACAGCGCGACCCCTGTGCACTGCAACAGGATCGCGTAGGTGGCGACGCGCGAGTCGGTTACGTGCAGCGAGCCCTCGCCGACCCCCGCGTCGATCATCTGCCTGAAGACTGCCTGGTAGTCGTCGCGCTTGGCGATCAGGGCGCGCCGGGGGCCCCTGGCGAGGGCGCGGATCTCGCTGTCGGTGACGAACGCCTCGCGCCGGTGCAGGCCGTGGAAGACGACGTGCTCGCGCACCGCCGCGGCCAGCTTCAGCGCCGGGCCGGGGTGGCGGTCGATCGCCGCCAGCACCTTCTCGGTGAGCTGCTCCATGAAGTCATCCTGGAGCTGGATCAGGATCGCCTCCTTGCTCGGGTACCAGTGGTAGATCGCCGCGGGCTGGACCCGAGCGGCCGAGGCCATCGCCCGCATCGAGGTGGCGTGGTAGCCGCGCCGGGCGAACAGCTCGACCGCCGCCCGGTGGATCGCCTCGCGCGTCTCAGCCAACTTGCAGCAACTCCCGCGTCTGCCCTTGGGTCGCGACCTCGCGCCCGAGCGTCCCCGCGAGCCCGACGGCCTTCTCGACCAGCGCCGCGTTCGAGGGGGCGAGCACGCCCTTGCTCAGATAGGCGACATCCTCGAGGCCCGTGCGGATCCCCGGCGCGCCGTGAAGCAGCGCCAGTCCCAGCATGCGCTGGTGGTGGCGGCCGATGCAGGTCACTGTCCAGAAGGTCCCGCTCGGCAGAGGCCGCAGCATCGCCACCAGCGCCTCGGGGGTGGCGTCGATCCCGCCGGGGACGCCGAAGACGAGGTTGACCCGCAGCGGCGGCGGCAGGATTCCCTCCTGCAGCCAGCGCACGGCGCTGACCACGTGGCCGACGTCGAACGTCTCCACCTCGAGCGCGATCCCCGCTTTGGTCGCCCGCTCGATGATGCCGCGGCCGGCCGGCGGCGGGGTGATGAAGGTCTCGTCGCCGAAGTTCATCGAGCCGGACTCGACCCCGGAGATGTCGGGCTTCGCCTCGAGGCCGGTGGTGCGCTGGGCGATCGTCATCTCGTTCGAGCCGCCGGTCGAGACCATCGTCAGCACCTCGCTTCCCGCGCGGATGCGGTCGATCGCGTCCACGAACAGCTCCGGGCGCCCGCTGGGCGTGCCGTCGTCCTCGCGCACATGCAGGTGCGCCACGGTGGCGCCCGCGGCCGCGGCCTCGATCGTCGATTCGGCGATCTCCTCCGTCGTGTACGGGACGTTGGGGTTGTTCTCCCGGAAGACGTCGGCGCCGGTGATGGCGACGGTGAGAACTACCGGGTCGGCGTTCCAGGCGCTCATCCTCAAACCTCCTCCGCGCCCGTCAGCGAGGCGCGCTCGGCGTCGCTGATCGGACGCGAGGCACGGCGATCGGGATCCCACAGGACCAGGCCGAACTCCGCCTCCACCATCACCTCTCCGCCCGGGTCGACGATGCGCTCGCTGGTGGTGATGCTCGAGCGGCCCAGCTGGCGCAGCGCGCATTGCACTGTCACCACTCCGGGGCCGGGATCGATCTCGCGCCGAAAGCTCACCGTGCAGCGCCCGACCACGTACTGGTCGCGGCGAACCCCGCGTTCGGCCAGCCACGCGTCGCGGCCCTCCTCGAGGTAGGTGAGGACCACCGGGTGGTTGACGTGGCCGAGCCCGTCCAGGTCCTGCCATCGCATCTGCACCTGGTGGCCGCCATCGGCGCTCATGCAGCCTCCACCGCGGTCACCCCGAGCGCCTCGCGCAGCGACCGCGAGCCCCGCACCAGTTCGAGCGCATGGGCGCCGCGGTCCGGGGCGTAGCCGCTGCCGACCAGCATGCGGGCGCTGGTGCCGATGCCGTCAGCCGCCAGCGCCGCGCCCGAGAAGCTCGTCGCCATCGAGAAGAACAGCACGGTCCCCTCGTCGGCGGTGAGCAGGATCGCGGTCGCCTCGCAGCCGCTGGAGTTGACCACCACCACCGTCAGGTCGGCCGGTGGGGCTCCGGCCGCTCGCACCGCCTCGAGCGCCGCGAGCGGGTCGCGCAGGTCGGCGGTGACGCCGACGTCGCCGAGGCCCAGCTCGCCGACGCGCTCGACCGCGGCGGCGTCGACGTCCACCGCCACCAGGGTGCCATCGGACATCGCCTCGCGGGCGGCGGCGAGCGCGAGCTTGCCGGCGTGGCCGGCTCCGAGTACGCAGACCGTGCCCTCCCGGGGTGCCAGGGCCTGGACCTGAGAGGCCGCGGCGCAGACGTCGTAGAGCTCGATCGCACTCGCCGGCGGCAGGTCGTCGGGCACGGGGGCCCAGGCCGCCCGCTCGAAGACGTAGGCGGTGCCCTCGACCTCGACCTGGGGCGAGCCGGGCTCGAGGTGGGTGACGGCCTCGAGCCGCAGCGGCGTCACCGTCAGCGAGCCCAGGGTCACGATCCGCTCTCCGAGCGCGGGCGCCGAAGCGTGGCGATCGCCCACGGCGGTGACGGTGCCACAGAGAACCCCGCCGGACTCGGTCTCGGGGTTGTGCATCTTGCCCCTCGACTCGACGATCTCGGCGATCCGCGCCGCCATCGCCTCGGGATCCCCGCCGGCGTGCTCGCGGATGTTGCGAAACGAGGTCGAGTCGAGATAGAGCCACTCCACCGCCAGCTCGAACTCGTGCGGCCGGACAGGGCCCGACGCATCCAGGCGCTCGGCCGGCTGGGGCAGGACCCCGGACGGATCGAGCACCCTGCCCGCACCCAGTTGCTGCCCGATATCGACGGTGGATTCTGTCTTCATGAACGGTCGTTCGGTAACCTACAGGCGACGCTCTCCCCCTGTCAAGAGCCTCGACCCGGGAAGGCGAAGCGGAGCATGGGCATCGCGATGCCAGTCGTCTGGACCGACCGCCACCGGCTGCACGAGCCGGGCGGCGAGATCTGGTTGGGCGTGCGCACCCCGGGCACCGAGCTGCCTGAGCGCGCCGAGCGCATCCGGGCGGCGCTGTCGGACGCGGGAGCCCGGATCGTCGACGCCCGGGAGCACCCCGACTCCGAGCTGCTGACGGTCCACGACGCGGCGCTCGTCGACTATCTGGCGAGCGCCCGGGCGGAGTGGGAGGCCGCGGGACTGACGAGCGACCCCGGCCAGGATCGGGTCGTCCCCTATCTTTTTCCCCACCCCGGTCTGCTCGGAGACCTCGTGCCGCCGATACCAGGGGCGGCGAGCGCCCGCGCCGGCTACTTCGCCTACGACACGATGACGCTGATCGGCCCCGGCACCTGGGAGGCTGCGCGCGCCGCCGTCGACGTCGCGCTGACCGCGGCCGACCTGGTTGCGGCCGGCGAGCCGGCGGCCTACGCCTGTTGTCGCCCTCCCGGCCACCACGCGACCCGCGGCGCCTTCGGTGGCTCCTGCTACCTGAACAACTCGGCCGCGGCCGCCGCCCGGCTTCGCGGCACCCTCGAGGCGCCGGTCGCCGTGATCGACGTCGACGCCCACCACGCCAATGGCACCCAGGCGATCTTCTACGAGGACCCCGGCGTGCTCACCGGGTCGGTCCACGTCGACCCCGGGGCGGGCTGGTTTCCCCACTTCCTCGGCTTCGCCTCCGAGCGGGGCGCCGGCGAGGGCGACGGGGCCAACCTGAACCTGCCGCTCGCGCCCGGGTCGGGCGACGGGCCCTGGCTGGAGGCGGTTGGCTCGCTGGCGGCCTGGGCGGGTGAGCAGGGGGCCCGGGCGCTGGTGGTGGCCCTGGGAGTGGACGCCGCCGCCGGTGACCCGGAGAGCCCTCTGCAGGTCTCCGCCGACGGCTTCCGCGCCGCCGGGCGAACGCTGGGCGCCCTCGGGCTGCCGACGGTGGTCGTCCAGGAGGGCGGCTACGACCTGGAAGCGATCGGGGGGCTGGTCGCCGAGACGTTGGCCGGGATCGAAGAGGGGCTGGGGATCTGAGCGATCGTGCCTTGGCATAGGACCTGGTAGATCGAGGTGAAGCCGACCTCGAAGCCGCTGCGGGCCGCCCGCAGGTACAGGCGCCAGACGCGGACGCGCTCCTCGCCGGCGATACGGATCGCGTCGGCGACGTTCTCGTCCAGGCGCCGCGCCCAGTGACGCAGGGTTTCGGCATAGTCGGCGCCGAACTCCTCGACATGGCGGGCGGGCAACCCGGCCCGCTCGAACGCGAGCAGGGCGCGGGAGAGGTGGATGGGATCGGCGTCGGGGAAGACGTAGCGCTCGGAGAACGGACCGGCCTTGGGGTCCGTGTGCCGTAGGCGAGTGATGCCGTGGTTCAGCAGCCTTCCGCCGGGTCGAAGCAGACCCGCGACCTGCTCGGCGTAGAGATCGATGTTCTCGGCGCCGACGTGCTCGACCATGCCGATCGAGGCAATCGCGTCGTAGCTGCCGGCGAGGTCACGGTAGTCGGCGACCTCGATCCGCACCCGATCGGCGAACCCCGCGGCAAGGACCCGCTGGCGGGCCTCCCGCGCCTGCGCCTCCGAGAGCGTCACACCCACCACCATCTCCGCTCCGCGCTCGGCAGCCGCGATCACGAAGCTCCCCCAGCCGCAGCCGATGTCCAGCACCCGGTCGCCGCGGCCGATGCCCAGCTTGTCGGCGGTCAGCTCGAGCTTCGCCCGCTGGGCGTCCGCGAGCGAGGTGTCGTCGCGGGAGAAGAAGGCGCAGCTATAGGTCATCGACTCGTCGAGGAAGAGCGCGAAGAACTCGTTCGAGACGTCGTAGTGGTGGCGCACCGCCCGCGCGTCGCGTTCCTTGCTGTGCCGGGAACCCTTCGGGACCAGCTCCGCCCGGGGCCGCGCCGGCGGCTTGGTCAGCCCCGCCGCCCTGGCGGCGGCCGCGATCAGCCGCAGGCGGGTGGCGGCGGCGAGTGGCGGTGGCTTCCAACGCTCGAGCAGTGTGATCACCGCGTCGATGTCGTCGACGCTCAGCTCGCCGGATACGTAGGCGCGCCCGAGGCCCAGCTGGCCCGGGGCGCGCAACGCCTGCGCCACTGCCCGCGGCGAGCGAACCGCGAACGTCGGCCCGCCGGGTTCGGTCGCCGACACCTCGCCGCCGTCCCAGAAGACAATCCTGAAAGGCCGTTCCGGGAACGTCTGCTCGATCGCGTCGCGAAGCGCTCCGGGGCGGGCGAGGGCCATCGGCCCGAGCTTACTCCTGGGCATGCCGCGACCACGATCAAGCTCTTGAGCGCTGGTGCTCGAGGTGCTGATCGGCGTCGAGGGTCAGCAGCCATGAGCCGCGCCAGCGACGTCCAGACGACCCCAGCAGCGCCGGGGCGGTCGGCACGCCTCACGCTTCGGCGCGGCTCACGCAAGCGCCCAGGTGGTCGCCGTGATCGCCGCGACCACCGCCAGGTTCAATGGGATTCCCGCGCGCAGGAAGTCACTGAACCGGTAGCCGCCGGGACCGTAGACCATCGTGTTCGTCTGATAGCCCAGCGGGGTCAGGAACGAAGAGGATGCGGTTACCGCGATCGCGATCGCGATCACGCGCGGGTCGAGGCTCGCAGCGACCGCGACCGATAGCGCGATCGGGAACAGCACCACCGCAGCGGCGTTGTTGGTGATCAACTCGGTCAGCAAGCTGGTCGCCAGGACAAGCCCGAGAATGATGCCGACCGCGCCCAGCGGCTCGAGAGTGTCGACGAGACCATCGGCGAGCGTCGAAGCGAGACCGGTCGTCGCTATCGCCGCCCCCACCCCAAACGCGGCGGCGATCAGGATGACCACATCGAGGTCGATCGAATCGCGAGCTTCGGCGAAGGTGAGCACGCGCGCCAGGATCAGCGCCGCCGCCGCCAGCAGGGCGAGCCGGAGAATCGGCAGGACCTCGAAGGCCGCGAGCACGATCACCGCCAGAGCGATCGCACCGACGAGCGGCGCCTTGCGGCTCGCCGACGGCGGGGGCCCGCCGAGGCCCGCGACGAGCAGGAAGTCGTGGCTCGCACGCCAGCGCGTGCCAAAGTCGCCTGCTGCGAGGATCAGCAGCGTGTCGCCTGCCTGCAGGGGGATCTGTCCCAGCTTCCCCTGGACGCGTTCGCCGGCACGGTGGATCGCAAGCACGGCGGCCTGGTACCGGCCGCGGAACCCGGACTCGTTCAAGGTGCGCCCAACCAGGGGCGAGCTGGCGCCGAGGACGGCTTCGAAGAAGGTGTGCTGGGCGCTGTCCACGGCAAGGAGGTGCTTGTCCTCGGCTGATCTCAGTCCTCGCATTCGGTGCAGATCGACCACCTGATCCACCTGGCCGAGGAAGGTCAGCCGATCGCCGCCCAACAGCTCGGTCGTCGGTGAGACCGGTGCGATCATCCGCCCGTCGCGCTCGATCTCGACCAGGTAAACGTGCTGGAGGTGCCTGAGCCCGGCGCCTTCGACGGTGACTCGATCCACGGGCCCTCCTGGCTCGACCTCCATCTCGACCACGAACTCGCGCATCTCGGTCAGGACCTGCTCCGCGCCGCGGCGGTCCCGCAGCAGTGACGGCACCAACCCGATCAGCAAGACCAACCCGACCACCACCGAGAGTCCGCTGATCGGGGCGAGCTCGAACAGGCCCAAGGGAGGCTGGCCTGCCTCCTCGAGCAGTCCCGAGACCACGAGGTTGGTCGAGGTGCCGATCACGGTGAGGGTGCCGCCGAGAATCGCGGCGTAGGAAATCGGCAGCAGGAAGCGCGATGGCGAGATGCTGTGCTTGGCGCACCACGCCGTCACCTCGGGGATCAGGATCGCGACCAAGGGGGTGTTGTTGATGAATGCCGAGGTGCCCGCTGTGGGCAGCAGCAGCCGCGCCAGGGCTATCCGGCCGGTACTGCCCCTGTTACCGAGCAGGCTGCCAATAAGGGGGCCGAGCAGCCCCGTCTTGTCGGCCGCTCGGGCGAGGACGTACAGCGCCGCCACGGTGAGCGGCGCTGGGTTGCTGAAACCCGCAAACGCCTCGGCTTCATCGATCACCCCGGCGAGGAGCAAGGTCAGGGTGGCGGCGAGCACGATCGCGGCCGGAGGCGCGACCTCGCGAGCCAAGCCGACCAGCATCACGACCACGATCGCCAGGGTCAACCAAGCGTCAAAGCTCATCGCCGGCACCTATGTTGATAAGACCAGTCAAGTAAGGCCACGCGGAGTCTAACCGGGTGCGCAGCGATCCGGGCGACGCCGCAATTGGCGGGGCTCGAGGAAGGCCTGGGCCGCCTAGACGCCGGGCCGGGACAGTGCCCGGATCGCGTACAGGTTGAACTCGGTCATCTCGACCAGATCCGCGACCGCCAGGCATTCATCGGCGCTGTGCATGCCGTCGCTGTAGACGATCGGGTCGGTCGCGAACACGGGCGCGAACCCGTAGGCGACGGTGCCGTGCGCATCGCGGATCCAGTGCGAGTCGGTGAACCCTGGCGAGACGAGCGGGAGCATCTGTGCCCCGGGCAGCCGCCCGGCGACGTACTCCTCGCAGAGGCGATACAGCGGGGTGTCGATCGGCGACTCGGTCCCCCCGGCCATCGGCTCGAGCAGCTCGATCTCGTAGCTGAGGCCATCGCCGAGCGCCCGGGCCACGTGGGCGCGGACATCGGCCTCGGTCTCGCCCGGCAGGGCCCGGCAGTCGCAGACGACGTCGGCGTACGGTGGGATCACGTTGCTGGGCTCGAAGGTCTGCAGCCCCGTCGGCGTCACCGTCATCCGGGTCATCGCCGGAATCAGACCGGAGAGGATCGGGTGCTGGCCGCACGCCCAGGCGACGACCTCGTCCTCGTTGCCCGACGGGGCGCCGAGGCCCTCCAGAGCGCGGGCGATCGCCGGGATCAACCGGGTCGGGGCCTCGCACGCCTGCAGCCGGGTGACCGCGTTGGCGGCGTTCGCAACCGCGTTGTCGGCGCCCTCCGGGACCGAGGCGTGCCCGGCGCGGCCGTGGACCCGGATCCGCAGCGAGGTCACCTGCTTTTCGCCGATCGAGATGGTCACCACCCGGCGGCCGTCGGCGAGCTCGAGCAGCGATCCACCACCCTCGTTGATCGCGAAGTCGCAGCGCAGGTCGGGCCGCTCGCGGGCCAGCCAGGACATGCCGACGTCGGCGGTGCAGCGCTCCTCGTCGGACTCGGCGATCAGGACGACGTCGCCCGCCGGGCGCTCGCCGCTGCGCGCGCAGGCGGCCAGCGCCGCCGCCCGGGCCGCCAGCTCGCCCTTCATGTCGGCGGCCCCGCGGCCGACGACGTGCCCGTCGCGGAGGGCACCGTCAAACGGCCCCACCGACCAGCCCTCGGTGGGAGCCGGAACGACGTCGGTGTGGCCGAGCAACAACAAGGATGGACCTTCACCGCCGGCCACGCGAGCGACAAGGTTGAGCCGCTCCGGATCGGGGCCGATCAGCTCGCACTCGGCGCCGGCGTCGCGCAGGTACGACGCCAGCAGCTCCGCCGCGGGCGTTTCATTACCCGGGGGGTTCGAGGTGTCGAGGCGGATCAGCTCCCGCGCCAGCGAGACGACCTCGTCCTGGAGTCCGTTCGCGGGCATCCGGGCATTCTGCTCACCTCGGCGTGGCTGAGGCCTCCACCCTCCGCTCGAGGACGTCGAGGCGGACGTGGGCGAAGCGCCCATAACCGGGCGGCGGATCCCCGGCATCGATGAACCGCTGAACCCAGAATCCGCGCTCGCCGTGCAGCAGCCGGGCGCAGCCGACGGCGTCGAGCGGCTCGAAGGCGGCGTCGATCAGCTCGGCCGCCGCCGCGTCGACGTGGCCGGCCACCGGGGCCAGCCGCTCGGTGTCCCACTCGGCCCAATCGCCCGACCCGTCGCCGTACGAAGTGCCGTCGCTATGGGCGACGAAGCCGCAGCCGGCGAGGTCGCGGGCGCGAGCCAGCTCGGCCTCCCGCGCCTGCTTCGAGCCGCGCAGCGACCCGATGTCCTCGTAGAGGTCGGGGCGCAGGCGCAGGGCGAAGCGCTTGACCAGCCCCGATGACTTGTACCCCCGCCGGTGCTGGGCGAAGCGGATCCGCGGATCCCGCGCGCTCGAGCCCACGTACACCCAGGGGATCCTCGGATCCCGACGCCTCCCCGCCCTCCAGTCGAGCTCGATCACGTAGACGCCGTTTGCCATCGATGACAGCTTCGACCCGTGACCATAAAAGCCCTCCGCCGCTGCCCCTCAGCCTGTCTTCCCAATCGTCTCGAGCGCCTGCCGTCGTGCTCGACAGAACTCGAGCGCGGTCTGCAGCGGATCGGCAGCGCCCAGCAGGTCGGCGTAGCCGAGCTCGGCGCCGTTGAAGCCGGTCGCGTTCCAGAGCTCGCCCGCGAGGTCGTCACGCCACGGTCCGACGTAGACGTAGGGCTCGGGATGGTCCCCGTCGCCGGGCGAGAAGCCGTAGTTCGCGCGGCGCCCCGCGGACTCCGACCCGGACTCGATCGCGATATCGAAGTGCTCGGGCCATAGCCGGGGAGCGGTGGCCGCGTGATCCGGGCCCGCCTCCGCGACGAGAAGCTCGAGCACCTCGCCGCCGAGCCCAAACCAGGCCGCCAGCACGGCCGCGGCCTCGGCGTCGATCTCCAGCGGTGCCGGGTCGAGCGCGGTGTCCGGCCCAAGCAGCTCGCCGACGAGGATGCCCGCCTCGGCCAGCGATCCGATCGGTGCCCGGCTCTCGCTCTCGCCCTGCCCGTAGACCAACTCGACGCCCTCAACCCTCACCTGCCGGGTGAGGCCGCGGTGTTCGAACGTCGGGGTCCCGAATCCGCCGGGAGTGGCTCGTAGCGAGATCTCGTTGTCCGGCTTGCGCGCCGGCGCCACGATCTCCTCCGCAACTCGCTGTAGATCACGGCGGGTGCGTGCGAACGACTGTGGCAAAGGCGCCAGGCGCGGGCTTAAGGGCTGCGACGGCACGTTCTGTTGTCCCGCGGCTCGTCGGACCGTTACACCTCAGCCGCGCAGGGCGCGGAGCGCATTCAGGATCACCGCGACGTCGATGCCCTCCTGGAGCAGCGCTCCGGCGACGGGCGAGATATAGCCGAATGCGGCGAATCCCATCGCGACGAAGCTCAGCCCCAGGCCCGCGAGCACGCTTTGCCGGGCGATCCCCAGGGAACGGCGGCCGATGCGAATCGCGTCAACTACGCGGTCGACCCGATCGGCCGCGATCACGGCGTCTGCGGTCTCCGACGACACGGTCGCTCCGGCCCCTCCCATGGCGATGCCCACGTCGGCGAGCGCGAGCGCCGGCGCGTCGTTCACCCCGTCGCCGACCATGATCACCGACCGCAGCTCCGGGCGACTGCGAGCGCCGCGAACTACGTCGATCTTGTCCTCGGGCGAGCGCTCGGCGTATACGCGGTCGACCCCCACCCGCTCTCCGACGGCTTCGGCGACATCACGCCGGTCGCCGGTGACCAGCGCGATCCGCACGATGCCGATTTCGCGCAGTTCGCTGGTCAGCTCGGCGGCGTCCGCTCGCACCCGATCGGCCATCAGGATCGCTCCGGCAAGGGCGCCGTCGATGCCGACCAGCACCCGGGCGAACCCGGGCTCCGAGTCGCCGTCGAGCAGCTGGGCGGCGCCGGCGACGCCCGAGTAGCCGAGGTGCTCGAGCCAGGCCGAGCTCCCGACCGCGACGCGGTGACCCTCGACACGCCCCTCGATCCCCTGGCCGGGGTCCTCGACCACGTCCTCCGGAAACGCAAGCTCGATGCCGCGGGCCTCGGCGCCGTGCACGAGCGCCTCGCCCAGCACGTGGGCGGAGAGCTGGTCGACCGACGCGGCCAGCCTCACAAGCGCGTTTGGCTGCAGGCCGTCAAGGGCCTCCACGCGCTCGATCTCGGGTCGTCCGTGAGTCAGGGTTCCGGTCTTGTCGAAGAGCACCGTTTGCGCGCGCCCCAGCTTCTCGATCGTCCCCCCGCCCTTGACGATGACGCCACGGCGGGCCGCACGCGAAACGCCGGAGATCAGCGCGATCGGCGCCGCAAGGATGAGCGGACACGGAGTGGCGACGACGAGCACGGCCAGGGCCCTGACAGGAGAGCCGCTCAGTGCCCAGGCGCCTCCCGCGACGACCAGGGTGACGGGCAGCAGCAAGGCCGCGTAACGGTCCGCGAGCCGGACGAAGGGCGCCCGTTGGCGCTCAGCCTCGCGGACAAGCCGCACGATCCCGCTGTAGGCGCTGTCGGCGGCGGTCCGGATCGCCCGCAGGTCGAACGCCTCCCCGGTGTTGATGGTTCCGCTCGCCACCGTGGTCCCCCGCTGATGCGAGACCGGCAGGGGCTCGCCGGTGAGCATCGATTCGTCGAGCATCGCGTGGTCGCTCTGGACGGCGCCGTCCACCGGCACGACCTCGCCGGCCCGGACCAGGACGCGGTCGCCGACCAAGAGCTCTTCGACCGGCACCTCCTCGAGCCTGTCCTCCAGGCGGCGATGCGCGATTCTCGGCGCCCGCTCCAAGAGCGATGTCAGCTCACGCCGCGCCCGGCGCCCGGCGGCTGCTTCGAGCGCATTGCCTCCGCTGAGCATCAGCGCGATCACCACCCCGGCCAGATACTCGCCAAGAGCCAGCGCGCCGGCCATCGCCACCAGCGCGATCGCATCGACGCCGACGTCACCGCGGGCGAGGCTTCGTCCCACCGACCATGTCAGTGGAAGCAGGGTGACGGCGATCGCCATCGCCCAGACAACGTCTCCGGCATTGCCGTCGCCGAAGAGATGGAGTGCGCCCCCTGCCGCGAGCGCCAGCAAGATCAGGCCGACAAGCACTCGCGGGTCGGTGGCGCCGAGCGCAGTCGCGCGGTACTTCAGGGTGTCGAACCTGGCGCTGGACACGCGGCCAAGGATGACGCACCGCCCGGGCCAGCAGGCGGGGGCCGGTGGCGCGACCCCTTAGGGTCGCATCTCGTAGGTCCCGGCCAGCCCCCGAGCCTTCTCCCAGACGCCGGCGAAGCGTCCCTCGTCCACAACCGGCTTGCGGATTTGGTCGACCGCCCAGGCCTGCTGGGAATCCGTGGAGGACGAGCAGCCGTGCAGAGCCACGGCGTGGCTGGAGAAGTCACGAATGATCACGTCGAAGATCTGATCGATGGTGTCGTCGGCCAGCTCGGTCAGCGCGGCCTGCTCGAGGATCAGCTGCCCGTAGACGACGAGGGTGAAGAGCTCGCCGAGCCTGAGCATGAAGTCGAGATCCCGGATCTGATCCTGCGAGGGCGGCGCCGTCTCGAGCAGGGACCCCAGACCCTCCGCCTGCTCGGCGAACCGCGCCACGTTCGGAACCCGGGCGAACGGTTCGTAGGCGTCGCGCCAGTCGGCGAAGCGGATCTTCCCCAGCCCTCTCGCCGGGCCCTGGTGAAAGAGGAACTCGTCGTCGGCCTCCTCGTGGCGCTGCGGCACGGGCTCGTAGGGGGCCGGGTTGAACAGGTAGTTGGCCATGAACTTGAGGACCAGCGCCATGTTGACGTGCACGGTTCCCTCGAGCTTCGGCAGGGCGCGGATGTCGCGCGCCGCCATCTCGAAATACATGTCCTTCTCGAAGCCCTTGGCCGCGATCACGTCCCAGAGCAGGTCGATCACGGTCTCGCCCTCGGTCGTGACCTTCATCTTCGTGATCGGGTTGTAGAGCAGATATCGCCGGTCCTCGGGACCGGCCGATCGCATGTAGTCGATGGCCCGCCTGCCGAACAGCTTCATCGCCACCAGGCGGGCATAGGCGTCCGTCAGGGCTTGGCGCACGTGCGGGAAGTCGGTGACCCGCATGCCATAGAGGATGCGCCCGTCCGCGTGCGTGATCGCCTCATGGAAGGCGTGCTCGCAGATGCCGATCGAGGCGAAGCCGAGGTTGAACTTGCCGATGTTGACCGTGTTCAGCGCCGCGTCGAAGGCCGCGCGGCCGGTGTGAAGCACGTCATCGGGCCGCACCGGGTAGTCCTCGAGCCGGAACTGGCTGACGTAGGACTGCGAGTTGACGACGTTCTTGATCAGGCGGTACGCGGGGTGGCCGCTGTCGGCGGTGAAGAACACGTACCCGTCCGCGCCCTCGATGTCGGCCCTGCGGCCGAAGACCGAGACCATCCCGGCGAGGTTGCCGTTGCCGATGTAGTACTTGCCCCCGCTGGCGCTGAAGCCATCCCCGTCGGGCGTCAGCACCATGTCCGTCGAGTAGACGTCGGCTCCGTGCTCTTGCTCGGACAGCCCGAAGGCGAAGATCGCGCCTTCGTCGAGCAGATCCGCGGCACGCCGTCGCGCCGACTCGTTCTCGCTCTGCCAGATCGGGCCGAGCCCCAGGATCGAGACCTGCCACGTGTACCAATAGGCGAGCCCGTAGAAGGCGGTGATCTCGTTGAAGGCGCAGATCCGGTTCGTGTCCCAGCGCTTGTCAGGATCGTCGCCCGCCTCCGCGGACGGCGTCAGCAGGGTGGCAAAGACGCGCTCGCGCTTGACGAATTCCAGGAAGTCCGCGTACCAGACGTGATCTCGGTCATGCTCCTTCAGCACCTGCTTGCCGCGCGACTCGAAGAACTCGATCGTGGCCAGCATCAGCCGGCGTGACTCGGGGTCGAGGTCCGCTCCCTCGTACCTTCCCGGGTTGAGCAGGACCGCGCCCGCGGCCGACCTGTCCGTCCTCGCCTGTTGCTCAACGCTCGCCATCTTCTCCGCCGCCGATCCTACCCCTGGTCGCCATCAGCCCCTGGCCTTGCGGTATCGGCCACCTTGCCCGCCGTGACCGTGTGGGCGACCAGCGGGACCCCGGGCCGGTAGACGAGGTGGGCGTGTGAGGGCGCGTCGAGGACGACGGCGTCGCCGCGCGCGCCCGGGCTCAGGCGGCCGAGGTCGTCGCGGCGCAGGGCGCGAGCGCCCCCCAGCGTCGCGGCCCGAAGCGCCTCGTCCGCGGTCATCCGCAGGTCGCGAACCGCGAGCGCGATGCAGAAGGCCATCGAGGTGGTGAAGCTCGATCCCGGGTTGCAGTTGGTCGCGATCGCGACCGTGGCGCCGGCATCGATCACCCGCCGGGCGTCGGGGTAGGGCTGGCGGGTCGAGAAGTCGGTCGCCGGCAGGAAGGTGGCGACGGTCTCGGACTCGGCGAGCGCGGCGACGTCGCCGTCGTCGAGATAGGTGCAGTGGTCGACCGAGGCCGCGCCCAGCTCGACCGCCAGCCCCACGCCCGGCCCGGGCCCGAGTTGGTTGCCGTGCACGCGCAGGCCGAGCCCGGCAGCACGGCCTGCCGCCAGCACCGCGCGCGCCTGCTCGGCGTCGAAGGCGCCGCGCTCACAGAAGACGTCGATCCAGCGGCAATGCGGCGCGCACGCTTCGAGCATCTCGCCGCAGACGAGGGCGACGTAGTCGTCCGCCCGTCCCTCGTACTCCGGCGGCACCGCGTGCGCGCCGAGGAAGGTGACCTCGTCGGTCAACCGGCCCGCAACCTCGCACAGGCGGCGCTCGGTCTCGACGTCGAGCCCGTAGCCGGACTTGATCTCGAGTTCGGTGATGCCGGCGCGCAGCGCCTCGGCGCGGCGGGCCCGGGCCAGGCGCTCGAGCTCGTCGCTCGATGCCATCCGGGTGGCCTCGGTCGTCACCCTGATCCCACCCGCCTCGTACGGTGCGCCCGCCATCCGCGCGACGAACTCCTCGGCGCGATCGCCGGCGAAGACCAGGTGCGTGTGCGAGTCGACGAAGCCTGGGATCACGCAGCGCCCGCCGGCGTCGAGGCGCTCGTCGCCGGCCGCGCCGGCGGCCTCGATCGCCGCCACCCGCCCGCCGGCGATCACCAGCGCGCAGTCGCGTCGCAGGCCCAGCGGTCCCTCGCCGAGCTCGGGGTCGTTGCTGACCAGCAGGCCGATGTTGTCGATCACCAGCGCGCTCACCGGGCGGTCACCGCCTCGATCGCCGCGCGCAGCTCGGCCGCGACGTCGATCTCTGAGTGCCGGCCGTCTCGCACGACCACCCGGCCGCCGGCGATCAGCTGGCGCACGTCGGCGGCGGTCGCGGCGAAGGCCAGCGCCTCCAGCGCCTGGTCGTCGGTGGCGCCGGCGAGGCGGACCCCGTCGAGCGAGACGGTGACCAGGTCGGCGACGGCCCCGGCCTCGATCCGCCCGGCCTCGGCCCAGCCGATGCCGGCATGCCCGTGCTCGCAGGCGGCGCGCAGGAGCTCCGGCGCGGTGTGATGGCCGCGCTCCCCGGTGGCGAGGCGCTGATCAAGCTCGACCGCACGCATCTCCTCGAAGTGGTCGATCACGGCCTGTGAGTCCGAGCCCAGCGTGAGCCGGGCTCCGGCGTCGGCGATCGCTCGCGCCCGCCCGATCCCGTCGGCGAGGTCGCGCTCGGTGGTCGGGCACAGACAGCAGTGGGCGCCGGCGCCGCCGAGCAGGTCGACGTCGGAGTCGGAGACGTGGGTGAAGTGGACGGCGGTGAAGCGCTTGCCGAGCGCGCCGGCCTGGTCGAGAACGCCGGTCGGGGTCAGCCCGTGCGCGGCCAGGCAGGCCTCGTTCTCGGCCGGCTGCTCGGAGACGTGCGCGTGCAGCGGGCAGGAGCGTCCTTCGGCCCAGGCGGCCACGCTCGCCGCCGAGGAGGGGTCGACCGCGCGGACGCTGTGGATCGCCGCGCCCACTCGCGCCGCCGGGCCGAGCTCGCCCAGCGCCTCGACCCGCTGGGCCCATTCCTCGACGCCGACGTCGCCGAAGCGAAGCTGGTCACGCTCCAGCTGCAGGCCCGGCCCGGCCTGCAGGTAGCAGGCGTCGAGCAGGGTGATCCGGATGCCGGCCTCGCCGGCGGCGGCGACCAGCGCCCGGCCGATCTCGTTCGGATCGTCGTAGGGCGCGCCGCCCGGACCGTGGTGGAGGTAGTGAAACTCGCCCACGGCGGTGATCCCGGCGAGCGCCATCTCGGCGAAGGTCGCACGGGCGAGCGCGTGGCAGCTGTCGGGGTCCAGCGCCGCGGCGAGCCCGTACATCGTCTCGCGCCAGCTCCAAAAGGATCCCCGGCCGCCCTCGGCGCGGCCGCGCAGCGCGCGATGGAAGGCGTGGGAGTGGGCGTTCGCAAGCCCCGGGATCGTCAGGCCCTCGAGTCGCGTCGCCCCCGGCGGCGGCGCCGCGGCGCCGGGCTCGACAAGCGTGAAGCGATCGCCCTCGACCTCGACCACCACCCCCGGTTCGGCGGCGTCGCCCCCCAGCCAGGCGAGCTCGCACCAGTACGCCGTCACGAACCGGTTCGCTCGGTCAGGGCGGTGACCCGTTCGACGAAGGCGTCGCGGTGAAAGCGCTCGAACTGCTCCCAGGTGGCGAAGGTGGTGGGATCGGTGACCCGATCCAGGAACAGGGTCCCGGCGAGGTGGTCAACCTCATGCTGGAAGGTGCCTGCGGTCAGGCCCCGCTTGACCTCGTCGTGTGAGACGCCCTCACGGTCGAGGTATCGCAGGCGGATCGCGACGTGGCGCATCAGGTTCCCCCGCAGGCCGGGCACCGAGAGGCAGCCCTCGTTGTTGCAGAACTGCTCATCGTCGAGCGGCTCGACCGTCGGGTTGACGACCACGGTCAGCGGGATCGGCGGCTTGTAGGGGTAGCGCGGGTTGACTCCCTCGATCTCGGCGACCGCGATCCGCACCCCAACCCCGACCTGGTTGGCGGCAAGCCCGGCCCCGTCGGCGGCACGCCTGGTCTCGATCAGATCGTCGATCAGCGTCTGCATCTCGGCCGAGCGAAGCTCCTGCGGCGAAACCTCGCGCGCGGGCTCGCGCAACACGGGGTCACCGACCGCGACGATCTCGCGAACGCTCACGCCTCGCCCTCGGCCATCGGGATCCGCACGCCGCGCTCGTCGGCGACCTCGATCGCGCGCTCATAGCCGGCGTCGGCGTGGCGCATCACGCCGGTGCCGGGATCGGCGGTGAGAACGCGGTCGAGCTTCTGCGCGGCGAGCTCGCTGCCGTCGGCGACGCAGACCATCCCGGCGTGGATCGAGCGCCCGATCCCCACTCCGCCCCCGTGGTGGACGCTGACCCAGGAGGCCCCCGCGGAGGTGTTGACGAGCGCGTTCAGCAACGGCCAGTCGGCGATCGCGTCGGAGCCGTCCTGCATCGCCTCGGTCTCGCGGTAGGGCGAGGCGACCGAGCCCGAGTCGAGGTGGTCCCGGCCGATCACGACCGGGGCGCTGAGCTCGCCGGTTCGCACCATCTCGTTGAAGCGCAGCCCGAGCCGGCGGCGCTCGCCGTATCCCAGCCAGCAGATCCGTGCCGGCAGGCCCTGGAAGGCGATCCGCTCGCCGGCCATCCGGATCCAGCGCCCGAGCGCCTCGTCGTCTGTGAACTCGGCGAGCACGGCGCGGTCGGTGGCGGCGATGTCGGCCTCCTCGCCTGAGAGCGCGACCCAGCGAAACGGGCCCTTGCCCTCGCAGAACAGCGGCCGGATGTAGGCGGGGACGAAGCCGGGGTAGTCGAAGGCGCGCTCGAAGCCGCCGAGCTTGGCCTCCGCGCGCAGGCTGTTGCCGTAGTCGAAGACCTCGGCGCCGGCGTCCTTGAAGCCGACCATGGCGAAGCAATGGGCTGCGATCGCGGCGCGGGCGCGGTGCACGTACTCGTCCGGATCGGAGACTCGCATCCGCTCCGCCTCGGCCAGGGAGAGGGTGTTGGGCACGTAGCCGACGAGCGGGTCGTGGGCGCTGGTCTGATCGGTGACCACGTCGGCCTCGAAGCCGCGCGCCAGCAGCGCCGGCAGGACGTCGGCGGCGTTCGCGCAGAGGCCGACACTGAGCGCACGGCGATCGGCCTTCGCCCGCCGGCAACGCGCGACCGCGTCGTCGAGATCGTCGGCCTGCTCGTCCAGGTAGCGGGTTTCCAGCCGGCGCCGGATCCGCTCCGGGTCGACCTCGACGCAGAGGGCCACGCCCTCGTTCATGGTCACCGCCAGCGGCTGCGCGCCCCCCATCCCGCCGAGCCCGGCGGTGAGCGTGATCGTCCCCGCGAGCGAGCCGCCGAAGCGCCGGCGGGCGATCTCCGCAAAGCACTCGTAGGTGCCCTGGACGATCCCCTGGGAGCCGATGTAGATCCACGAGCCCGCGGTCATCTGCCCGTACATGGTCAGCCCCGCAGCCTCGAGTCGGCGGAACTCATCCCAGTTCGCCCACTCCGGGACCAGATGGGAGTTCGCGATCAGCACCCGGGGCGCCCACTCGTGGGTGCGGAAGACCCCGACCGGCTTGCCCGACTGGACCAGCAGCGTCTCGTCGTCGGCGAGCCCGCGCAGCGAGCGCACGATCGCGTCGAAGGCCTGCCACGAGCGCGCCGCGCGCCCGGTGCCCCCGTAGACGACCAGATCCGAGGGCCGTTCGGCGACCTCGGGATCGAGGTTGTTCATCAGCATCCGCAGCGCCGCCTCCTGCGGCCACCCCCGGCACGAGAGCTCGCCGCCCCGAGGCGATCGCACCTCGCGGCTCACTCCAGCGCTCCGATCGCCGTCTCGACCGCTTCCAGCGCCGCCCCCGATCCGACCAGGCGCTCGATCTCGGCCAGCTCCGGCGCAAGGAAGCGGTCGGGTCCCGGCCCATCGGCCACGGCTCGAACCGCCTCCAGCGCCGCCGCGGTGCCCGCGGCCGGCGCCAGCGGGGCGCGCAGGTCGAGGGCGCGCGCCGCGCAGGCCAGCTCGACGCTGAGGATCCTGCCCAGGTTGGCGAGGGTCTGCCGGAGCTTGCGCGCCGCCCCCCAAGCCATCGAGACATGGTCCTCCTGCATCGCGCTGGTCGGCAGCGAGTCGACGCTCGCCGGGGCCGCAAGCCGGCGGTTGTGGGCGACCATCGCCGCCTGGGTGTAGTGGGCGATCATCAGGCCCGAGTCGACGCCGGCATCGTCGGCCAAGAAGGGCGGCAACCCCTGCGAGCGGCCGGCGTCGAGGAGGCGATCGGTGCGCCGCTCCGCGATCGCCCCGACCTCGGCGGCGCCGATCGCGAGCAGGTCGCAGGCGAGGCCGAGCGGGGCACCGTGGAAGTTTCCGCAGGACTCGATCCGCCCGTCCGGCAGCACCATCGGATTGTCGATCGCCGATCGCAACTCCGCCTCCGCGATCCGCTCGGCGTGATCGAGCGCGTCGCGCGCGGCCCCGATCACCTGGGGAGCGCAGCGCAGCGAGTAGGCGTCCTGAATGCGGCGATCGTCGTGGCGATGGCTGGCGACGATCTCCGACCCGGCCAGCAGCCGGCGCAGGTTCGCCGCGCTCGCCGCCTGACCGGGTTGCGGCCGCAGCGCGATCAGGTCCTCGGCGAAGGCTCGATCGGTGCCCAGCAGAGCCTCGACCGACATCGCCGCGGCGACGTCGGCGAGCCGCAGCAGCCGGCGCAGGTCCGAGATCGCCAACAGCAGCATCCCGAGGATGCCGTCGGTGCCGTTGATCAGCGCCAGCCCCTCCTTCGCGGTCAGCTCGATCGGATCGATGCCCGCCTCGGCGAGCGCCTCCGCCGCGGCAAGCCGGCGGCCGTCGGCCGTGACGGCCTCGCCCTCGCCGATCAGCACCAGCGCGCAGTGCGCCAGCGGCGCGAGGTCCCCGCTCGCCCCCAGCGAGCCGTGCTCGGGCACCACCGGAGTCAGCCCGGCGTTGAGCAAGGAGAGGATCATCTCCGCGATCTCGGGGCGGGCGCCCGAGTAGCCCATCGCCAGGGTGCGGGCCCGCAACAGCATCATCGCCCGCACCACCTCACCCTCGACCGGCTCCCCCATCCCCGCGGCGTGCGAGCGCAACAGCGAGCGCTGCAGCTGCCGGCGCCGCTCCGCGGGAATCGAGACCGCCGCCAGCGAGCCGAAGCCGGTCGAGACCCCGTAGGCGGGCTCTGCAGAGCCCGCCATGCGCTCCACGATCGCCGCGCTTCGTGCCATCGCCTCGCGAGCTTCGGCCGCCAGTGCGACCGGAGCCGAATCGCGAGCGACCGCGACCACGTCGCCGGGCGCCAGGCCGGTGCCGGTGAGCTCGATCGCCCCTCCTGCAGACACCACCCCGTTATATGGCAATCGCGCGGGGCTTGGGTGGACCGGGGCCGCCCAGGGACGACCTCTGGGGCGAGCCCTCCGCAGGGCGTGGGTCTTGCCGCTAGCGCTTGATCGTGTTGTGGACCTCGATCAGCTCCGGCTCGCCCGCCTCAATCCCGATCTCGGCCAGCAACGGCATCAGCCGGGCGCCAAACGCCTGGAACTGTTCTTGGGAGTCCCAGATCTCGCTGACTCGTCTGTTGTCGCCGGAGCCAAAGCAGACGTGGTATTCCAGCCCATCCGGGGGCCAGTCGCCGCCCTGTTCGAGTCGGCGGATGCTTTCGTCGTACTGCTCGACGGTCAGGGACGGGGGGGTGAAGCGGACAAGAACGCTCATCGTGAAGCTCCTCCTCGGTCGGGTGCCCGCCGACCCTATCCGACGAGCACATCCGGTTCACGCAGGAACCGCTGGAGCGCGAGCCATTCGTGCATGGGGGCCTGGCATCGGCCGCTCACGGGAACGCGACCTCTCCGGTCTGCTACGACCAGAGAGGAACGATCGTGAACAACATCAGAATGAAGATCGCCGCCGGGGCCACGATCCTCGGATTGGGCGGCCTGGATCGCCGGGCGCTCTAGCCGAGGCGCTCGCGCAGAAACGACGCGAGCTTCGGGCCGCTCGCCGGGTCGAGCATGTTCAGCGCCGGGACCGAGACCAGCTTCTCGACCAGCGCGACGCCGGCCTCGGTGCACGTCGCCCGCCCGGCGATCAGGTCGGGCCGGATCTCGAACGCGCTCATCACCCCGACCACCCCGTAGGGGGATCTTCGTCGGCCTGGCGGTCGGCCGCATCCTCCCCGGCCTCGCCTTCGCGCTG
>JBDTSW010000002.1:0-47112 GCA_039930945.1 bacterium
GGCGCCTCGTCGGCGTCGGGGAGGTGGACGACGATTCCGTCGTCCGACCAGATCGCGTCCGCCTCGAGGCCGTGTTCGGCTCGGATCCTCGCCGAGAGCGCCAGCCCCCAGGCCGCGTGGACGCGCCCGCCGAAGGGGGAGAGCACGCACAGGCGCCAGTCGCCGATCTCGTCGCGGAAGCGCTCGACGACGATCGACTGGTCGGAGGGGACGACGCGGGTGGCGGCCTGCTGTTCGCGCAGGTAGGCGACCAGGTTCTGGGCGGCGAGGCGGTCGAGGTCGTAGTCGGAGGCCAGTTGCTCGGGGGTGGCATCGACGGCCTCGCGGGCAAACTCGCCGATCGCCCGGCCCAGCTCCGCCGGGCGGCCGACGCTGTCGCCGCGCCAGAACGGAACGGCGCCGGGCACCCCCGGCGCCGGGGTGACGATCACCCGGTCGCGGGTGATTTCCTGAATCCGCCAGGTGGTCGCGCCCAAGAGGAAGGTCTGGCCCGGGCGCGCCTCGTAGACCATCTCCTCGTCGAGCTCGCCGACGCGGCGGCCATCCGGAAGGTGGACCCCGTAGAGGCCGCGGTCGGGGATCGTCCCCGCGTTGGTCACTGCAAGCTGGCGCGCGCCCTTGCGGCCACGGACGGTCCCGGCGGTGCGATCCCAGGCGATCCTCGGGCGAAGCTCGGCGAAGCGCTCGGAGGGATAGCGCCCGTCGAGCATGTCGAGGACGTTTTCGAGCTGTTCGCGACCGAGCTCGCGGAACGACTCCGTGGCGGTGACCACGGCCTCGATCTCGTCCACGGTCCACTCGGAGTCGGCGACCATCGAGACCAGGTGCTGCGCGAGCACGTCGAGCGGGTTCTGCGGGATCACCGTCTCCTCGATCTCGCCGGAGCGCATTCGCTTGGTGACCACAGCGCACTCGAGCAGGTCGGCGCGGAACTTGGGGAAGATCCGCCCCTTCGAGACCTCGCCAAGGGTGTGACCGGCGCGGCCGACGCGCTGCAGGCCGCGGGTGACCGACTTCGGCGACTCGACCTGGATCACCAGGTCGACGGCGCCCATGTCGATCCCCAGCTCCAGCGACGAGGTCGCGACCAGGCAGGGCAGCCGGCCGGACTTCAGCATCTCCTCCACCACCTGCCGCTCCTCATGAGCGAGAGAGCCGTGATGGGCGCGAGCGACCTCGACGAAGGGATCGCCCGCGGGTCCTGTCGCCGGGGAGGGGGTGCCCCCGTGGCCTGCGTGCTCGGTTGCGGGGAGCTCACGCTCTGGCTCTTCATTTGCGAGTTCGTTCAGGCGTTTGGCGAGGCGCTCGGCGGCGCGGCGGTTGTTGACAAAGATGATCGTCGAGTTGTGCTCCCGGACCAGGCGCAGCAGCTCGGGGTAGATCGCGGGCCAGATCGAGCGGGAGTTGGAGCGCCCGTCGAGGCCCTCGACGGGGTCCGCGCCGGGCGGCGAGGCGGTGTCCGCGGAGGCGCCCGGGTCGGACATGTCGTCCACCGGGACGTGGATCTTCAGGTCGAGAGCCTTGGTGCGGCCGGCGTCGACGACCTCGACCTCGCGCTTGGGGCCGACGAGGAAGCCGGCAATGCGCTCCAGCGGCCGCTGGGTGGCCGACAGTCCGATCCGTTGAATAGGTGCGGAGGACCCCGGAATACCTCCGGCGAGATCCTCCGCTTCGCGTCCGGTCTCGCCGGGTTTGGGCGCCGACGGGGCGGCAGGTTCAGCCGCAGCGTCCGCAACTTCGTTGCTAGCCCGGACGAGGTGGTCGAGGCGTTCGAGCGTGAGCGCGAGGTGGGCGCCGCGCTTGGACTGGGCGACGGCGTGGATCTCGTCAACGATCACGGCCTCGACGCCGGTGAGAATCTCGCGCGCCCCCGAGGTGATCATCAGGTAGAGCGACTCGGGGGTGGTGATGAGGATGTCCGGCGGCTTGCGACGCATCGCCTGGCGTTCGCGCTGGGGCGTGTCGCCGGTGCGAAGGCCGACCGAGATCGGCGCCCCGATCGCCTTCAGCGGCGCTCTCAGGTTGCGCTCGATGTCATACGAGAGCGCCTTCAGCGGGGAGACGTAGACGAGACGAACGCCCGCGCCGAGGCGGTCGAACTCACGCGAGAGCTTGTCGATCCCCCAGAGGAAGGCCGCCAGGGTCTTGCCAGATCCGGTGGGCGCGCAGATCAGCGTGTTCGCCCCTGAGGTGATCGCCGGCCAGCCCTGCGCCTGGGCCGGCGTCGGCGCCTCGAAGGAGGCCTCGAACCAGCGCCTGACCGGCTCGGAGAACGGCGTCAGGGGTGATTCAGCACTCTGTTTTTCACGGGTGGCCAACCCGTCGAGTCTACGGACTCGGCCGGGTCTACCCGGACGGCCTTGCGGGCCTCTCAGCCGAGTGCGCGCCCGTACTGGCGCTCGTAGTAGGAACGGTACTCCCCCGAGCGGATCGGGCCCCACCAGGCCTCGTTGTCGCGATACCAGGAGACGGTCCGCTCGATCCCCTCGCCGAAGGACACGGCGGGCTCCCAGCCCAGCTCCGAGCGCAGCTTCTCCGACGCCAGCGAGTAGCGGCGGTCGTGGCCCGGGCGGTCGGCCACGTACTCGATCAGGGATTCGTCACGCCCGGTCAGCTCCAGGATCCGGCGCACGACGTCGATGTTGGCGAGCTCGTCGGGCCCGCCGACGTTATAGACCTGGCCGGCGATGCCGCGCTTGAGCGCCAGGTCGATGGCGGCGGCGAAGTCGTCCACGTACAGCCAGTTGCGCACCTGCATGCCGTCGCCGTAGACCGGCAGCGGGTCGCCGGCAAGCGCGTTCAGCGCGCCCAGCGGGATCAGCTTCTCCGGGTGCTGGCGGGGGCCGTAGTTGTTGGAGGCGCGGACGATCAGCGCGTCGGCGCCGTAGGTGTGGTGGAAGGCGCCGACGATCAGGTCGCCCCCGGCCTTGGACGCCGAGTACGGCGAGGACGGGTCCAGCGGCGAGGACTCGGTGAACGAGCCCGACTCGATCGAGCCGTAGACCTCGTCGGTCGAGACCTGCAGGTGGCGCACGCCGGCGGCGCGGGCGGCCTCGAGCAGGACGAAGGTGCCGAAGATATCGGTCTGGATGAACTCGCCGGGCGAGTGGATCGAGCGGTCCACGTGGGATTCCGCGGCGAAGTTGACGACAGCGTCGCAGCCCTCCAGCGCGGCGGCGACCGCCTCCGCGTCGGCGATGTCGCCCTCGACCAGCTCGCAGTGCTCGAGTCCCTCGAGGTTTTCCCGCCGGCCCGCGTAGGTGAGCTTGTCGAGCACGCGGACGGACCCGCCGGGGTCCGCCCCGAGCCGGTGGCGGACGAAGGCCGAGCCGATGAAGCCGGCACCGCCGGCGACCAGGACCCTCACGTCTGTCCCGCCGCCTCGGCGGCATGGTCGCGCTCTGCCATGTACTCGGCCAGCGCAACCCGCCAGTTCGGCAGCACCACGGGATCGGGTCGCTCGCTGGCCAGGACGGAGTAGGCGGGTCGCGGCGCGGGTCGCCCGAGCATCTCCGTGCGCGCCGCCATCACCCGGGTCTCGAGGCCCCCCTGATCGAAGATCTCCTGCGCGAACTCGAACCACGAGCAGGAGCCACTGCCGCTGACGTGGTGGATCCCGTAGTCGTCGGACTCGGCCAGCAGCGCGATCGCCCCCGCCAGGTGGCGGGTGTAGGTGGGCGAGCCGACCTGATCGGAGACGACGAGCACCTCCGGCTGCTCGGCGCCGATCCGCAGCATCGTCTCGATGAAGTTCGCCCCGCCCGTCCCGAACAGCCAGGCGCTGCGCACGATCATGTGCCGGGAGTTGGCGACAGCGACGGAGGTCTCGCCGGCTAGCTTCGAGCGCCCGTAGGTCGAGAGCGGGTGCGCCAGGTCCGACTCGACGTAGGGGGAGCCCTTGGTGCCGTCGAAGACGTAGTCGCTGGACGGGTAGACGATCGACGCCCCCACCGTTCCCGCCGCAACCGCGAGCAGGCCGGCCCCCGTGTCGTTGACCTCCATCGCCGCGCGCTCGTGCGCCTCGGCGCCGTCGACGTCGGTCCAGGCGGCGCAGTCGACGATCACGTCGGGGCGCAGCCGGGAAACGTAGGCGTCGACCCAGGGTCCGTCGGTGACGTCGAGGTCGCGGCGGGCAAGCCCGACCACGTCGTGGCCGCGGCGCTCACAGGCCTCGACCACGTCGCGACCGAGCATCCCGCCGGCGCCGGTGACCAGCACCCTGGTTCGCGTCTCGCCGCGATCGCTCATGGGATCTGGATCTCGGAGTTGTCGCCGACGATCATCCGCAAGGTCTTCGGCACGCCCTCGCCGCGGGTCAGCCTGACGTTGCGGCCCAGCAGGCTCGCCTCCATCCGCGCCTCGAGGTCGGTCACGCTCGAGCCCTGAAGCAGGATCGAGTGCTCGACCTCGCAGCGCTCGACCGTGACATCTCGGTCGAGCGAGGTGTAGGGGCCGATGTAGGCGTCACGGACCACCGCTCCCTCACCGATGATCGCCGGCCCGCGCACCGTTGAGCGCACGAGCATGGCTCCGGGCGCGATCGCCACCTTGCCCTCGACCTTGGAGTCGGTCAACTCGCCTTCGACCCGGCGCTCGATCTCGTCCAGCACCAGCCGGTTGGCTTCGAGCATGTCGGCGAGCTGCCCGGTGTCCTTCCACCAGCCGGTGACGGTGTGGCTCTCGACGCTGCGGCCGCCGTCGATCAGGGTCTGGATCGCGTCGGTGATCTCGAGCTCGCCGCGCCAGGAGGGCTCGATCCGTTTCGCCGCCTCGAAGATCCGCGGGCCGAACATGTAGACGCCGACCAGCGCCATCTCGGACGGCGGATCCTTCGGCTTCTCGACCAGCCGCACGACGCGCTCGCCGTCGAGCTCGGCGACACCGTAGTTGCCGGGGTCGGGGACGCGGGTCAGCAGGATCAGCGCGTCGGGCTCGGACGAGCGGAAGCGCTGGACCAGGTCGGTGATGCCGTCGCGCAGCAGGTTGTCGCCCAGATACATCACGAAGCGGGCACCCGAGAGGAACTCCTCGGCGGTCAGCAGCGCGTGCGCCAGGCCCAGGGGCTGGTCTTGGGGGATGAAGGTGACGGTGGCCCCCAAGGCCGAGCCGTCGCCGACCGCCTCGCGGATCTCGTCGCCGGTCTCCGGAGCGATGATGATGCCGATCTCCTTGATTCCCGCCGCCACCAGGGCCTCGATCCCGTAGAAGAGCACGGGCTTGTTGGCAACCGGCACGAGTTGCTTGGCGGAGGTGTGGGTTATCGGGCGCAGCCGGGTCCCGGCACCGCCCGAGAGGATCAGGCCCCGGAGGTTCTCCATCGGCGAGAGGCTAGTAGGTGCCGCCCAGCTTCGAGTGATCCCAGGAGGCCACGCGAACGGGCTCGAAGCTGATCGCCACCCGCTTCGGTGCCTGCGCCCGCAGCGCCTCGGCCGCGTCGCCCTCCACCGAATCAATCCCCTCGGCGTAGCGGACGGTGAGCTCTTTGGCGAACTCGAAGACGGTGTCGAAGTCGCGGTGCAGGGTGGCCTCGGCCTCGACCTCGATGCCGCGCAGCTCGGCGTACTCGGTGCCCGTCTCGATCAGCAGGGTGGCGCGAGGGTCGCGCTCGAGGTTGCGGACCTTCTGCGACTTGGCGTAGGTCCAGATCCAGATGCGCCCGTCGCGCGGCACGTACCAGAGCGGCATCGAGTGCGGCCAACCGCGGGGGCCGTGGGTGGAGACGATGACCACACGCTCGGCCTCGAGCAGCTCCAGCTGCTCGGACTCGGTCAGGACTATCTGGTCGCGCCTGCTCAAGCGGGCCCCGACGCTCCCGGACGCGAAACGGAGGAGGAGGCGGGCAGTAGTTGCAGCAGCTCCCAGGGGCCCTCGCCGGTCATCGCCTGGGTCCGCCCCGCCGCCCAGCGGGCCTGCAGATCGTCGTAGTGGGGGCTGCCCGGATGCCCGGACTGCCCGGTGAACTGCTGCCAGCGCGAGCGTTCGGGGGCCTGGGGGTCGGCGACGATCCGCCAGCAGGGCGCCCAGATCGCGGCGAAGGGATCGTTCGGGTCCCAGCCCACCTGCGAGACGGTCTCCTGGGCGCCGCCGACCTCGACGGTACGGCTGAAGATCCGGCGCAGCAGCGGGTTGGCGCCGCCGAGCCCGTGCGCGAAGTGGATCGCGTGGACCCGGCCCCAGCGCCAGCGCTCGGGATCGTCGCCAAAGCGGTCGGCCAAGTCGTCGATCGCGCCGCGCAGCGAGTCCAGCGCGAGCTCGTCCCAGGAGCCGCCGATCAGCCCCTCGTCGCCCTCCTCCCAGAGGCCGAGAAGGTGTGACTGCCAGCGCCAGGGCGAGGTGATGTGGGAGAGGAAGCCGTTGTCGGCGCGGTCGAGCCAGCGCTCGGCCAGGTCGCGGTCGCCGATCGCGGCCCGGGCCACCTCGCGCGCGAAGCGCAGCGTGAACGCCTGGTAGATCGTCGCCGCGATCGAGTCGGGGCTCATCCGGCAATCCCAGCTTCGCAAGCGCTCGATCGCCGCGGTCTCGCGCTGGTCGCGAGCGGCGAGCCTGACCAGGCGGCCGACCGTCTCGACCCCCGGGATCGAGTGCTGGTCGAGCTGCATCGCGGCGAAGTCGTCGAGGTCGAGCTCGGCCGCGGCCTCGATCAGCTCGGAGATCCGGCGGGCGCGGTAGCCGTCGAGGTAGTCCGAGGAGACGTGATGGGGAAAGCCCGCAGGCGTGATCCGGTTGTTGGCGGTGACCACGTAGCCCGCGTCGGGGTCGGTCAACTCGGGCTGCTCGGAGTAGGGCACCCAGCCGTCCCACTCGTGTTCGCCGGTCCACCCGGGCTTGGGCAGATCGGGGCAGGCCCCGCGGCGCTTGGGCAGGCGACCCAGCGTCTTGTAGCCGATCGATCCCTGGCGGTCGGCCCAGACGAGGTTCGAGACCGGCATCGCCACGTCGCCCAGGTGAGCGACCGCGTCCGGCCCGCTTGAGTAGTCGAGCATCGCGAAGCTGGCGGAGCTGACGCCGGGGAAGCGCAGGCCCGACCAGCTCAGGGCAAGCGGCTCGTACTCATCGGCGCCGAGCGCGGAGTTGACCAGCGGACCGTGGTGCGTCTCGCGGACCACCAGCCGCTCCGGGTCCCGGCCCTTGACCTCGATCTCCTCCTCGATCAGGGCCAGCGGCCGGGCCTCGCCCTCGAACTCATAGCTATCGCCGGTCACCCGCTCGACGAACAGGTCCATCACATCCGCCATCGCGTTTGTAAAGGTCCAGACGACGTCGTTGTTCTGGCCGAAGGTGACACCCGGCAGCCCGGGAAGCGAGGCGCCGCGGGCGAAGCGGTCGTCGCGGTACAGCGCCAGCTGGTAGGTCACCCCCGGCATGCTCGGCGGCAGGTGTGGGTCGCCGGCGATCAGCGGCCCCGAGGTCGCGGAGCGATCGGCCGAGATCGCCCAGTTGTTCGAGCCGGTGGCCTCGAGCGCAAAGCCGAGCTCGCCCCGCAGCCGCCCGATCTGCTCGGCCATCGCCAGCCCGTCGCCCCCGTACGGCTCACCCGGCGTCAGCACCACCGGGTTGCCCTCGGGATAGCCCGGATCGAGCTTTGCCGCCAGCTCGGCCCCGAGGTCGCGCGCCATCTCCGCGCGCAGCAGCTCGCGCTCCCAGTTGGTCGAGAGCCCGAAGGCGAGCAGCTTCGCGACCGCCAGCGAGTCGGCCGGCGTCCACGGCTCGAAGGAAATCCGCAGCAGCTGGAACTCCGGCGGCGGGGCCGCGGCGGCCTCGGCGGCGGCGTTGATGCCGGCGCTGTAGGCCGCGAGGCCATCGGCGACAACCGGGACCAGCTCCTGCTGTTCGGCGAGCGCTCGGCGCCGCAACCCCAGGGTGCGCATGAAGCGGTCGGCCGCGAGGCTCTCGGCGCCGCCGAACTCAGCGATCCTTCCCGCCGCCGCCCGCCGGTAGAGGTCGAGCTGCCAGAGGCGATCCTGGCCAAGGCAGAAACCCTGGGCGAACCACAGGTCGGCGGCGCTGCGAGCGCGCACGTGCGGTACGCCCCAGCGGTCGCGGCTGATCTCGACCGGCGCCTCCGGCCCCCGCACCCGCAAGCGGCCCTCGGTCCGCGGCAGCGGGCGGGTGAGAAGCTGCCAGCGCAGGGCGGCCAGGGCCGCCGCCGACAGCGCCGCGAACCCGGCCGTGAACAGCCCGGCTCCACGAAGGACCTTGCTGTCGAGAGCCATCGCGAAGTGATTATCGGCTATCCCGAGATGCCCTGGGGCAGCCGCCCCTCCGACTCCAGCTTCTCCAGGTGCGCCTGCATCGCCAGCGCCGCCGCCGGCCGCATCGCCGCGGGCACATCCCCCCAGGCCGCCGCGAGCAGCGCCCGGCGCGAACGCTGCCCGCCTTCCAGCGCCGCCACCAGCTTGCGCTCCCGCTCCAGCCTGTGCGACACGTACTCGTCGAGCTTGGCCTCCGGGCGCTGGATCCATGGCCCATGGCCGGGGCAGATCAAGGCCGGTCCCAGCGCCCGAACCCGCGCCAGCGACTCCATGTAGTCCGCCAGCGATCCACCGCCTGCCGCCGGCGGCACGATCGACGACCCCCGCCCCAGGACCAGATCACCGCAAAAGCCGACGTCACCAAGCACCAACGCCACATGGTCCACTGCGTGCCCTGGCGTCGGGATGACGGTGAAGGGACCAACCTGGGGGGCCGCGGGTCCTGTCGCCGGGAGTCGGTCCCCCGAGCTTCCGACCCGATAGTTCGGGTCTCGGGGGACCGACATCCCCGCGCCACCCGCGGCAAGAATCAGGGCCTCGTCGCCTCGGCCGACCTCGCCCCACAGAAGCGGCGCGTCGAGCAGCGGGACGGCGGCCGAGTGGTCGGCGTGGGAGTGGGTGAGGAGGATGCCGCCGATGCCGCCGCGCTCATCGGCCGCGATTCGAATCGCCTCGACGTGGGAGTCGATCCCGGGACCGGGATCGACCACGTAGGCCGGGTCGCGGCCGACCAGGTAGGTGTTGGTGCCCTCGAGGGTCATCGGCCCCGGGTTCGGGGCGACGATGCGCAGGATCTCGTCGTGGCCGGGCGCGGGGTCGATCAGCCGAATATAGATCGCCGGGCGGGAACGGCGAGTCAGGCGGCGACTGCCCTGGCGACGGCGTCGCGGGCGTCGTCGGGCTCAAGCACGACCAGGTCGCCGACGCCCTTCAGCGTCTCCCGCACGAGCCAGTCGACGGAGCCGTAGGGGAGCTCGACGACGACGGCGCCGTCGGCCAGCTCCTCGACCACGCGGCGCTGCTCGCGCAGCCAGCGGGCGCGCTCGGGCGAGACCCAGACACGGGCCACGCCGGCGGTGGCGACCTCGCCGCGGGTCAGCCACTCCTGCTCGGCGAGGCGCTCGTCGATGCCCTCGCGCGGCTCGAAGCGCTCGTCGGTCACCCTCGCCTCCTTCATCCGGTCCAGGCGAAAGTGACGGGTGTCCTCGCGGGCCGGGTCGAAGCAGCCCAGATACCAGCCTTCCGGGCCGCTGGCGAGCTTGTAGGGCTCGACCCGCCGCTGCGTGAACTCGTCCTCGTTCTCCTTGTAGTACTGGATCTCGAGCACCCGGTGCCGCTCGATCGCGTCGTGGACGGTGCTCACCACCTCGGAGTCGTCGCGTCCCGGGGCGATCTCGAGCCCCTCCTCGGAGGGATCGCGGCCGAGCGCCTCGACGATCTTGGAGCGGGCGGTCTGCAGCCCGGACTGTGGCAGATGGTCGCCGAAGAGGTCGATCGCGGCGACGAGAGCCTTCGCCTCCAGCGGCAGCAGCCGTGCCGGCCGGGCGAAGTTGTCGCCGTAGGTGTCGGCATCGACCTCGAGCTCGTCGCCGACGATCTCGGCGTAGAGCACGTAGGTGCCGCCGCCGAAGTTGACGACGTTGAGGACGTCGATGTCCTCGCGCAGCTCGTCGATCGAGACGTTGAGCTCGTCCATGACCTCGGCGGTGCGCAGCCGGGCGCCCGCGCGGGCGGCACCGATCAGCAAGCCGGCGAGCGCTACCAGCCGGGCGAAGCGCTCGGGGCGGATCACGGACTCGGAGCGGCCGTTGGAACGGCCACGGCCGTTGGACTCGGGCATCGGTCGAGCGATCACCCTGGCGCCGGAGAACTCGCCGCTGTGGCGGTTGCGCAGCAGCGCCAGGCGCTGCTGCGCATCGGTGGCCAGCTCTGGGGGCTCGAGCAGGATCGCGTTCTCTCGCCAGCCCAGCACCCAGGAAACGAGTTGGCGGCCCGAGGCGTAGTCGGTTTCGTAGATCTGGCCCCGCCCGGGGACGCCGTCGGCCTTGGTCGCCTTGCGCAGCGTCCCATGGTTGCCGTAGTCGCGCGCGACCAGCCAGGCGATCCGCTCGCGCAGGAAGACCTTCGCCGTGCCCGCTATCGCGCCCATCTGCCAGTCGGCCCGCGAGGCGTAGTCGCGCCGGTCGAAGTTCTCCGGCGAGGAGAAGTCGTGCTCGGCCTTGGTCGCGTAGGAGACCTTGCCCCGGATCCGGGAGAGGCGGAAGACGCGGACGTCGTCGCGTTCGTGGGAGTGGCCAATCAAATAGAACTGGCCGTTGCGGAAGACGAGATGGTAGGGATCGACCCTGCGCTCGGACTCCTCGTCGCGCTGCAGCGAGTAGTAGCTGAACTCGATCGTCTTGCGGCGCGAGATCGCGGTCTCGATCTTCGCCAGGCGCTGGGACACCTCGCGGCCCGAGGCCGGATCGGCGAGCCGGACGTCGATCGGCGCGGTGTCCTCCTCCTGCAGCGGGCTCGGGCGTCCCCACGAGACCTGCTGGAGCGCCAGGCGCAGGGGCTCGGCGTAGGCGAACTCGCCGTCGAGCAGCCCCAGCGCGGTGCGCAGGGCACCCAACTCGGCGTCGGTGAACTCGATCGCCCGCAGGTAGTAGTTCTCCGGCGGCAGCGCGTACAGCTCGGCCTCGAAGAAGCCCTCGGACGGCTTCTCCACCTGGAGCAAGATCCCGAGGCTCTCCAGCTCGGCGCGATCCGCGTAGAAGCGACGCGCGAACGCGTCCTCGTTCATCGAGCTGTAGCCCTCGACCTCGCGCTTGATCTCGAGCGCCGAGACCGGCCGGCCGTTGGCCATCAGGAACGAGATCAGCGAGAGTTGGCGGATCAGCTTCTCGGTGTCCTTGGCCATCGCCCGCGCAGGATAGTCAGCGCGCCCCAGCCCCCCCGCGGGCGGCGGCGATGGAACCCGCATTTTCGGCTAGAGTCCCGCCGCCGCCCACCCCTGTGGGGCTCGACCGATGATTGGCGCCGGCACCTTCATCAGCCCCTTGATCAAGATCGTCACCACGGTGGCGATCCTCGCGGGCGTGTACTTCTTCATCCTCAAGCCGACGCTGGACACCACCAACGACGCGATCGACCGCAGCTTCGACGCCTTCAGCCCCGCGATCGAGGACGCTGAGAACGCCGGCCCCCAGATCGAGAAGGCGATCAAGCAGGCGCAGAAGCTGCAGGAGAGCTCGGCTCAGACCTCGAGCCAGCAGATCCAGCAGGCGAACAAGCTGCTCGGCTGCATCAACGGCGCCTCGGGCGACGTCGACAAGATCCAGGCCTGCAACGCCAAGTTCTCGCCCTAGCCGGCGACCCGCTTCCGCGGAGACCCGTACCGCCTCGGGCTAGGCGGCGCGGGTGCCGAAGTAGGCGGCCGAGTCGAGGCCGCGGTCGAATCGCGACCAGGCCTCGCCCTCGGCCAACTCGCCCTCGATCCGGTCGAAGCTGCCGAGCTTGCCGCCGAGGTTGTCCATCGAGTGCACCAGGGTCGCCTCCCGCGTCGCGGGCACGACCGGGGAGCCGTTCTGGTAGCTGCCGTGGTGGGAGAGGATGATGTGCAGCACGGCCTCAGCGGTCGCCGGGTCGAAGCCCTCGATCGAGTCGATCGTCGAGCGCACCAGGTAGTAGCCGAGCGGAATCTCGCCCTGGAGCCGGCCGGCGTCGGTGAGGTCGATCGCCAGCGGGTCGTCGTTGTAGGCCATCGTCTTGCCGATGTCGTGCAGCAGGGCGCCGGTGACCGCGACGTCGCGGTCGATGCCCGGAAAGGCGGCGGCGGCGGTGCTGACGGCCTGGGCAACCGAGACCGTGTGGTCGAGCAGCCCGTGGGTGTAGGCCTGGTGGTAGTACTTGGCGGCCGGGGCGACCCGGAACCGCTCCCAGGTGGGCGAGCCTTCACCGAGCAGGCGCTCGAGCAGCGAGCCCAGGTCCGGCGACTGGACGGTCGCCACCAGCTCTCGCAGCTGGGCGACCATGCTCTCCGGCGACACCGAGGGGCCGAGGGCGATCTCGCTGGGCTCGAACTCGTCCTCGCGCGCCGGGCGGATCGCCTCGATCGTGATCTTCGGCCCGTACTTGGCGTGGACGCTGTAGCGGCCGGCGATGCGCACCGCACTCCCCGGCTGGGCGGCGTCGAAGTAGTCGTCGACCCCGTCCCAGGCCACGGCCTCGACCTTGCCGGTGCGGTCGGAGACGACCAGCCGCAGCCACTCCCCGCCGCCGCGCTTCTGGCGGCGCTCACGCTCGCGCACGGCAAAGATCGCCTCCACGGCCTGGCCGTCGATCAGCCCGTTGACGGTGACGGTGTCCGGGGCGGTCCCGGTCCCGTTGCGGTTGCCGTTGGAGCCCTCGGCGGGGGCGTCGCCGTTGCTCAGGGAGGGGGCGAGGGTCGGTTGGGCTGCGAATGAGGCTTGATCGGTCATCGTGCTTTCAAGGTAGACAGAGGCCCGGACGGCGTTCGGGTCTCCCCTGTGCCGCTGAAGTCGGCGCGTAGTCCGTCCATCTGACGCGCTTCCGAACCGCGGGCGAGCGACCGATGACGCTGCCGGGCGACGGCTATCCGCCGCGAGTGGCGAGGGCCGGAATCGAACCGGCGACACCACGATTTTCAGTCGTGTGCTCTACCAACTGAGCTACCTCGCCCGCGGCGCGTAAGGCTAACCACCAGGCGCTCAACGCGCCGCCGCGGCGATCTCGTTGATCGTCGCTTCCATCAGCTGCAGGGCGCCGGCCTTGTGCAGCGGCTCGTTCAGGTTGCCGCACTTCGGGCTCTGCACGCAGGAGGGGCAGCCCTCGGCGCAGGGGCACTCGCCGACCAGCCGGGCGGCGTCGGCGATCAGGCGCTCGAACTCGTCGTAGCCGCGCCGTGAGATCCCGACCCCTCCGGGGTGGCCATCGTAGATGAAGATCGTCGGGCTGCCGGTCTGGAAATGGACGTTGGTCGAGAGCCCGCCGATGTCCCAGCGGTCGCACATCGCCAGCAGCGGCAGCACCGCGATCTGGGAGTGCTCGGTCGCATGCAGGGCGCCGAGCTGGACCTCGGGGGGCAGCGCCTCGGGCCCGGCGAGTGCGGCCGGCAGCACGTACCACAGCGCCTGGGTGGGGAAGTTGGTCTCGGGCAGCTCGAGGGCGACCAGGTCGATGACGCTGTGGTCGTTGAGCCGCTTTCGCTGGTAGGCGATCACCTGCTCGGTCACCGATGCCTCGCCGAACGACAGCTCGACCGCGCCCGGGCCGGCTCCCAGCGTTCGCTGCGACCCGATCGCCTCGATGAAGATCATCGTCTCCTTCTTCGGCTGGGTGTACCAATCGCCCTCGAACGGGTCGACCACGGCGCGACGGTGCTCGACGTCGAGCTCGCGCACCTCGTATGCGCGCCCGAGGTGCAGGTAGACGGCGCCCGGGTGGACGGTGGTGAAGGCGCGCTCGGCCTCGACCGATCCCAGCATCTCGCCCGACCCGCGCTCGATCACCGCGACCGAGTCGGGCGAGGCCGAGCGCAGCGAGATCTCGCCAGCCGGGAACCCCGGGCCACGGGGCAGGTAACGCCCGTCGCGAGAGCGCCGCAGCTCGCCGGCGGCGACGAGCGCGTCGGCGCGCTCGCGCCAGCGTGGGCCGAGGATCTCGTCGTCGCCGGCGCCCGGCTGTGGGGCCGAGCCCCCCAGCGGTGCCTCGTAGGCCGCCGCCAGCGTGTGCGCCAGCTGGATCCGGTCGTTGGCCGGGTCGAGGATCGCCGCCTCGACGGAGCGGCCGATGAACTCGTCCGGGTGCCGGCAGAAGAACTGGTCGAGGGCGTCGTCGCCGGCGATGTACAGCGCGATCCCCTCGGTACGCCGTCCGGCGCGACCCCACATCTGGCGCAGGCTGGCGACGGTGCCCGGGAAGGTGGCGCAGATCGCGGCGTCGAGCTCGCCGATGTCGATCCCGAGCTCGAGGGCGTTGGTCGCGACCACCGCAAGCAGCTGGCCGTCGGCGAGGCGGGACTCGATCCCCCGCCGCTGTTGCGGCGTGTACCCGGCTCGGTAGGGGGCGATCAGCTCCGCCAGCTCCGGCCGGCCGAGGTCGGACAGGCGCATCCGCGTGAACCGCAGGATCAGCTCGATCCCCCGGCGGCTGCGCAAGAAGCAGATCGTCCGCATGCCGGCGATCATCAGGTCGGCGAGCAGCTCCGCCGTCTCGGACAGCACCGAGCGCCGGGTCATCGTCTTCGGGTCGACGACGGGCGGGTTCCACATCGCGATCCGCCGCCCCGCGCGCGGGGCGCCGTCTGATTCGACCAGACGGAACGACTCGCCGACCAGCGCCTCGGCCAGCTGCAGCGGGTTGGCGATCGTCGCCGACGCGCAGAGGAAGCGCGGCTCGGACCCGTACAGGCGTGCGACCCGGCGCAGCCGCCTCAGCACGTTGGCGACGTGCGAACCGAACACCCCGCGGTAGGTGTGGGCCTCGTCGACGACGACCCAGCGCAGCCCGGCGAGAAAGTCCCCCCACTGCTTGTGATGCGGCAGCACGCTCATGTTGAGCATGTCCGGGTTGGTCAGGATCAGGTTCGAGCGGCGGCGGATCTGAGGCCGGTCGTCGCGAGGAGTGTCGCCGTCGTAGATCGCGTGGCTGAGGCTGGAAAGGCCGAGCTCCGAGAGCTTTCGGGCCTGGTCCTGCGCCAGCGCCTTGGTCGGGTACAGATAGAGCGCCCGAGCGCGATCGTCGGCGGCCAGTCCCTCGAGGGTGGGCAGGTTGAACGACAGGGACTTCCCCGAGGCGGTGCCGCTGGTGACGATCACGTTGCCCTCGCGGGCCGCCTCCAGCGCCTCGAGCTGATGCGAGTAGAGCGCGGCGATGCCGGCGCTGCGAAGCGCCGCCGCCAGGCTCGGGTCGAGCGCTGGCGGAATCGGGGACGCCTCGGCCTCGCGACCCGACTCGGCGCTGGTGGCGACCAAGCGCTCGTCGACCTCCCCCGCCTCCAGCAGGTGCAGCCAGGCCTGCTCGATCACGTCGGCGCTGCCGCGTCGTCGCCGACGACCGCGGCGGCGGTGCGCATCGCGTCCAGCGCCTCGGCGTCATGAAGGCGCAGCACCTCGGCTCCCTCGGCCACGGCCAGCGCCGTCGCCGCCAGCGTCGCCGCGCCGCGTGCCGAAGCATCGGCGCGGCGCTCCCAGGAGCCCGCCACGACCGCGCCGAGAAAGTCCTTGCGCGAGAGCGCCACGAACAGCGGCCGGCCGAGCGCCCGCAGCTCGCCCAGGCGGTGCATCACCTCGAGGTCGTCGCCGACGGAGAGGTCGAAGTCGAGACCGGGATCGAGCACGATCCGCTCCTCGTCGATGCCGGCGGCGACCGCGTCCTCGATCCGCTCGCCGAACCAGCGGAGCATGTGCTCGACCGGGTCGTCGTAGGCGGGAGGGTCGCGATCGACCCGCGGCGGGCCCTCGATGTGCATGAGGACGTAACCGGCGTCGGCGGAGCCGACCGCAGCCAGCAGATCGGGGTCGCTGCCGCCGGAGATGTCGTTGATCGCGGCGGCGCCCGCCGCGATCGCGCCAGCGGCGACCTCGGCGGAGGAGGTGTCGGCCAGCACCGGCACGCCTGATCGGGCGACCAGGCCCTCGATCGCCGGCACCAGCCGGCCCGCCTCGTCGTCGGCGTCGACCGCGGGACCGCTGCGCGCCGGCACCGCGCCGACGTCGAGCAGGTCGAAGCCCGCCTCGACCAGGCGCATCCCGTCCTCGATCGCGCGCTCGGGGGTGCCGCTGCGCGCGCCCTCATAGAAGGAGTGGTCGGTGACGTTGACGATCCCCGCCGCCTGCGGGGGCGGGAAGGAGAGCGAGCGGTCACCGAGGCGCCAGACTGCCATCGCGGCCAACCTTAGTGCCCGCCCCGAGAGCCGCCGAGGCCGTAGCTTCAGGGCGATGGCGCAACCGCGAGAGAGCCTCTCGGCAGCCCAGGCCCGCCGCCTGGCGGTCGCCTCGCAGGGCTTCGGCGCGGTGCGGCCCGACCCGGCCGGCGCGGGCTGGGGCATCCGCCGCGTCCTCGGCCAAGTCGGCCTGCTGCAGATCGACTCGGTCAACGTCCTCTCCCGCGCCCACTACCTGCCGGCGTTCAGCCGCCTCGGCCCCTATCCCGTGGAGACGCTCGACGCCTGTTCGCAGAGGGCGCCGCGCCGGCTCTTCGAGTACTGGGGGCACGAGGCGTCGCTGCTCCCGGTCGAGCTGCAGCCGCTGCTTCGGTGGCGCATGGCTCGTGCCGCCGAGGATGCCTGGGGCGAGATACGACGGGTGCAGTCCGAGCAACCCGAGCTGGTAGCCGGCGTGCTCGAGCGGGTTCGCGATCGAGGTCCCGTGGCCGCATCCGAGCTGGTGGAGGAGCGCTCGCGCCGGGCCGGGCCCTGGTGGGATTGGTCGGACACCAAGCGCGCGGTCGAGTGGCTGTTCTGGAGCGGCCAGGTGGCCGTCGCGCGGCGGCGCAGCTTCGAGCGCCTCTACGACCTCCCCGAGCGCGTCCTGCCCCGCAAGGTGCTGGCCGCGCCTACCCCCTCGGTCGAGGACGCGCAGCGCGGGTTGGTTCGGGTTGCCGCGCGGGCGCTCGGGATTGCCGCGGAGCGCGACCTGCGCGACTACTTCCGCTTGCCGCTGGCCGAGGCGCGAGCCCGGGTCGGCGAGCTGGTCGAGGCGGGTGAGCTGTTGCCGGTGCGGGTAGAGGGCTGGGGCCGCACGCCCGGCTATCTGCTCGCCACAGCAACGATCCCGCGGCGGGTCGAGGCGCGGGCGCTGGTCGGCCCCTTCGACTCACTGATCTGGGAGCGAACCCGGGTCGAGCGCCTGTTCGGCTTCCGCTACCGCCTCGAGATCTACCTGCCCAAGCCCAAGCGAGTCCATGGCTACTACGTCCTCCCCTTCCTGCTCGGGGACCGCCTGGTCGCGCGGGTGGACCTGAAGGCCGATCGGGCGGGCTCGGTCCTGTGCGCCCGCGCGGTCCACCTCGAGCCGGCGGCCCCGGCGCGGACGCTGGAAGAGCTTCGCGCCGAGCTCGAGCTGATGGCAGGCTGGCTGGGGCTGGACTCGGTCGAGCTGCCCGCGAGCGTCTACGGTACGGGCCGCCGATGAGCCTGCGCTGCGTCTACACCGACCTCGACGGCACCCTCTATGGCAAGCAGGGATCGCTGTTCCGCGACGCCGAGGGGAGCTTCTCGATGATGCAGGCGCGCGCGCTGGAAGCCTGCCACCGGGCCGGGGTCGAGGTCGTGATCATGTCCGGGCGGCGCGAGCAGCAGGTCAGCTCGGACGCCCGCCTGATGGGCCAGGGCTCCTACATCTACGAGGCCGGCTGCGGGGTGGTGATCGACCTCGAGCGCACCTATCTGGTCGGCGATTGGTCCGAGGGAGAGGGGACGCCGGCGCAGCGGATGCTCGATGCCGGCATCCCCGACCTGTTGTTCGAGCGCTTCGGCGACAGCCTCGAATGGCACCGCCCCTGGCACAGCGAGCGCCAGCTCTCCCACCTGTTCCGGGGCTCGGTGGACGTCGCCGAGGCCAACGCCCTGCTGGCCGAGCGCGGCCACGCCGACATCCGCTTCCTCGACAACGGAGCGATCGCCCGCCCGATGGAGACGATCGAGGGACCGGCCCACGCCTACCACCTCGTCCCCGGCGGGGCCAGCAAGGCGAAGGCGGTCGCCTTCCACATGCAGGCGCGCGGCTATGACCCGGAGAGCTGCATCGCCGTCGGCGACTCGCTCGAGGACCTCGACACCGCCGACCCGGTCGGGCGCTTCTTCGTGGTCGCCAACGGCCCCGAGCGCGATCCCGGGGTGCGCGAGGCGATCGCGCGTCGCGAGAAGGTGACGGTCACTGAGGGCGCGATGGGCGACGGCTTCTACGAGGCCGTCATCACCACCCTCGCGCGCGGGTAAACCCTGGCCCAGCGGCAGACGGGAATAACTCCGCCGGGATCCTCCGCTTCGCGTCCGGTCCCGGCGGGTTAGGGCGCCGGCCTTACCCGGCAGGTTTGGCCTGGTCTACCGGGACTTCGTCCCTAGTCCCGGCGGGGGGCCGCGGTTCTGCCGCGGGCGCGGGCGACGAGGCCGTCGAGGAGGCGGGGGGCGATGCCGTTGAGCCCGAGCAGCTTCACGGCCTTGGGAACGTGGAGCTCACGGCGGTCGGCCTCGACCGCGGCGACGACCTCCTCGGCGACCCGGTCGGCGGAGACCTCGTTGTGGTCGCGCCGCCAGTCGGGAAGGCGATCGCGTTGGTGGTCGTGAAGCGCGGTCTCCACCTCGCCCGGAAAGACGGTGGTGACGCTGACCCCGGTGCCCGAGAGCTCGTGACGAAGCGCCTCGGCGAAGCCCCGGTCGAACCCCTTGGTGCCACCGTAGACCGCGCCCCAGGGGAAGGCCCGCAACCCGGCTCCCGAGGAGACGACGACGATGTGGCCTCGCGCCTGATCGAGCATCGGCTGCAGCCCGGCCTCGACCGTGTAGAGCGTGCCGAGGACGTTCACCCGGACCATCTCCTCCGCCTTCTCCATCTCGACGTCGGCGAAGGGCCCGTAATGCGCAATGCCGGCGTTGGCGACCAGCAGCTCGAGTGAGCCGGCGCGCTTGGTGAAGCGCCCGACCGCCTTCGTGACCTCGCCGCGCCGGCCGACGTCGCCCGGCAGGATCACGTGCTCGGCCCCGTCGCGGGCGGGCAGGGCGGCCGCCAGCTCCTCCAGGCCCTCGCGGCCGCGAGCCATCAGCCCGAGACGGGCGCCGCGGCGGGCAAGCGCCTCGCACAGCGCCCGGCCGATTCCGCGGGAGGCGCCGGTAACGATCGCCCTGGTGCCGGGCTCGATCCGCATCCTCGCAATCCTTTCACGGGCACTCAATACACTCGTGCCATGTCCTCGGAACACGCCACCATCGCCGAGGAGGAGTACCTCCAGATCATGTTCTGGCTGGAGGAGGCGGGCCTCCCGATCACCGGCGCGAACATCGCCCGGGCGATGCAGCTCTCCCCTCCCACGGTCCACGAGATGATCGGGCGGCTGGAGCGCGACGGCTACGTCAGCCGCCTCGCCGACAAGTCGCTCGAGTTCACCTCTGACGGCCGCGAGCAGGCGGGCCAGATCGTCCGCCGGCACCGTCTGATCGAGCGCTTCCTCACCGACGTTCTCGGAATCCCCTGGGACGAGGTTCACGAGGAGGCCGAGCGCCTCGAACACGCGATGTCGCCGGTGCTGGAGGAGCGGATGCTCGCCGCGATCGGCGACGCCAAGACCTGCCCGCACGGGCACCCGATCGTCGAGGGCGTCCGCGAGCACGGCGTGCTGCTGGCGGACGTCGAGCCGGGCGCCAAGGTGCACGTCCTGCGCTTCGAGAACGAGGCCGAGGAGATCCTGCACTACCTGAAGGGCACGGGCATCTACCCGGGGCTCGACGGCGAGATCGAGGCCAGCGCCGACGGCGAGGTGGTCGTCGTCGCCGGCGACGAGCGCCACACGATCTCGCGCGACGTCGCCGAGACCGTCTCGGTTCGCGCCAACCCGGCGCCGCAACCGCGGGCGCCGCTCCCGGACCAGCTGGTCGTCTCCAGCGACCGCTACGGGCGCTAGCTCAGCCAGGCCCTAGGGCTCGCCGCAGATCTGGCGAAGCCGGCGGTACAGGCTCGCGTCCTGGGGACGCATCGGCGCCAACTCGCGCCGCCTTACCTTGGCCTCGTGCTCGCGGACGGCCGCGGCCAGGGCGGAGAACCTCCGCTCCGCAAGGTTTCGCTCGCTCACCGGGTCGAGCTTCTTACTGCCTTCGATCATCCAGACTGGGCTCATCTTGGGCGCAACCTCCTGAACTCGGATCTGACTCTGTGCATCTGTCTCACCGCCAGCCTAGGGTCGGCCCCTAAGCGGGATGTAACCGGCGGGTAAAGCCGCCGGCTTCTGACGGAGGCCGCGTGGTGCTAGGCGGCCTTGGCGGGGCGGGTGCGCTCGAGCGCCCGGGCAATGCGGGCGACGCCCTCGGCGATCCGCTCGGGCGGGACGCTGGCGAAGGAGAAGCGCAGGCTGGAGCGGCCCCCCTCGAGCATGAAGTCCGGCCCGGCGACGAAGGAGACCCCCTCGTCGGCGGCCGCCCCGAGCACGGCGACCGTGTCGACGTCGTGCGGCAGGTCGACCCAGAGGAAGTAGCCGCCGCCGGGGACCACGAACTCGGCCTCCGGGAGCTGTGAGCGCAGCGCCTCGACGAGGGCGTCGCGGCGCTCGCGCAGGGCGCCGTTGACGAAGGCGACGTTCTCGGCGAGGACCCCCGAGCGGCAGATCTCCAGGACAACCGCCTCGGCCAGCATGTTCGGGGAGATGTAGTGCTCGCTGCCGCGCTTGGCCAGGGTGGCGATCTGCTCGGCCGGGCCGGCCAGATAGCCGACGCGGACGCCGGGGCTGACCGTCTTCGAGAACGAGGACGCGTGGATCACCCGGTCGGCGCGGTCGAGCGAGAGCATCGTCGGCAGCTCCTCGGACCCGAACGAGATCAGCCGGTAGGGGTCGTCCTCGAACAGCCAGAAGCCGTGCTCGGCCGCGAGCTTGACCAGCCGCTCGCGCTTCGGGCCCGAGAGCGTGCAGCCCGCCGGGTTGTGGAAGTTGGGGATCACGTGGGCGAGCTTCACGGGGCCAGCGGCGAGCGCGGCCTCGAACGCCCCCAGGTCGAGCCCGTCGGACTCCAGCGGCACCGGCACCAGCTCGGCGCCGGTCCGGCCCAGAAGCAGCAGGGTGCGATCGTAGGAGGGCTGCTCGACGAGCACGCGGTCGCCGGGCTCGAGCATGTAGCGGAACAGCAGCGCCGCCGCTTCCATCGAGCCGTTGGTGACCATCACCCGGTCGCCCTCGATCCCATGCAGCTCGGTCGCGATCCACTCGCACAGCTCGGGGTGGCCGCGGCCCGTCCCATAGGAGAGCGCCCGCTGCCAGTCGTCGCGAAGCGCACGGGCCGCCGCCTCCCGCACCGCCTCGGCGGGAAGGAGGTCTGCCGAGGGAGCCCCTCGGGCAAAGCTGATGACCTCCGAGCTCATCGCGGCCGAGTATACGAACGGCCGCGACGAGCCCAGCGCCTACTCGATGATCTTGAGCTCGACCTGCTGGGTCTCGCCCATGCCCTCGGGCACGATCGTGGCCGCAGGCCCGGCTCCTTCCGGGGGCGAGGCCGGCCGAGGCCGGTCTAGTGGCCGGGCTCGCGGGCGTCGCGCTCGATCGCGGTCAAGACCGCGATGTCGTCCAGGTCGCGCTGGCGTCCCATGGCCACCTTCATCCGCAGCAGGTCGTCGAGACCGACGATCGACACCTCGGCCCCGTCCAGGTCCACGACCAGCGCCCGCGACCGCATCTGCGCCCATCCGGAGGCGCCCCTGGGCTCGGGCAGAAGATGCAGCTCCCCGTGCTCGGTGGCGAGCGGCGGCACCACCGCGGCGAGGGCCAGGCGTTCCGCATCGGCCGCCGACAGCTCCGGGCCTGAAGCCTGACCCGCGACTCGGGCGCGCAGCTCCTCGAGCGCCGCGGCGAGGCGCGCGGCGTTCTCGGGCCCAGGGCCTGGCATCAGATCGAGGTCCTTCGTGGTCCGCCGGTGGCCGTGCACCTGGACCGCGACGCCGCCGATCACCAGGTACTCGACGCGATGGCGATCGAGCACCTCGAAGAGGCGCCGGATGTCGAGGGGGCGCTCGGCCGGGCCCTCGCTCATCGGCCGATCCGGGTGGCCGCGCTGCCGCCGCGAGCCTTGGCCCCGGCGATCTCCAGCTTCGTCGCCACCAGGTTCCAGGAGGCCGACTCGCGCAGGCGCTCGGCCGCCGACATCTCTGGACCGGCCTCGCCCGCCAGCCCCTCCGCCGCGTCCAGCCGCTCTGTGCTCAGCCTCAACTCCTCCCCGCAGAGCAGCAGCAGCCGGCCCAGGCGCTCGAGGCCCGGAGACTCGGCGCCGCGCTCGATGCGGCTGATCGCGTCCTGGCTGGTTCCCGCCCGCCGGGCGAGCCGCCTCTGGCTCAGGCCCGAGCGCCGCCGCGCCTCGCGGAGCAGGGCGCTGGCAGGTTGTGACTGCGCGACCGCCATGCTCTGACATTGTATCCGGTGTCAGCGGCCGACTTCGCGGCCCCCAGCCTAAAAGCGCGTGGTCAGCGTCTCGACCGCGAGCCGGGCGGTCTCCGTCGGGCTGGTGCCAACGCGGACGTCCCTGGCCTCGAGCGCGTCCTTCTTGACCTGGGCGGTCCCCGAGGATCCGGAGATGATCGCCCCGGCGTGGCCCATCTGCTTGCCGGGGGGCGCGGTGAACCCGGCGATGTAGGCGACCACGGGCTTGGAGACCGACTCCGCGATGAAGTCGGCCGCTCGCTCCTCGGCGTCGCCGCCGATCTCGCCGACCATCACGATCAGCTCGGTCTCGGGATCGTCCTCGAACAGCGTCAGCACGTCGATGAAGTCCGAGCCGACGATCGGGTCGCCGCCGATGCCGACGATCGAGGAGTTGCCGAGCCCGGCCTGCTTGAGCTCGTTGCCGATCTGGTAGGTGAGCGTCCCCGACTTGGAGACGACGCCGATCGAGCCCTGGTCGAAGAACTGGGCGGGGATGATCCCCACATTGGCCTTGCCCGGCGACAGCACCCCCGGGCAGTTGGGGCCGATCAGCCGCACGCCGGCCTCCCTGGCCTTCCAGTAGACGCCCATCATCTCAAGCACCGGGATGCCCTCGGTGATCGCGATCACCGTCTCGACCCCGGCGTCGATCGCCTCCTCGATCGCGGCCGCCGCGAAGCGCGCCGGGACGAAGATCATCGAAGTGTTGGCGCCGCCGGCTGCGACCGCCTCGGCGATCGCGTCGTAGATCGGAACGCCCTCGACCTCTTGGCCGCCCTTGCCGGGCGTTACCCCGGCGACCAGGTCGGTGCCGTACTCGCGGTTGCGCAGCCCGTGGAAGCTGCCCTCGCGGCCGGTCAGCCCGGAGACGACGAGCTTGGTCTCGTTGCCGACGACGATGCTCACGAATCACCTGCGGCGGCTTCGCCGCCTGACACGCCAGTTTCGGTGCTAAAGCACCTCATCACGCCAGCTCCACCACCTTCTCGGCGCCGCCGAGCATCGTCTTCTGGAGATGGAGGTTGGAGAGGTCCGCCTCGGCGAGGATCCTCAGGCCCTCCTCCGAGTTGGTCCCGTCGAGGCGGACGACCAGCGGCGCTGAGATCTCGATCCGCTGCGAGGCCTCGACGATCCCCTTGGCGATCTCGTCGCAGCGGGTGATGCCGCCGAAGATGTTGAACAGGATCGCGGTCACCTTCTCGTCCGAGGTGATCACCTGAAGCGCGTCGACGATCGCCTCGGACTTGGAGCCGCCGCCGGCGTCGAGGAAGTTGGCGGGCTTGCCGCCGGCCTGGGCGACCACGTCGAGCGTCGACATGCACAGCCCCGCGCCGTTGGCGAGGACGCCGATGTTGCCGTTGAGCTTGACGTAGGTGAGCCCCTTCTCCTTCGCCAGCCGCTCCTGCGGATCCTCGGCGGAGCGGTCGCGAAGCTCGGCCAGCTCGGGATGGCGGAAGAGGGAGTTGCCGTCGATCGTCACCTTCGAGTCGAGCGCCACCACCTCGCGATCCTTGGTCACGATCAGCGGGTTGACCTCGATCAGGGTCGCGTCCTCGGCGACGGCCACGTCGGCGAGCTTGACCAGCGTCGCCGCCACCTGGTCGGTGACGTCCTCGTCGATCCCGGCGTCGATCGCCAGTTCCTGGGCGAGCTCGGGGGTCAGTCCCGTGTCAGGCTCGATCTGGCGCTTGACCAGGGCGTCGGGGTCGGATGCGGCGACCTCCTCGACGTCCATCCCGCCCATCCGCGAGACGATCGCCAGCAGCTTCTTGGCCGAGCGGTCGAGGATGACCGAGGCGTAGTACTCAGCGTCGATCTCGGAGGCCTGCTCGACCCAGAGGTCGTGAACGGTGAAGCCGCGGATGTCCATGCCGAGGATCACCTCGGAGTGGGCCCGGGCCTCGACCTGGTCGCGGGCGAGCCTGATCCCACCCGCCTTGCCGCGGCCGCCGATCGCGACCTGCGCCTTGACCACGCAGGGGTACCCGATCTCGTCAGCGGCGTCGGCGGCGGCGTCGACGGTCGCCGCGTGGCGCCCGTCGGGGACGGGGACGCCGTGCCTGGCGAACAGCTGCTTGCCCTGATACTCGAGAAGATCCATGGGTCCGGAGGGCGCGAGCCTATCCAACCCCGGAACCTTCATAATCCCGCGCCGCTGATGCCACTGCCGAAACTCAAAGACATCCAGTTCGTGACCACCGACTGCTACGGGACGCTGATCGACTGGGAGAAGGGGATCATCGACACGTTCAAGCGAGAGGCCGCCAAGGACGGCTTCTCCTTCGACGAGCAGCAGTTCATCCACCGCTTCTTCGAGGTCCAGGCAGAGATCATGAGCGGCTCCTACGAGCTCTACGCCGAGGTGCTGCGTCGGACCGCCGTCAAGGTCGCCGGCGAGATCGGCTGGGAGCTGGAGCCCTCGCGCGCCCAGTTCCTTCCGGACAGCGTCAGCGCCTGGGCGCCGTTTCGCGAGGCGAACGCCGCCATGGACCGGCTGAAGAAGCGCTACGACGTCGGCATCATCTCCAATATCGACGACAAGCTGTTGGGGGTCTCCCGCCGCCACCTGCGGACGGAGCTGGACCTCGTGGTCACCGCTCAGCAGGTGCGCAGCTACAAGCCCGAGCCCGCCCATTTCAAGGAGGGCGCCCGGCGGCTGGGGGGCAAGAAGGGCTGGGTCCACATCGGCTCGGGCTATGAGTCCGACGTCGCGCCGGTGCTGAAGATGAACGTGCCTGTGATCTGGGTGAACCGCCACGGCGAGAAGCTCGAGGGCCGCAAGAAGGCAACAAGCGAGGTCAAGACCTTTCGCGACGCCGCGGCCAGGCTCGGCGCCAGGTAGGCGCCCGTATGGCGCCGGGCGCGCCAGGAGCCGAACCAGCGGCCGGCCGGAACGCGCCGGCCGACCCCGCCGACGAGGCGATGATCGCCCGGGCGCACGAGCGCTTCGCCGCCGAGCGCGCCCGCGCCGGGCGCCGGGCGGAGGGCGGCGGCGAGCCGGGCGTCCTTCCGAACCTGATCGTGATCGGCGGGCTCAAGTGCGGGACGACCAGCCTGCATCACTACCTCAACCTCCACCCCGAGGTGACGATGTCGCGCCCGAAGGAGCTCAACTTCTTCGTCACCGAGCTCAACTGGCAGCTCGGCCCCGAGTGGTACGGCTCCCACTTCGACCCCGCCGCGGCGGTCCGCGGCGAGACCTCGCCCCACTACACCGACCGCCCTCGCCTCGAAGGGGTCGCAGAGCGGATGCACACGCTGCTGCCGCATGCCCGTCTCGTCTACATGGTGCGCGACCCGATCGACCGCATGCTCTCCCACTACCTGCACAACCTCGGCGGCGGCTATGAGGCCCGGCCGCTGGCCGACGCGCTCGGCGAGGGGCGCTCGGCCTACGTCGACCGCAGCCGTTACGCCTTCCAGCTCGATCCCTACCTCGAGGCCTTCGGCCCCGAGCGGATCGAGATCGTCTCCCGCGAGGAGCTGAAGAACGAGCGCGTCGAAACGATGCGCCGGCTGTTCGCGTTCCTCGGCGTCGATCCCGAGTTCACCTCGGAGGAGTTCGCGCGCGAGTGGGAGACGGGCGGGGCCAAGTCCGGCGGGCGATTCCGCCTGATGGACCGCGCCGTGCGCCTCCCCGGCCTGCGCGCGCTCGACCGCAACTTCGACCGCCTGCCCGAGCGCCTGCGATGGCGCCTCGAGAGGATCGTCCACGACCCGGGCTCCGGCCCGGCGCCCAAGCCCGAGCTTGAAGACGGGATGCGCGCCCGCTTGAGCGAGCTGTTCCACGACGACGTCTGCCGGCTCGAGCAGATCGCCGGCCGCCGCTTCGGCTGGCTCTAGCTCGGGAGGCGGGCGGCGGCGGCGCCCGGGGCGCCGAGGTCGATCGCGCCGGCCGGAAGCGCCAGCAGTTCGGCGATCTTCTCCGGGGCGATCGGCCGCTCGAAGTAGAACCCCTGCGCCAACCCGCAGTGCAGGCGGCGCAGTTCGATCGCCTCGGCCTCGCGCTCGACGCCCTCGGCGACCGGCTCGATCCCGAGCCTCGAGCACATCACCAGGATCGCCTCGACGATCGCCGACTGGTGCGTGACGCGGTCGAGGCCGTCGATGAAGCTGCGGTCGATCTTGAGGATGTCCAGGGGCAGGCGGCGAAGGTAGCTGAGCGAGGAGTAGCCGGTGCCGAAGTCGTCGATCGAGACGAGCACGCCCCACTCGCGAAGCTTGCCCAGCTTCGCGATCGCGGTCTCGTTCTCAAGCACGACGCTCTCGGTCAGCTCGAGCACCAGCCTCTCGGGGTCGAGGCCCGACTCGAGCAGCGCCAGCTCAACATCCTCGACCAGGCCCGGATGCTCGAGCTGGGTGGTCGAGAGGTTGACGACCATCCGCGGCGCGGCGCTGCGTGGGAAGCGCCGGTGCCACTCGCTCGCCTGGGCGCAGGCGGTGCGCAGCACCCAGGTGCCGATCGCTCCCATGAAGCCGCGATCCTCCGCCAGCCCGATGAATCGGCCCGGGGGCAGCACCCCGTGCTTGGGATGCCGCCAGCGGACGAGGGCCTCGGTGCCGCGGATCGCCTCCTGGCCGAGCGAGACGATCGGCTGGTACTCGAGGAAGAGCTGGTTTCGGTCGACGGCGTCGCCAAGGTCGTTCTCCAGATCCATCCGCTCCAGCAGCGCCGCCTGCATGCTCGGCTCGAAGAACTCGAAGCTGCCCCCGCCGTTGGCCTTGGCCGCGTACATCGCCACGTCGGCTGCCCGCAGCAGCTCCTCGGCGGTCGTGCCGGCCTTCGGGCTGAGGGCGATTCCCATGCTCGCCCGGACGGGCACCTGCTGTTCTCCCACCCGCAGCGCGGTCTCGAGCGCAGCGAGGACCCGCCTCGCCACCGAGGCCGCGCCGGCCGCGTCCTCGGCGTCCTCGATCAGGACCGCGAACTCGTCGCCCCCGAGCCTGGCGACGGTGTCGGTGTCGCGCATGCTGTTGAGCAGCCTCGCGCCGACGGCCGCCAGCAGCTCGTCGCCGCGGCCGTGGCCAAGGCTGTCGCTGATGTTCTTGAACTCGTCCAGGTCGAGAAAGAGGACCGCGATCGAGTCGCCCCGCCGAGTCGCGCGACGCAGCGCGTGAGCGAGCCGGTCGGCGAACAGGGCCCGGTTGGGGAGGTTGGTCAGCGGGTCGTGGAAGGCGCGGAAGGTGAGCGCCTCCTCGAGCTGCTTGCGCTCGGTGATGTCGCGGGTGTTGACCACCAGCCCCTGTACGGAGGGATCGTGCAGCAGGTTCGTCGCGATCGCCTCGACGTGGCGCCAGCCACCGGTGCGGCAGCGGACTCGCCCCTCGACCGAAAGCGTCGTCCCGGGCTTGCGCATCAGCTCCGCGCCCGCAGCGCTCGCCCGGGCGATGTCGCCGTCGTGGATCAAGTCGGTGCGGATGCGGCCCTCGATCTCGTCCGGCTCATAGCCGAAGACGGCGGAGGTCGAGGGGCTCTGATAGCCGACCTCTCCCCGGGCGTCGATCACGGTGATCACGTCCGAGGCGTGCTGGACGAGCGAGCGGAAGCGCGCCTCGCTGCGGCGCAGGTCGCCGGTTCCGGCGATCAGCCTGCGGATCCGCAGCCGCCCCCCCGTTCCCCAGGCTGCGGATACGCACACGACGGCGACGGCGACGAGCACCGACACCCCTACCAGCCCGTCGAAGAACGGGTTCGCGCTCACGGGCGTTCTATCGGCCGCACCCGACGCCTCCTTTACCCGCGGGCCGTGCCTGGGGACGGGTGGCCGGACGCGCGCCTAAGCTTCAGCGCGATGCGCCGCCTGCTGCCCGAGCCCGCCCAGACCAGCGTCGCCGAGCAGGTGGACGCGCTCGACTTCGTCTCGCTCGCCCACGTCGACCGGCCCTACACGGTCACCAACTTCGCCCTCACGCTCGACGGCCGGGCGACGATCTCGGGGCGCTCCGGAGCGATCGGCAGCGACTCCGACACCGAGATGCTGGTCAGACTGCGCACCACCGTCGACGCGATCATGATCGGCGCAGGGACGATGCGCGCCGAGCGCTACGGCCGGCCCGTGGCGGATCAGCACAAGCGTGCGCGGCGCGAGCGCCGCGGGCTCCCTGGAGACCCGCTGATGTGCATCGTCTCCAACAGCCTCGACCTACCCTGGGACGCGGACCTGTTCACCGGCGGCCAGGGGCGGGTGGTGTGCTTCACCGCGAGCGAGCGGAGCCCCCCACCCACCGAGACGCCGGTGCGGGTCGTCCGCCACCGGGGCAGGGTCGACCTGCCGGAGGCGTTTCGCTACCTGCGCCGTGAGCGCGGCGTCCGCGCCCTGCTGTCGGAGGGAGGGCCGCGTCTGCACGCCGAGATGATCGCGGCGGGGCTCGTCGACGAGCTCTTCGTCACGCTGGCCCCGAAGCTGATCGGCGGCGACGGCCCGCATCTGGTCGAGGGGCTTGCCGAGCACGAGCGCCCACTGGATCTGGCCTGGCTACTGGACGACGAGGGCGAGCTGTTCGCCCGCTACCGCGTCAAGCGGTAGCTGATGCGACCGTCGGTCCCATTCGCTCGGGCGCCGGCGGGATCTCGCCGCGCTCCTCGACCCGGGCCTCGCCCCGGCGCAGCATCCGCAAGAAGATGATCGTGCCCCCGAGGATCGCCGCGAGGCCGAGCGAGAGCTGGACGCTGACGATCCCCTCCCGGGTCCAGTAGACGTCGCGCAGGTCCAACAGCAGTGCCGCCTCGTCGAAGGTGACGCCGATCCCGGCCCCGAAGGGCACGGCGAGGACCTGCTCGAGCCTGGGGTTCTGGGTGACCAGGCCGGCGCCGCCGGCGACGAAGGCGATCAGGATCCCGGGGACGAAGTGGTGGATGTGGCGGCCGCCGACGCGGACGTTGCCCATCGGCCACCAGCCACCGCGGATGCCGGTCGTCGAGATCCGCATCAGCGCGAACCCACCGACGAATCCGCTGAGGATGTTGAACAGCATGGTCTCGCCACGAGAGGTCGCCTCGTATCCCTCGATCGCGACCGCGACCGTGTCCTGGGTGGCCTCGCCGGTGAAGAGCAGAGCGTGCTCGGCCGTGTCGAAGACGCTTTTGGCCTGGGGTCTTTCTCCCGCGCGGCGCCGGCCCAGCCGCAGCAGCTCGCCGATCAGCACCGCCCCGGCCGTCGCCGTGGCCACTCCGGCGAGGCCCAGGGTGAGGCGATCGGCGCGGCCTCGATCGCCGCGCCCCGGCAGGCGCTGGCGGAGCGCTCCCACCTCAGAGCCGGACCAGGTTGGCAGCGGAGATGTCGCTGGTGACGCCGCGGAAGTCGACCACCAGCGGGGCGTCGGCGACGACGCGACGGTAGTCGATCTCGGCGTGGGCGGTGACGATGCAGGCGACATCGCAGGCCGCCACGGCGGAATCGAGGGGGACCGAGCTCAATCCCAGCTCCGCGACCTCGGCGACATGGGGGTCGTGGTAGGAGACCTCGGCGCCGAGCTCGCGCAGCAGGCGTGCGACCTTGATCGCGGGCGACTCGCGCACGTCCCCGACCCCGGCCTTGTAGGCGACGCCCAACAGCAGCACCCGCGAGCCCTTGACCGGCTTGGCGACGTCGTTGAGCGCCCGCTGGACCTTCTCGACGCAGAAGTGCGGCTGGTTTTGGTTGATCTTGCCGGCGAGCTCGATGAACTCGGTGGGGAAGTCGTACTCGCGGGCCTTGAAGGAGAGGTAGAAGGGGTCCACGGGCAGGCAGTGGCCGCCCATCCCCGGCCCGGGGTCGAAGCGCATGAACCCGAACGGCTTCGTCGACGCCGCTGCGATCACCTCCCAGACGTCGATCTCCATCCGGTCGCAGAGCACGGCCAGCTCGTTGACCAGGGCGATGTTCACCGAGCGGAAGATGTTCTCGAGCAGCTTCGCCAGTTCGGCCGCCTCCGGGGTCGAGACCGCGACGACCTCGTCGCAGACCGCCTCATAGAGCTCGACCGCGCGGTCACGGCAGGCGTCGGTGAGCCCGCCGACGATCTTCGGAGTCGTCCTGATCGTGTGATCGGTGCGACCCGGATCGATGCGCTCCGGCGAGAAGGCGAGGTTGAAGTCCCGCCCGGCTGCCAGCCCGGACTCCTCCAGGATCGGGCGCAGGCGCTCGCGAGTGGTCCCCGGGTAGGTGGTGGACTCGAGCACCACCAGCTGCCCCTCTCGCAGCACCGCCGCGAGGCCGGTCGCGGCATCGACGATGAAGCTGAGGTCCGGCTCGCGCTGATTGGCCAGCGGGGTCGGCACGCAGATCAGCAGCGCGTCGCAGCCGCCGAGGTGCTCGTAGGAGGTGGTGGCGGTGAAGCGTGGGGCGGCCTCGCGCAGCCGCTCGGAGGAGATGTCCTCGACCTCGGACTCCGAGCGGCGCAGGCGCTCGACCTTGCGGGAGTCGGCGTCGACGCCGATCACGTCCGCTCCTGACTCGGCGAACGCGACCGCCAGCGGCAGGCCCACGTAGCCGAGGCCGATGATGCCGACCTTCATCGCGACCGAAGTGTAGAAGCGGCCATCTCGGCAATCTCGCGGGCGCTGTCGTGCGGGCTCTGGGTTGCGTCCACCGTCAGGTCGGCGACGCGACGGGTGAGGTGGACCTCGACCTCTGCGTCCGGTGGCGAGATCCAAGCCGTCGGCACCCCCAGCTTGACCGCCGCCAGCGCCACCCCCAGCGCGCGGTCGCCGCCGCCGGTGACCAGCACGGCGGAGGGCGGAGCGCCGCGCAGTGCCGATTCGGCCTCCCGAAGCGCCGCCGCCAGCGCACCGACCGCGCCCACGGCGGGCGGCGCCCCGCCGGCCGGCGCGACCTCGAGGCGGAAGCCCTCCTCGGCGAGCGCCGAGCGCAGCAGCGTTGGGATCTCGGTGCCGAAAAGGATCAAGCGCATCCCCCCAAGCCTAAGCCCACGCCTGGCGCCTACGACGGATCGTCCATATAGGATCCAGTCTCGATGAAGCTCCTTCTCTCGTCCTGGGGCCCGGCAGTAACCGCGGCCAAGCACCTGCGCTGGTACCTCAGCTACCAGATCTCCGGCGAGACTCGCTCCCAGCGCTAGCGCCGACGCGCCGGCGGCGCCGGTCAGTCAGAATCCCCCCGTCCACGAAGAGGGAGTGTCAATGGCGAAGGAACCGCGGTCACTGCAGAGCAAGGTAGTTGCGATCACGGGCGGCGCCCGCGGGATCGGCAAGGCGACGGCGCAGGCGCTGGCCGCCGAGGGTGCGCGGGTCGCGATCGGAGACCTCGACGCCGAGCTCGCCGAGCAGACCGCCTCCGGGCTTCCGACCGAGGGCATCGGGCTCGAGCTCGACGTCACCAAGCGCCAGTCCTTCGCCGACTTCCTCGCCCAGGTCGAGGAGCGCCTCGGCCCGATCGACGTGCTCGTCAACAACGCCGGGATCATGCCGATCGGCAATTTCGTCGACGAGGACGACGCTACCGCCCACCGAATGGTCGACATCAACATCCACGGCGTCATCTACGGGATGAAGCTGGCACTGCCCGGGATGCAGCGCCGCAACAGCGGCCACATCGTCAACATCGCCTCGCAGGCAGGCAAGGCCGGGCTGCCCGGCGGCGCCACCTACTGCGCCACCAAGCACGCGGTGGTCGGGCTCAGCGAGGCCGTCCGGGCCGAGGTCCGCGACACCGAGATCGAGATCTCGTGCGTGATGCCGGCCGTGGTCAACACCGAGCTCGGCTCGGGCCTGGTCGAGTCGCGCGCGGTCAAGGTGAGCCAGCCCTCCGACGTCGCGGCCGAGATCGTCCGCGCCCTCCGGTTCCCGAAGTTCGACGTCTTCGTGCCGCGCGGGACCGGGGTGATCTACCAGTTCACGGGGGCGCTCCCGCGGCGGGCGCGGGAGGGATTCGCCCGCCTGCTCAAGGCCGACCAGGTGCTCGCCCAGGCCGACGCGCAGAAGCGCTCCGACTACGAGGCCCGCGCCGCCCGCGGCGGGCCCGACCTCGAGTCCGAGGCCGTCGAGGACTCCGAGACCGCCGAGTCCCGGCCCTCCTAGCCCGGCCGCACTAGACGACGCGGTTGGGCGGCTCGGAGCCGCGCAGCGCCGTGAGCACGTTGAGGGCCGCGATGCGCGCCATCGCCTCGCGCGCCCGCGTCGTCGCCGAGCCGATGTGGGGCAGCAGCGTGCACCGCGGCGCGGCGAGCAGCCCCTCTCCGACGTCGGGCTCGGCCTCGTAGACGTCGAGGCCGGCGGCGCCGATCTCGCCCGCCTCCAGCGCCCTGACCAGCGCCCCGGTGTCGACGATCGAACCGCGCGCCGTGTTGACCAGGACGGCATGCGAGCGCATCGACCGCAGCTCGGAGGCAGCGATCAGGTGGCGGGTCTCGGCGCCGGCGGGGACGTGCAGGCTGACCACGTCGGCGCGGCGCAGCCCCTCGGCAAGCTCGACCCGGACGGCGCCGAGGTCGCGCTCGGCGTCGGGCTTGGGGCTACGGGCGACGTAGAGCAGCTCGCCCGCGAGCGGGCGCACGAGCTGCGCGTAGCGGACGCCGATGCGACCGAAGCCGACGACGGCGAAGGCCGCCCCGGTGAGCTCGAGGCCGAGGTAGGCGCCGGGGTCCCAGCCGCTCCAGCGTCCCGCCCGCAGGTCGCCCTCGGCCGCGGTGGTCCCGCGGGCAGCGGCGAGGGTCAGCGCCAGCGCCAGCTCGGCGGTGGCGTCGGTGAGCACGTCGGGGGTGTTCGTCACCGGGATCGCCCGTCGCCGGCAGGCCTCGAGGTCGATGTTGTCGATGCCGACGGCGAAGTTGGCGACCACGCGCAGGCCGGGGCCGGCGGCCTCCAGCAACGCCTCGTCGACGCGAACGGTGGGGTCGGCGACGATCGCGTCGGCGCCGCGCGCCAGCTCGGCGATGCGCTCCGGGGTGGCGTCGAGCCCGCCCTCGCGAAGCTCGGCCTCGGCGGCGAGCGGCTCGCGCCCTGCCTCCAGCAGCACGCGCGCCACGCAGACAACTGGGCGAGAGTCCGGCTCGGCGCTCATGTTCGAAGGCTACGCGCAGTCGGGGCCGCCCCGCCGCCGACTACGCTGCTCCGCATGCTCGGGCTGATCCTCAGCGTGCTGCCGCTGGCGGCGGCGGCTGCGATCAGCCCGACGGTGCTGGTGGTCGGCCTCGGCCTCGCCGCGAACCCGAACCAGCCGGGTCGCAGGCTGGCGGCGTTCGCGCTCGGAGGGATCGTCGTCCTCGCCGGAGTCTCGGTGCTGGCGCTGGCCACCGCTCGCGGGACCGGCGGCCCGGACAGCTCCCCGGAAGAGGTCGGCGCGGTCCAGCTCGCGCTCGCCGCCGTCCTCGTCGCGCTCGGGATTCACACCCTGGCCCGGCCGCCGAGGCCGCCGCGCCAGCACGCCGATCACGACCCCGATCCCCACCTGCGGCGCGCGTTCGTGCTCGGGATGGCGATCATGGCCACCAACGTCACCACCCTCGCGCTGTTCTTCCCGGCGGTGCATCTGATCGGCGTCTCGGACGTGGCGCTGACGGGCAAGGCCATGACCTTCGTCGTCCTCTTGGCGATCGTGCTGCTGCCCGCCGAGATCCCCCTGGTCGCCTCCCATTACCAGCGGCTGCGCGCCTACCTCGGGCGGGCGGGCGCCTCGCTCGCGGCGCACCAGCGAACCCTCCTCCCCGTGATCGAGTTCGGCTTCGGCGCCTACCTGGCGGTGCTCGGCCTCAGCAAGCTGGCCTAGGCCTCGGGCCGTCCAGCAGCGCCCGCCGACACGGTCGGGGCGCCCCGCCCAGCCGTACGCCACAATCCCGCGGCCGTGGAGGGTTCCGAGCAAGCCGCGGATCGGCCCAGGTCCCTGTTCGTCAGGTTCCTGCGCTTCGGCGCCGTCGCCTGGGGCGGCCCCGCGGCGCAGATCGAGCTGATCAAGGCCGAGTGCGTCGAGCAGGAAGGGTGGATCTCCGACGAGTCCTTCCGTCGCACGCTCGCGGTCTACCAGGTGCTCCCCGGCCCCGAGGCGACCGAGCTCTGCGTCTACTTCGGCCGCATCCGGGGCGGCCGCCTCGGAGGGCTCGCCGCCGGGCTCGGCTTCGTCGTTCCCGGGTTTCTGCTGATGCTCGCCTTCTCCGTCCTCTACGTCGAGGCCGACCTCTCACGACACTTGGACGAGCTCTTCTACGGCCTCTCGGCGGCGGTCGCCGCCCTTGTCGGGCGGGCGCTCGTGCGTCTCGGGCGCTCGTTTCTCACCGACTTGCCGCTGATCGCGATCGCCGTGGCGGCGTTCGTGCTGACGCTGTTCGTCTCGGTCGGCTTCGCGCTCGTGCTGGTGGCGGCCGGCGCCGCCTACGAGCTCTGGCGCAACGCGGCGCGGTGGACGCGGCGGGCGAACTCGCTGGCGCTGGGGCCGCTGGCGCTGGTCGTGGTCGGGGCGATCACGGTCTCGCTCACCGCCGAGCTGTTCTTCGAGGGCCTCAAGGCCGGCCTGCTCACCTTCGGCGGCGCCTACACGGTGATCCCCTTCCTCCAGCAGAGCTCGGTCGAGGTCCACCACTATCTGACCGACACGCAGTTCGTCGACGGGCTCGCGATCAGCGGGGTCTTGCCCGCCCCCCTGATCATCTTCGCCACCTTCGTCGGCTACGTCGCCGGGGGGCTCGGGGGCGGACTCGCGATGACGCTCGGCATCTTCCTGCCGGCGTTCGCCTTCCCGATCTTCTTCCACCGCGCGCTGATCGCGATCGCCGAGGACCCCCGCATCCGGCCCTTCCTGCTCGGAGTTGCTGCCGGCGTGATCGGGCTAATCGCCGCGGTCACGGTCGAGATCGTCGATGTCGGCGTCGTCGACGTCCCCACCGCGGTGCTCGCCGTCGCCGCCTTCGCGGCGCTCAACCGCTGGCACGCGAAGCTGACCGTCGTCTGCGTCGTCGCAGGCTGTGGCCTGGTCGGGGCGGCGCTGCAGCTGACCCTCGTCTAGCGACCTGTCCCCTACTCGCCGAGACCGGCGGCTTCGGCGCCCTCAACCTCGCGCCACATAGTTCCCACGACGCGTTCTCCGCCGAGGGTCGTGAACTCCCCCAGACGCTTGAAGCCCAACCGTTGATAGCGCCGGTCGTTCGCCGAATTGCTCGACTCGAGATAGGCGGGCACTCCCTCGGCGTCCATCCGCGCGAGGTTCTCCGCAAGAAGGGCCATCCCGAGGCCCTGCCCCCTGTAGTCCGGATGCGTTCCCAGCAGGCTCAGGTAGTAGTGGGGTGTCTCCCCCGGGTGGGATGCGTCGAACCGCTCGAGCAACCCCAGTACATCGGGGGCACGCGGGCCGACAAGCTCACCGAGCATCGGCTCGACCCGCTCCTCCTCATCTTCCGTGAGCTCGACACCTTCTGGCGGGATCCACACCGACGCAGCGGCGTAGTCACCGGTGATCCAGACACAGGGGTAGCGAAGGGCGCTCCCGATCATGAAACGCCACCAGACCGCGAGGTCGCTCGGGTCGGGAAAGGCCCAGCTCCACACGGGGTCGCTCTCGAACGCAGTCGTGAGCAGCGCCGTCAGCTGATCAAGGTCAGCGGCGGTGGCGACGCGGACCGGCAGCGCGGGTTCGACCTCCTCCTCGGGCATCGCCCGTGCATTCTGTCGCGGCGGCCGGCGCCGGCGATGGGCCGTGCAGGGATCGAACCTGCGACCTTGAGATTAAGAGTCTCCTGCTCTACCAGCTGAGCTAACGGCCCGGAGGGCCGGGAGGTTAGCGAGGGAGGGATCAGGGGGCGGCGGGTGCGAGGCCGGTGGCGTCGGTGTCGGTGCCGAGGCCGCCGAAGGGGTTTTGCAGCTGGCTGTCGCCGGACGCCGCGCCCTGGTCGCCGGCCTGCTGGGCCTTCTTCTGGGCCTGCTGGATCTGCGTCGCCTGTTTGACCAGCTTGTCGAACTGCTTGGAGAGGTTCTTGCTGTTGGATCCGGAGCTCTTGGCGATCGCCTCGTCGGCGACCTCTCGGCCCTCGTCGATCTCGCCGTCGGCGAGCAGGAAGTAGGCCAGGCTCGTGAGGTTCTGCGAGCTCGGGTCCTCCTTGACGATCAGCCTCTGGGTCTCGATCGCGCCGCCGAAGTCGACGGCGTCCTCGGGCGCCTGGACCTGGCACTGCGGCAGAACCGGGACGTAGGCGCAGACGATCACCCCGGCGGCCTGCGGGTCGAGCCTGCGCGGCTTCAGCGCCAGCAGCTCCTCCCAGGAGTCGAGCGCGAGGTTCCATTCCGATCTCGCCTCCTCGCTGAGCGTGGCGACCCCGGTGCTCTCGTCGATGTCGAGCTGCTGGACGCCCGACAGGTAGCGGAAGTAGGCGAGCTCGCTCAGGGCCTTCTCGTTCTTGGGGTCGTCGGTGACCTTGGCCTCGGCGTCGTCGATCTGCTGTTGGTACTGGCTCGAGGTCGACGAGGTGCTGTCGCCGCCGCCGACGCCGATCGCGTCGAAGATGCCGCCGCTGACGTCGCTGCCGATGCCGAAGCCGACGAACGAGATGAAGAAGATGAAGGCGAGGAAGCCGAAGACGACCTGGATCACCCGCCGGCGCTTGCCTGTCTTGAGATCAAAGAGCATGCCGGCGAGAAGGCTAGAGGGTCGGGGCTCGCGGCCTCAGCCCGAGGGGTCCGCGGCTGGTTCCGCCGGGCTCAGGTCGGCGGGCTCGCCGAAGCGGCGGGCGAGGACGACGCTGGCCTCATAGAGCAGCAGCAGCGGGATCATGATCAGGAACATGCTCACCGGGTCGCCGCCGGGCGCGGCGGCGGAGACGATGGCGATGATCAGGATCGCGTAGCGGCGGTACTCGGCCAACTGGTCCGGGGTGATGATGCCGAGGCGGCAGATCGAGAGCAGCGCGATCGGCATCTGGAACAGCAGGCCCATCAGCACGACCAGGATGCCGATGAACGAGTAGTACTCGCGGGCGCGCACCTGGATCGAGAAGTCCGCCTCGTTGAAGTTCAGCAGGAAGTTGATCGCCGCCGGCGCGACCAGGAAGTAGGAGAAGGCGACCCCGGCGATGAACAGGATCGGCATCGCGATCAGATAGGGGCGAACCACGTTCTTCTCGGCCGGGGAGAAGGCCGGGATGACGAAGGCGTAGACCTGGTAGAGGATGATCGGCAGCGAGAGGATGGCGGCGCCATAGGCCGAGACCTCGACGGTGGTGAAGAACGGCTCGGTCGGCGACAGCGTGATCGGGACGGTGCCGCTGGGCAGCGGCCAGTTGGCGATCTCCAGCATCAGGTTGTCCTGCCAGAAACACAGGGCGAAGGCCACGCCGAACGCGGACAGCGAGACGATTATGCGCGTGCGAAGCTCGTCGAGGTGCTCGACGAGCGTCAGGCGGTCCTCGTGATCCACCGCCCCGCCCCGGGCCACCCAGGCTACGCCTTGGAGTCGGTGACTACTTCGCCCTCGACGGGCTCAGTGTCGGCGGGCTCGGAGGGCGAGGCCTGAGCCTCGAGCTTTGCCTGCTCTTCGGCCTGCTCGTCGTCGTCGTCGCTGCTACCCGTGATCGAGTCCTTGAACTCGCGCATGCCGGTGCCCAGCGACTTGCCCAGCTCCGGCAGGCGCTTCGGACCGAAGACGATCAGAGCGATGACGAGGACGATTGCGATTTGCCAGAGGCTGAAATCCATTGCAGAGGATGGTAACGAGGTGCGGAGCCGATCGGATCAATCCTTGAAGTTTTCGTAGAAGCGGCTGGGCGTCGGCTCCGCCTGTCCCTGGTACTTGGAGCCGACCTCGCCGGAGCCGTAGGGATTGTCGACCGGGCCGTCCATGCGCATGAACGAGATCTGCCCGATCGGCATTCCATGGTAGATCGTGATCGGCAGGTTGGCGACGTTCGACAGCTCCAAGGTGAGGTTGCCCTCGAAGCCGGCGTCGACGAAGCCCGCGGTCGAGTGGATCAGCAGCCCGAGGCGGCCCAAGGAGCTCTTTCCTTCCAATCTGGCAACCAGATCGGAAGGCAGCCGCACCCGCTCCAGCGTCTGGCCGAGAACGAACTCGCCCGGGTGCAGGATGAACGGCTCGTCGTCGGAGATGGTGACCAGCTCGGTCAGGTCCTCCATCGGCTGGCGCACATCGATGAACGGGTAGCGGGCGTTGTGGAAGACGCGAAACTGGCGATCGACGCGGACATCGACGCTGGAGGGCTGGATCATCGCCGCATCGAACGGGTCGAGCTCGATCCGCCCGGCCTCGATCTCTGCCCGAATCGTGCGATCGCTGAGCACCATGGGCGGCGAGTGTATTCGCGACTAAAGCCCCTGCGACGCGTGGCCGATAAGGCGGGCACGATGGACGAGATCCAGCCAACACCCGCGGCTCGCCAGGCCGAGGACATCCACATCTGCCCCTCCTGCAGCTCGAGCTTCGTCATCCCCGTGGACTGGGCTCCCTCGACCGGCGGCCGCTGGGTCGTCCACCTGCGCTGCCCGGAGTGCGAGTGGACCGGCGGCGGCACCTACAGCCAGAACGTCGTCGACCGCTATGACGAAACGCTCGACAGCGGCACCGAGGCGGTCCTCCAGGACCTGATGCTGCTGAGCCGAGCGAACATGGAGGAATACGTCCAGGCCTTCGCCGCGGCCCTGTGGTCGGATCGCATCCTCCCCGAAGACTTCTGATCTAGGTGTAGCGCTCGGCGACCCCGTCGGCGACGAGTCCGAGGAGCTCCCGTTGGGAGGCCTCGATCGGGGCTGCGCCGAGCGCGCTCTTGGCGGCCTCGACCCGCCCCCTCGCCTCGTCGCGGACGCGCTCGAGGGCGCCGGTGGCGGCGATCCGCTCGCAGACCGCCTCGGCCGCGGCCGCGTCGAGCGAGCGCAGGTCGAGCTCGCCCAACTCAGGATCCGCCTCGCGGGCCCAGATCAGGGGCAGGGTGACGGTGCCGTCGAGCAGGTCGGTGCCGCGCGCCTTGCCGGTGCGCTCCGGCGGCCCGCTGACGTCGAGCACGTCGTCGAGGAGCTGGAACGCGAGGCCGATCTCGCGGCCGAACAGGCTCAGGGCGTCGTCGGCGGTCGGCTCCGCCCGGCCGACCGTGCAGGCACACTCGAACAGACGCGCGGTCTTCAGCAGACAGCGATGGAGATAGCGCTCGGCCTCGAGCGAGGACTCGTAGGCGTCGCGGCGCTGCGCCAGCTCGCCCAGCGCCAGAGCGACCGAGGCTGCCGCCATCAGCGCCACCTGGCGCTCGCCGGCCGCCCGGGCCACCCCCGCGGCGGCCGCGTCGTCGTCGGGGGAGGGGCCGGGCCCGGCGAGCTCGGCGAACGCCCGCGAGAACAGCAGATCCCCGAGCGCCGTCGCCCGTTCGGGTCCCGAGGCCGAGAACACGGTCGGGCGGCCGCGGCGAAGCGGCGCGGCGTCGAGGACGTCGTCGTGGACCAGGGTCGCCATGTGCACCAGCTCGATCGCGGTGGCGGCGCGGGTCGCCGCGGCGCCCGACTCCGGGCCCGCGCACAGCAGCACCAGCATCGGGCGCAGGCGCTTGCCGCCGGCGTCGAGAGTGGACGACGCGTCCCCGGCGAGGACCGCGCCGTGTCCGCGCACGAGCTCGCCCAGGCGGGACTCGACCTCGCCCATCCTCCGCGGCAGCCAGGCCTCGGCCGCCTCCATCACCACCGTCACGGGCGGCGACACGGTGGAGCGGTTCACGGCGCCCGGACCCCGGAGTGGATCGCGATGATCCCGCCGGCGAGCAACAGCCAGCGGATCTCGCTCAGCCCCGCCCCGTCTATCAGCGCGGCGAGCCGGTCCGGGAGGGGGAACGAGCGAACCGACTCGGGCAGATAGGCGTAGGCGTCGTTGTCGCCCGCGACCGAACCGAGCACCGGGACCACCCGGTCGAACCACAGCTTGAAGAAGGTCGACAGCGGCGGGCGCTGGGGCTGGGTGATCTCCAGGATCACCAGCCTGCCCCCCGGTTTCAGCACCCGCGTCAGCTCCACCAGGCCGGCCTCCAGGTCGGAGAGGTTGCGGACGCCGAAGCCCACCGTGACCGCGTCGAAGCAGGCGTCGGCGTAGGGCAGCGCGAGCGCGTCGGCCCACTCGAACTCGACCGGCGCCGCGGCGGCGGCGGCGAGGCGCAGATCCTCCTCCTTGGCCCGGGCCAACTCGAGCATCCGCTCGGAGAAGTCGCAGCCGACGACGCGGCCCGAGGGCCCGACCCGGCGCGACAGCTCGAAGGCCAGGTCGCCGGTGCCACAGCAGACGTCGAGCGCGCTCGCGCCCTCGCTCAGCCCCGCGCGCTCCACCGCGCGCTCGCGCCAGCGACGGTCGAGCCCCGCGGTCATCACGTGGTTCATGCGGTCATAGACGCCGGCGATGCGGTCGAACATCGTCCGCACCTCGGCCGAGAAGTCCTGGCTGCCGATCGCGGGGCGCGCCTCGGCGTGCACGGCGTCTATCTAGCCTTCGTTTTGGCCCTGCAGCGAGGCCAGGAAGTCGACCAGGGAGTCGAACTTCTCCTCGGGCAGGTCCGAGTACGGAGGCATCACCCCGGAGGGGTTGGTCAGCGTCCGCGCAATCGCCGCGCGGGGCAGCGTGGCACCGATCTCGGTCAGCTCGGGGCCAGGGCCGTCGTTGCCGTTCTCGCCGAACTGGTGGCAGGCCAGGCAGCCCGACTGGGCCGCCACCCTGGCGCCATCCTCGTACTCGGCCGCCACCTCGATCGAGTCGATGTCGGTCGGCGAGCCGGCCGAGGCACCGAGGTAGGTGAGGAAGGCCATCGAGATGATCGTCAGCACGGCCGCCGTGGTCGCCACCGGGCGGCGCTCGGGGCGGCGCTCGGGGCCGCGGTCGTAGAACGGCAGCAACAACAGCAGCACCATGCAGATGGTGGGGATGCCGATCGTCGCCAGCGGGACCAGCTCCGGCGGCTTGATCACGCGCAGCAGCTCAAAGAGGAAGAAGAAGTACCACTCGGGACGCGGCACGTAGGTGGTCGTCGTCGGGTCGGCCTTGGGGCCCAGCTCGGCGCCCAGCACCAGCGCCATGACGATGATCACGACGACGACGATCAGCGCCATCACCGAGTCCTTCATCACCGCGTAGGGGAAGAACGGCTTGCCCTTCTTCTTCAGGGCCTCGTATTGGCGCAGATATGCCTCCTTCTGCGCGCCGTTCATCGGTGACCCCTTCTACGGCACGACGGCCCCGAAGGCGAGGCACAGCCGTCCTCAGGCAAGGAAGCAGGGAGGGGACAATGGCCGTGGCCATGGCCCCGACCAATGACGCCAGCTGAGGGCGGGTGCGCCCGCCAGCGGGGTTGGCGTGTCGTTGAAGTGGTCACCCAACTTTCTCCTCACGCAGGGACTTCGGCTTCGTCTCGGCCTTGGCCCACGGTGGCGCCGTCGTGCCCAGCTTCACCACCAGGTAGAGGTGGGCGCCGATCAGGCCGATGATCAGGCCCGGCACGGCCAGCATGTGGATCGCATAGAAGCGCGAGATCGTCGTCGCCTCGAACTCGGCGCCGGCTCGCAGGAAGTCGGCGAGGTAGGGCCCCACGACCGGGCCCGTGGCGGTGATGTTGTTGGCGACGATCGTCGCCCAGAGGGAGCGCTGGTCGAACGGCAGCAGGTACCCCGTGAGGCCCATCACCATGGTCAGGATCAAGAGGACGACGCCGATCACCCAGTTGAGCTCGCGCGGGTACTTGTAGGCGCCGAAGAAGAAGGTCCTCCCCATGTGCAGGAAGGCCAGAATCAACATCACGGAAGCGCCCCACTTGTGCATGCCGCGAACGAACTCCCCCAGGAAGACGTCGTTGGTGAGGTGGGTGATCGACGCGTAGGCCTCGGTGGCCGAGGGCGTGTAGTACATCGCCAGGAAGACGCCGGTCACCGCCTGGACGACGAACGCGAACAGGGTCGCCGAGCCCAGCGTGTAGAACCAGTTGGTGCCCTTCGGCACCTTGCGGAAGAGCATCTGGGTGAGAAAGCCGGTCGCCCCGGTGCGCTCGTCGAGCCAGCCGACGAGGTCGGCCGGAGCCTGCTTGAGCTGGTCGCCGGGGCCCGCGCCGTTGCCCTCCCCGGGCTTGGACGACTTACGCGGCGCTTTCGGATTCAGCTTCGGCATCGATCAGGGCGGCGGCGCCGTCGACGGGCGCGGTGGGTAGAGGTACTCCCAGATGCCCCCGGTGTACTCGCCCGGGTCCCGGGCGCGGACCGGCTCGAGCTGAGAGGTGACGCTGTAGCGTGGGCCGATCTCGAGCTGATCGCCGTTGACCCGGGTCTGGAAGCGGTCCAGCGGGCGCACCGGCGGACCGCCGATGACCTTGCCCTCGAAGTCATAGACGCCGCCGTGACAGGGGCAGATGAAGGTCGACGACGCCGGCACGAAGCGCACCGGGCAGCCGAGGTGTGCGCACCGCGTCGAGATCGCGATGTACTGCTCGAGCGTCTCGTCGGGGTTGATCTCCGGGTTGCCCTGGCGGACGTAGACGGTGGTCTTGCCCGCCTCGCCGATCGCATCGACGACGGTGATCACGGCCTGGGAGTAGGCGTCCGGGCCGAAGTCGCCGACGTCGCCGACGCCCTCCCAGTGCTCCTCAGGGGACTCGAACACGGGAGCGAGTGCGAAGCCGACGGCGGGGAGGATGACCGCCAGGCCCGCAAGGCCGCCCACCGCCTGGCCGGCGATGGTGAAGGCGTGCCTCCGCGTCATCGACTCGCCCTCGAAGTAGCCGGGCGGATCGGGCTTCGCGGGCGGGTCGTTCTGCTTGTCAGGGACGTCGGCCACCAGCGGTCAAATGGGGGAGATCGAAGTCTATTGAGTCCGCGGCTCGCTCCAACTCAGCCTCGAAGGAGCCGGCCTGCGCCGCCGCGCGCGCAGCGGCTGCGAGGGCGGCGGCCGCTGCCTCCGTCTCGCCGGCGCGGCGAAGCGCCGCCTTGGCGGCCTCGTGCGCGGGCGTGGTGCCGGCGGCTACGGCGACCGCTCCACCGAGCCACAGCGCGTCAAGGGCCTGCTCGCGCCCGGCCTCCACGCCGGCGTGGAGCTGGGCCGAGAGCGAGATCACGTCCGCCAGCTCTCGCACCGCCTCGAGGTCGCCAAGCCCGGCCAGGCATTCCAGCCCGAGCGCGTACAGATGGTCGCCGGTCAGCAGCGCCAGGTCGCGATCGGCGCCGGAGATGACCCGCGGGTCGCCGTAGTGCAGCAGGTAGCCCTCGCGGATCGCCTCGGCGACGAACGCGTAGTCGAGCTCGGCACCCCTGGCTCGCCGGCCCGAGGCCGCGAGCGCGCCCAGCGCGGGCTCGGAGTCCGGGTCACGCAGGTGCGACGCCAGCAGGGTGTCTTCGGCGCGCAGGGTCGCGACCAGCTCGCCCAGCGCTGACTCGGCCCCTGCCGCGGTGCCATCTTCGGGTGCCGCCATCGGGCGCCGAGACTACCCGCCGCGAGCGGGGTGGTGGGGTCAGTCGTCGTCGAAGTCGTCCGAGCCCGAGCCGCTGCTCGAGGATCCCGATCCCGAGTTGTCGTCGCCGGTCGTGGTCGGCACGGTCGTGGTCGGCACGGTCGTGGTCGGCACGGTCGTGGTCGTCGTCTGCGCGTCCTTGAGGCGGTTCAGACGGCGCTCGCGCTGCTGCTGGCGGCGGTCCTGGCGGCGTTGACGCTGCTCCTGGCGACGGTCGGCGCCACGCTTGGCCTCAGCCGGGGCGAGGTCTCGTCCCGCGCTCAGCGGCGTCGCCGAGAGCCCGATCGAGTCGCCGGCGATCGAGTTGGTGAGGAAACCGATCCCGGCAGCGATCACGAGGCCGAGGACGGCGAGAAAGATCACCTGTGCAAACAGCGCCCGGTTCATCGTCCGCCCAGGCTAGATCCCGCCGGGTAAGGAGCCGGCAAGCTCGGGGTCAGGCGTGGGTAAATCATCGTCGACGAGCGGCAGGCGAACCTCGGCGCGCAGGCCGGTGCCGGCGACGCGGTTGGTGAGCCGCGTTCCCCCGCCCCAGCGTTCGGAGAGGGCCCGCACGATCGCCAGCCCGAGCCCCGTCCCCGGCTTGCCGGCCCCGGCGCCGCCGCGGTAGAAGCGCTCCAGCACCCTCTCGGCCTCGTCGGCGCCGAGGCCCGGGCCCTGGTCAGAGACGGCGAGCAGGCCGAAGCGGCCGGCGCGTCCGCAGTCGATCGCGATCTCCGATCCCGGCGGCGAGTAGCTGATCGCGTTCTCGATCAGGTTGTCGAGGATGATCCCGAGGTCCTCCCCGGCCGAGACGACCTCGGTCCCGGGCTCGCGGATCAGCTCGATTTCCTGCCCGCGCTCGGCGGCGCGCGAGCGCCAGCGCTCGAGGGCGGCCCGGGCGACCCGCTCGAGCGAGACCGCCCGCCCCTCGGGAGGGCGTTCGTCCCCGCGGGCGAGCGCGAGCAGGTTCGTCAGCAGGCTTGTCAGCCGCTCCAGCTCCAGCTCCGCCGCGCGCAGCTCCTCGACGACCTCGGCCGAGCGAGCGATGTCCGCGGCCGCCTCGATCCGCAGCTGCAGGCCGGTCAGCGGCGTGCGCAGCTGGTGCGAGGCGTCGGCGACGAAGTCGCGCTGTGCCTCCAGCGACGCGGCCAGGCGGGCGGTCATCTCGTTGAAGGCGACGGCGACCTCGCGCTCCTCGCGCGGGCCCGCCTCGGGCGCCCGCGCCCCGAGGTCGCCGGCGGTGACCTCGCGCGCGGTCTCGGCCAGCTTGCGTGGCGGTCGCGCCAGGAACCCCGCCAGAACCCAGGCGGCCCCGAGCCCCAGCAACAGGGCGACGCCGCCGACCCCGACCAGGGCGAGGGCGTCCTTGTTCACCTCGGACTGGACGGCGTCGACGCTCTGGGTCACCCGCACGGCTCCCTCGGGCCGCCGGTCGTGAATCACGGGAACGGCAGTGAACAGGATCGACTGCTCAAGCGAAGCGCTTTCGCGCGTGTCCTGCGAGGTCCCGCCGCGCAGCGCCGCGGCGATCTCCGGGCGGCTCGCGTAGGAGCTGCCGCGCAGCCCCGGCCCGGCCGAGTCGGCCAGAATCCGGCCGCGGTCGTCGACCACGATCACGCGGCCCCCCAAAGCGCGGCCCGAGCGCTCGACCAGCCCCTGCAGCACGCCGGGTCGATCGAGATCGTCGTTGGCAGTGGTCGCGATCAGCTGCGCCTGAGCAAAGGCGTCGGCCTTGATCTCGGCGTCGACGCGCTTGGAGATGTTGCTGACGAGCGGGACCTCCAGGGCGATGATCACCAGCACCAGCACGTAGGCGAACGCGGCCAGCAGGGTCGCCCGCAGGCTGAGCCCGCGGCGCTGCGGGCGAGCGCTCACCGCGGCGCTTCGCCCGGAGCCGAGAAGCGGAAGCCCACCCCGCGCAGGGTGTGCAGGTAGCGCGGCTCGGAGGGATCGTCGCCGAGCTTGCGGCGAAGGCTGGAGACGTGGACGTCGAGGGTCTTGGTCGAGCCGAACCAGTTCATGTCCCAGACGTCCTCGATCAGGCGCTCGCGGGTGACGACCGAACCGGCGTCGCGCATCAACCGGTGCAGGAGCTCGAACTCCTTGCGCGAGAGCTCGACGGGCTCGCCTGCCAGATCCACCTCACGGCGCTCGGGGTCGAGACGGATCTCGCCGATCTCGATCGGCCCGTCCGCCTGCTCGCCCGGGCTGGGCGCGGCGCGGCGGAGCACCGCTCGGATCCGAGCGACGACCTCGCGGGCGCTGAAGGGCTTGATCACGTAGTCGTCGGCGCCCATCTCGAGGCCGACGATCCGGTCGGCCTCGTCGCCGCGGGCGGTCAGCATCACGATCGGGACCTCGCTCGTGCGGCGCAGCTCGCGACAGACGTCGAAGCCGGAGCCGTCGGGCAGCATCAGGTCGAGCAGGATCAGGTCGGGCGCCCGCGTGCGGCCCAGCTCGAGCCCCTCGGCGGCGGTCGCGGCGACGAGGGCCTCGAAGCCCTCGCGCTCGAGGGCGTCGGCGAGGGGCTCGGTGATCGAGGGCTCGTCCTCGATCAGGAGGATGCGCCTGCGGCCGGGGATCGCCATCGCCTGATCGTAAGGGCGCGACGGCGAAACGGCCGGGCGGCGCCTTGCCACCCGGCCGTCGTCGGCCTGCGAACCTGGGGGCTGCGATCAGTCGTCGTCGCCGCCGTGGCCGCTGTTGTCATCGTCGCCGCCACTGCCGTGGCCGCTCGAGTCGTCGTCGTCGGCGTCGTCGTGGCCGCTGTTGACGCTGCCGGGGCCGCTGTTGTCGATCTCGTCATCGTCAGACGCGCCCGCGCCGGCGCCCGTGCACTGCGGGTCGTTGGCGTGCTCGGCCTCGTCGCAGGGGCCCGAGATGTCCTCGTCGGCGTCGTCGTTGGCGTCGTCGTTGGCGTCGTCGTCGACGGTGCCGTCGTCCTCGGGATGATCGCGACCGCGACCGTTGTGGTCGTCGCGATCCTCACCGGTCGTGCCGGTCGTGCTGGTCGTGCTGGTCGTGGCCGTCGTCGTCGAACTCTCATCGCCGACCACTCCGAAGGCGACCGTGGCGCCGGCGACAACCAGCAGCAGGGTCAGCCCTGTGAATAGCAACTTCTTCATCGTGTCTCCCTATTTCTCCCTATTGGTCTTGGTCAGTGCGTTGTCGTTGGTCAGCGCTTCTTTTCGACCTTGGAGGCCAGCCAGTGCCCGTTCGAGCGCTGGGCGATGGCCTCGAGCTTCATCCCCTTGTTGATTTCGCCGAAGCCGCTGAGGCGCTGGTACTTGGTGCCGCCGTTGACCTTGACCCGGACGATGCCGGCGTGCTCGCGGTCGAGGCGGAACGTCTGACTGGCGGTGTTCTTGGAAACGAC
>JBDTSW010000003.1:0-46942 GCA_039930945.1 bacterium
GACAAGTGCATCGGCTGCCACACCTGCTCGGTCACCTGCAAGAACGTCTGGACCAACCGGCCCGGCACCGAGTACGTGTGGTTCAACAACGTCGAGACCAAGCCGGGGCGCGGCTACCCTCGTGACTACGAGGACCAGGAGCGCTGGAACGGCGGCTGGGAGCTGGATCGGCGCGGGCGGCTGAAGCTGAAGGCCGGGGGCCGGTTGAAGAAGCTGCTGAACATCTTCTGGAACCCGGACCTGCCGACGCTCGACGACTACTACGAGCCCTGGACCTACGACTACGACCACCTGATCAGCGCCCCCTCCTCCGAGGTGCAGCCCGTGGCGCGGCCGAAGTCGCTGGTCACCGGGCATAACCTCGACCTCGAATGGGGCCCCAACTGGGACGACGACCTCGCCGGCGCGCAGGTCTCGGCGGCGAAGGACCCGAACCGCCGGGGGCTCGAGGACAAGGTCAAGCTCGAGTTCGAGCAGGCGTTCATGATGTACCTGCCGCGGATCTGCGAGCACTGCATCAACCCCTCCTGCGTCGCCTCCTGCCCTTCCGGCGCGATGTACAAGCGCGAGGAGGACGGGATCGTGCTGGTCGACCAGGAGGCTTGCCGCTCGTGGCGCTTCTGCGTCTCGGGCTGCCCCTACAAGAAGGTCTACTTCAACTGGAACACGGGCAAGGCCGAGAAGTGCAACTTCTGCTACCCCCGGGTCGAGGCCGGGCTGCCGACGGTCTGCTCGGAGACCTGCGTCGGGCGCCTGCGCCACCTTGGGATCGTCCTGATCGACACCGACCGGGTCGAGGCGGCGGCCTCGGTGCCCGACGAGCACGACCTGCTCGACGCCCAGCTCGACCTGATGCTCGACCCCGAGGACCCAGAGGTGCGCGAGCAGGCCGGGCGCGACGGGATCCCCGACGACTGGATCGAGGCGGCGCGGCGCTCGCCCGTCTACGCGATGTGCAAGCGCTGGCGGATCGCGCTGCCGCTGCATCCCGAGTACCGGACGATGCCGATGGTCTGGTACGTGCCGCCGCTCTCGCCGGTGGAGGCGATGGTCGAGGAGGTGGGAGAGGGCCAGGGGGCCGACCCCGAGAAGCTGTTCGCCGCCGTCGATGAGATGCGCATCCCGGTGGAGTACCTGGCGGGCTTCCTCTCGGCCGGGGATCCGGAGCCGGTGCGCCGCTCGCTCGCCCGCCTGGTGGCGATGCGCCGCTTCATGCGGGCCGCCAACGTCGAGGGACGCGTGGACGAGGCGATCGCCACCGACGTGGAGATGACCCCGGCCGAGATCGAGGAGATGTTCCGGATGGTCGCGATCGGCGACTACGACGATCGCTACGTGCTGCCCAAGCGCCATGGCGAGGCCTCGCCGCGGGCGTTCGCGGAGCAGGGCTCGTGCGGGATCGACTTCGCCAACGGCGCTGCGGTCGCGCCCGAGACTGCGGTCGACCCGATCGGTGACCCGGTATACGAGCCGCCCGCCCCGGCTTCCGACTTCGACCTGCGCGACCACCTCGTCAAGCGCGGGGGCAACGGCAGTGGCTGAGCACGTCCACTCGCTGAAGCTGGTCTCGCTTCTGCTGCAGTACCCGAGCGAGGAGCGGCGCCAGGCTGCCGCGGCAGCCGGTGCCGCCGAGGTGGCGCCCGCGAGCCGGCGCCAGGCCGAGCGCCTGCGCAGCTTCTGCGAATGGTACGCGGCGACCCCGGCGGCGGAGCTGCAAAGCCTCTACGTCGAGGCCTTCGACTTCACCAAGCAGTGCAGCCTGCACCTCACCTACCACGTCCACGGCGATCGCCGCCAGCGCGGGATGGCGATGCTGCGCTTGAAGCAGGCCTACCGGGCCGCCGGGCTCGAGCCACCCGGCACCGAGCTGCCCGACTTCCTGCCGCTGATGCTGGAGTTCGCGGCGCTGGCCCCGCCCGACGTCGGGATCGCCCTGCTCGAGCAAAACCGGGTCGCGATCGAGCTGGTTCGGGCCGGTCTCGCCCGGGAGGAGAGCCCGTTCGCGCCGCTCTTGGGCGCTGTCGTAGACGCGCTCCCCGGCCTCAGCGCCCGCAACCTGGCGCGGATCAAGCGGCTGGCCGCGGAGGGCCCGCCCCACGAGGAGGTCGGGCTGGAGCCGTTCGCGCCGCCGGAGGTGATGCCGGTCGAGGGGCCCGAGAGCGCGCGGCCACTCGCCGGCAGCGGAGGCGGGCAGCCGTGAGCCGGGGTGACGTCCTCCTGTACACGGTCCTTCCATACACCGCCCTGGCCGTGTTCGCGGTCGGGCACTGGTGGCGATACCGCCGCGACCAGTACGGCTGGGGCGCCCGTTCCACGCAGCTACTCGAGAGCAAGGTGCTGAAGTACGCCAGCACGATCTTCCACATCGGCGTGCTGGCGGCGATCGGTGGGCACGTGCTGGGCCTGCTCGTCCCGCGCTCGTGGACCGGGGCGGTGGGCGTCTCCGACGACGCCTATCACCTGATCGCGGTGATCGGAGGGCTCGCCGCCGGCGGCGCCGTCTGTGTGGGCTTCGCCCTGCTGGTATACCGCCGCTGGCGCTTCCCACGGGTGCGCGTGACCACCACCCGCCTCGACGTCGCCACCTTCGTCCTGCTCGCGGCGGGAATCCTCACCGGGATGCTGGCGACGATCACCAACATCGGCGACGCGGTCCATTACCGCGAGACCGTGGCCCCCTACTTCCGCCAACTCTTCATCGGTGATCCACAGCCCGAGCTGATGACCGGCGGCGGAGTCACTTTCATCTTCCAGGCCCATGTCACGGTGGTCTGGCTGCTGTTCGCGTTCTGGCCCTTCAGCCGCCTCGTCCACGCCTGGAGCATCCCCGTCGACTATCCGCGCCGCAGCCCGATCCCCTACCGCTCGCGGCTCGGGCGCCCGCGCCGGGCGCGGAGGCCCGCCGGAGAGGTGGCGGCGGCGAGAATCAAGGTCGGCAGATGAGCGCCGACAGGGCCTGGGCGGGCCGCAACCTCGGACTGGCGACGGTCGCCTTCGCCGTCTGCTTCGCGGCCTGGGGCCTGCTCGCCCCGATCGCCCCCGACATCCAGGACGAGCTGGGTCTCTCCAACACCGAGACCTCGGTGATGATCTCGATCCCGGTGCTGCTGGGCTCGCTCCTGCGGATCCCGCTGGGACTGCTCACCGACCGCTTCGGCGGGCACCTGGTCTTCGGGCTGATGCTCTTCTACTCGGCCGGGGCGGCGGTCCTGGTCGGCTTCGCCTCCAGCTACGCGGCGCTGCTCGGCGCCGGCTTCCTGCTCGGCGCCGCGGGCGCCACCTTCGCCGTCGGCATCCCCTTCGTCGCCGAGTGGTATGAGCCCAAGCGCCAGGGCTTCGCGCTCGGTGTCTACGGCGTCGGAAACATCGGCACCGCGCTGGCGGCCTTCTCGGTGCCCACCATCCGCGATTCCGCCGGCCAGGAGGTCGCCGGCCTCGTCTTCGGCGCCGTGATCGGCATCTACGGGCTGATCTGGTGGAGCCTTGCCCGCGATGTCCCCGGCCACCGGCCTCAGCGCCCCCCCTACAGCGAGGTGCTGCGCTCCGGCTGGGACCTCTACCGGCTCTCGCTCTTTTACTTCGTCACCTTCGGCGGTTTCGTCGCGATGGCGATCTTCCTGCCGAAGCTGCTCACCGACTGGTTCGACTACTCGCTGACCGACGCCGGCCTGCGCGCAGCCGGGTTCACCGTCGTCGCCACGGCCGCGCGCCCCGTCGGCGGCTGGCTCTCCGACCGATTGGGAGGGAGCACCGTGCTCACCGTCGCCTTCGTCGGCATCGGGATCGACGCCATCGGGCTCTCCTGGCAGGCCTCGGACCCGTCGATCGTTCCGGTGACGATCTTCTGCCTGACGATGGCGGGATTCCTCGGGCTCGGCAACGGCGCCGTGTTCAAGCTGGTTCCCCTGTTCTTCCCGAAGTCGACCGGCGCGGCGACCGGGATCGTCGGCGCCGCCGGCGGGCTCGGCGGCTTCTTCCCGCCGCTCTTGCTCGGCATCGTCAAGGACGCCACCGGCGACTTCGTCCTCGCCTTCGTCTTGCTCGTCGCCTTCGCCTGGATGTGCGCCGGGATGGCGGTGGCCCTGCTCGAGGAGCCCGCGGACGCCTCCCCGGCCGATTCCGGCGGCGGGGACGGCTGAGCGGAAGCCGAGCGGCTCAGCCCGAGTCGTGATCGCCGGCGCCGCGCAGCAGGCGCAGGGCGTGGGGCACCGCCACCTCCAGCACCGCGGCGGTCTCGTCGATCGCCCCCGGGTTGCCCGGGAGGTTGACGATCAGGGTCCGCCCCCGGGTCCCGGCGACGCCGCGGGAGACCATCCACAGCCTGGTGTGGGGCTTGGAGGCGTCGCGCAGGGCCTCGGCGATCCCGGGCGCCTCGCGGTCGATCGCCTCCCGGGTCGCCTCGGGGGTGACGTCGCTCGGCGCCAGGCCGGTGCCGCCGGAGGTGAGCACCAGGTCGCAGCTCTCCTCGTCGGCCCAGTGGCGAAGTCGCTCGGCGATCCGCTCGCGCACGTCGGGGACGACCTCGGCCCCGGCGACCTCGACCCCGAGCCGCCCGGCCAGCGCCCGCAGGCGCGGCCCGCCGAGATCCTCCGCCTCGCCGGCCGCGCGCGAGGTGCTCACCGTCAGCAGCGCCGCCCGCGCGGGCGCGTCCGTCGCCATCTCAGCCTGTCTCGTCGTGGCGCCAGTCGTGGCGCCCGCCGGTCTTCTCCAGCAGGCGGACGTGCTCGACCTCGATCCCTCGCTCGATGCCCTTCGCCATGTCATAGACGGTCAGCGCCGCGACCGCGCAGGCGGTCATCGCCTCCATCTCCACTCCGGTGCGGTCGGTCGAGCGCGCGGCGGCGGTGATGCGGATGGTCCCGGCCTGGACGTCGACATCCGCCTCGACGTCGACGAGCGCGAGCGCGATCTGGTGGGCGAGCGGGATCAGCTCGGCTGTCCGCTTCGCGGCCTGGATCCCGGCGATGCGCGCGGTCCCCAGCACGTCGCCCTTCGGGGCGTCGCCGGCGGCAATCGCGGCAGCCGTCGGCGGCGACATCCGCAGGGTCGCCTCGGCGCGGGCGCGGCGCTCGCTCTCGGCCTTGTCGCCCACATCGACCATCCTCGCTGCGCCGCTCTGATCCAGGTGGGTCAACCGGGGCTCGCTCACGACGCCTCCGGGATCGTGCCCTCGACCCGTCGCCGGCGCTCGCCGCCCGGGGGCCCGCTCACCTCGACCTTCCAGATCGGCGCCTCGGCCTTGATCCGGTCGATCGCCTCGCGGGCGCCGGCGAAGGCCTGCTCTCGGTGGGCGGCCGAGACGGCGACGATCACGCTCGCCTGCTCGCGGGGGACGGCGCCCACCCGGTGCTCGGCGGCGGCGGCCTCGAGGCCGTGGCGCTCCACACACGAGCGCAGGATCGCCGCGATCCGCTCCTCGGCCATCTCCGCGTAGGCCTCGTAGTCGAGGCGGTCGACATTGCGGGTGGTTCCCGAGAAGGTCACGGTGGCGCCCGCGCCCGGGCGCGAGACGGCCTCGCGCAGGGCGTCGAGCGAGAGCGGCTCGCCGGTGACTCGGGCGCGGATCACAGCGACCCTCCCGAGACGGGAGGGATCAGCGCCAGCTCGTCGCCGGGGCGAAGCGGCTGCGAGCCGTCCACGTACTCGCGGTTGACCGCCACCCGGATCGCCAGGCGCCCGGCCAGCTCGGCCAGCTGCGGGTGGTCGGCGAGGGCGGCGAGGGCGTCATCGGCTGTGGCCCCGTCGTCGAGCTCGAGCTCGATCCGGTCGCTGCCCGCGCGCTCACGCAGCATCGCGAACAGGCGCACGCTGACGATCACCCCGCACATGCTAGTGCGCCGTCTCACAACCCCGCCGGATTCCCGCCACGCCCAGGGGACTCGGCAGCAGCTCGATCTCGACCCGCGCTCCCGCGGCCACGTCGGCCGAGTCGGCGGGAAGGATCGCCAGGCAGTCGGCGCCGAGCATCGAGGTGAGCACGTGTGAGCCCTGGGGCCCGGTGGGCTCGGCCTGCCAGCCGCCCGGCGCCGGCGTCAGCCGGCATCGCACCGCGTGGGCGCGGCCGGGCTTCTTCGGCACCTCCCGGGTGAGCACCGCCTGCGTGCGCGCGGCGGCGGGATCGGCGCCGCTGATCGCCAGCAGCGCCGGACGGACAAAGAGGAGGAAGGTGACCAGCACCGAGACCGGGTTGCCGGGCAGGCCGAAGGCCAGGGACCGGTCGCGGCGGCCGAACCAGGTCGGCTTGCCCGGCCGCAGCGCGACCCCCCAGAACTCCTCCTCCGCGCCGAGCTCGGCGAAGGCGCCGCGAACGTGGTCGTGGCGCCCGACGGAGACGCCCCCGCAGACGACCGCCACGTCGGCGCCCAGGGCGCGCCCCACGGCGGCCTGGGTGGCGGCGGCGTCGTCTCCGACCATCTCGACGCTGACCGGGTCGCCGCCCGCCTGGCGCACCAGCGCCGGGACCGTGTGGGCGTTCGAGTTGCGCACCCCGCCGGGTCTCATCCTCTCCTCTGGCGCCAGCAGCTCGTCGCCGGTGCTGAGCACCGCCACGCGCGGCCGCAGCGCGCACCTCGGGGTACCGGCTCCGACCGAGGCGAGCACGCCGATCTCGGCCGGGCCGAGCACGGCTCCCGGGGTGAGCACGACGCTGCCGGCGCGGATGTCCTCCCCGGCCGAGCGCAGGTTGGCGGCGGCCGCGACGGGGGCGAGCACCCGGACCTGCGCCGACGCCGCCTCTGTGTCCTCGATGCGGACGACCGCGTCGGCGCCCGCCGGGATCATCGCGCCGGTCGAGATCGCGATCGCCTCTCGGGGGCCGACCGCCGCCGCCGTCGGAGCTCCCGCGCGCGACTCCCCGCGGAGCGCCAACGACGCCGGGCGGTCCGGGCTGGCGTCGCCGACATCGGCGGCCCGGACCGCGTAGCCGTCCATCGCCGAGTTGTCGAAGCCGGGCACGTCCTCGGCGCTGGTCACCGTCTCGGCGAGCACCCGCCCCAATGCCTGCGCGAGCGCCACGGGCTCGCTGCCGAGCGGGACGGCGGCGGCGAGCACGCGAGCACGCGCCTCATCCAGCTCCATCAATGGGCCTGCCATCGCGCGCCGAGGGTATCGCCGCCCGGCGGGCGCAGGCGCGAGACTAGGCCGATGACCGTGGTCGCGATCCTGGCCGGGGGCCGCTCCTCGCGGATGGCACGGCCAAAGGCCATGGTCGAGCTGGGCGGCAGGCCGCTGATCTCGTACCCGCTGCGTGCCGCGCGCGAGGCCGGGCTCGAGGCGCTTGTCGTCGCCAAGCGAGGCTCGCAGTTGCCGCAGCTTGAATGCGAGGTGGTGCTCGAGCCCCGGGAGCCCACCCATCCCCTCGCCGGGATCCTGGCGGCGCTGGGCGCGGCGGCAGCGCGGGTGCCGAGCAGCTCGGTGATCGCGCTCGGCTGCGACATGCCGTTCGTCAACGGCGAGCTCCTCTCGGCCCTCGCCCGCCGAGATCCGCCCGCCGCCGTCGCCCGCGACGGCGGGCTCGAGCCGCTGCTCGCCCTCTATGGCCAGGACCAGCGCGAGTCGCTGGCCGCCGCGCTCGAGCGCCGAGCGCCCCTGCGGGCAGCGCTGACCGCGCTGCGGCCGGACCTGATCGATGAGCGGGAGCTGGTTCGCTTCGGCGATCCGGCCCGGCTCTCGTTCAGCGTCAACTCGGCCACCGACCTGGAGCGGGCGGAGGCGATGCTCGCTGGCGGGGCCCTGGACGCCGACGCCGGATGAATCTAGAGGCCCGATGTGGGTTCCCCACGCACGCGGCTGACGCCTGGATAGCGTCGCCGGATCGCGCCCGTCGGGACTCGCCCGTACTCCCGAGTACGGGCTTCGCCCGCCGGCCACGCCCGCCTCGCTCCCAGGCGCCCCCGCGCACGTCGGTTACCCACATCAAGCCTCTAGGCGATCAGCCGCCCGCAACCCGTTCGGCGGCAGCCTTCAGCTCCGCCGCCGGACGCCCGTCGCGCCCGGCGAGATAGCAGGCGATCGGCGCCGCGATCCGCTCCGAGTCGTGCGCGGCGACGGCCGCCAGCTCGAGCAGCAGGGCGAACTCCTCCTCACTCGGCGCCTCGCCGCCGATCTCACGGGCGAACGAGGTGATCCACTCCTGAGCCTGCATAAGCCTCCTCGGTCGGGGCCGCGACCGTACTACCGGGCGTCGGCGAGGGCGCGCCCGCCGGGCGCAGCCGCCGCCATCCGCGTCGCGCCGCCAGCGCCAGCACTCCGGCGCCGAAGCCGATCGCGAGGTTGCCGGTGGCGAGGGTGACGACGCCGACCCCGCCCGCGATCAGGCGCTCGTCGAGGCGCTCGAGGCGGGCGGCGAGCAGGCCGTGCTGGATCGCCACGAAGCCGAGCATCCCCGCCAGGGCGCCGGGGACGAGCAGGGTGAGAAGCGCCGGGAGGGATCTGCCGAAGACGACTCCCAGGGTCAGATAGAGGCCGCCGGTGAAGATCGTGGCGACGGCCGCCCGCGCCCCCAGCCGGTAGTGCGCGGTGACCCCGCCGGCGCCGTGGCAGACCGGGAGTCCGGCGCTGAGCCCGGCGGCGAGGTTGCTGAGTCCGATCGAGGCCGCCAGCCGGCCCGGCGTGACCCGGCAAGCGCGCCCGCCGAAGTAACTGCGCTCGGCGTCGGCGGTGGCGACCACCGAGTTGCCGAAGGTGAGTGGGAGCTGGGCGATTACGAGCGCCGTCAGCGCGGTCGCGAACGCACCGCCGTGGGGAATCGAGATCGCGACCTGCTGTGGCCCGAGGTCGAGGCCGCCGGGCAGGCCTGAGACCGCGATCCCGACCACCGCGCCGCCTCCCAGGACCACGAGGCTGCCCGGGAACCTGCTGCTGCGCTCGCTGGCCAGGAAGAGCAGCGCGCAGGCGCCGGCCGCGAGCGCGAAGCCGACGACGGCGTCGATCGGCGCCAGGCCCGACCAGTTGCCGCGCGCCGCCAGCTCAATCGCGGCCTTGGCGAGCAGCAGGGCGACCGCCGCCTGGATCCCCCGCACCAGCACCAGGGGGAATCGGTCGGCGAGCCAGCGCGCGAGCCGCGTGGCCACCAGGAGCCCCATCGCCAGGGCCATCAGCAGTGCCCCGGCGGCGATCGTGGCCGCGTCGAGCTCGAGCGCGATCGCCGCCGCGGCGAAGGCCTTCAGCGGCTGCACCGGCACCGGCACGGCGAAGAACAGCGCGGTCGCGATGTAGACGAGGCCGGCCCCGGCGAAGACCGCGGTCGCGTTCAGGCCATTGATCGCGACCAGGGCCACCGCGATCGGGATGAAGAGCCCGGCATCCCCGAGGCCGCCCGCGATCTCGTGGCGGTCGAGCCTGCCGAGGCTGCGGGACACTTCAGCCGCCGATCGCGCTCATCGTCCGCGCCGGCTGCACGAAGCCGGGCTCGTTCACCCGGTGCTTCAGCTCCTTGTCCCAGACCGCCTCGCGGACCAGCCGTGCCAACTCGGAGTCGCTCGCACCAGCCCGCAGCGGTCCCCGCAGGTCGGTCTCATGCAGTGAGAACAGGCAGGTGCGCAGCTTGCCCTCGGCGGTGAGGCGGATCCGGTTGCAGTCGGCGCAGAAGGGCTCGGAGACGGGGTTGACGAAGCCGATCTCGCCGCGCCCGTCACGAAAGCGGAAGACGCGGGCCGTCGCCGAGGGCTCGCGAGGCACTTCCTCGAGCGGATGGATCGCCTCGATCATCGCCCGCAGCTCCGCGCCGGCGAGGACGGCGTCGGGCTCCCAGGCGTGGTCGGCGTCCAGCGGCATGAACTCGATGAATCGCACCTGGTAGTCGGTCGAGCGCGCGAACTCGACGAAGGGCTCGACCTCGCGTTCGCTGAAGCCGCGGATCGCCAGCGCGTTCACCTTCACCGGCCGCACCTGTCGGTGGCGGGCGATCGCCTCGAGCCCGCGCAGCACCTGCGGCAGGGCGTCGCGGCGGGTGATCTGGAAGAAGCGGTCGCGCTCGAGCGAGTCGATCGAGACGTTGACCCGCCGCAGCCCGGCGGCGACGAGGGCGTCGGCGTCGCGCTCGAGCAGATACCCGTTCGTGGTCAGCGCCAGATCCTCGAGCCGATCGATTCCGGCCAGCATCGAGACCAGCACGGGGAAGTCGCGTCGCACCAGCGGCTCGCCCCCGGTGAGCCGCACCTCGCGCACGCCCAGGCCCACCAGCAGCCGCACCAGTCGCTCGATCTCCTCGAAGCGCAGGATCTCGCCGCGCTCGAGCCAGGGCAAGCCGTCCGCCGGCATGCAGTACTGGCAGCGGAAGTTGCAGCGGTCGGTCACCGAGACCCGCAGATCGGTGATCGCGCGTCCGTGGCCGTCGCGGAGCTGTTGGGGGTCGGTCTTCAAGCTCCGATCTCGTTCGTGCTCATGCTTTGCAGGCCGCTGGCTCTCTGGGCGGGGCCTTAGGGTACGCCACCTCGGGTGTACGTCATCCCTGCAGACGCGTCCGCGGCGACTACTGACCGGGTTCGGAGGTCGGTACGGATGCAGGCGCCCGGCCATCGTGCGAGGCTTGTCCTTCAACCGAGGAGGGCAAGCCATGTTCGAGAAGATCGCCGTGGGCCTCGATGGCTCCGAGCGAAAGACGGTCGCCGCGTAGCCATGGCGACGATCATCGTCGGGGTCGGCGACCACGAGGGGTCTGGCGACGCCGCCAGCCTGGGAGCGGCGCTCGCCGGCATGCTCGGAGCCGATCTGGTCGTGGCCGCGGCGATCGAGTACGCGCCGCTACCGATCGCGAGGAGCGACTACGACCGCGCCCGGCAGGAGCATTTCGACGAGATCTTCGCCGGCGTCGACTCTCAGCTGGGTGACTTCCCCTACCGGCGCTTCGAGCTCGATCGCAAGGCCGCGGTCGCGCTCGAGGAGCTGGCGACGGACGAGCACGCCGATCTGCTGGTGCTCGGGCATACGCACCACGGCCGCCTCGGCAGGATCTACCCGGGTGCGCTCGGCGACAAGCTGCTCGAGGGAGCGCCGTGCCCGGTCGCGGTCGCCCCTCCCGACTATGCGAACAGGGAGCACACAGGCTTTGGCACTGTTGGCGTCGCCTACGACGGTGGCCCCGAGGCCAAGGCCGCGCTGGCGAGCGCCGAGGCCCTGGCGGGCGTGCTCGGCTGCGCGCTGCAGGTGATCACGGTCGCCCCGATCTATCCGGACGTCGATGATCCGATGGCTGACACGCGAGAGAGCATGTACCGGGAGCGGCAGGCCGTCGGCGTCCGATCGGTCAGCGCGGCGGCGGTCGAGGCGGTGTTCGATCGTGGCGAGCCGGCGCAGGTGCTCGCCCGCCATGGAGTCGAGCTCGACCTGCTCTTCGTCGGCTCTCGCAGCCATGGGCCGATCCTGCGAACGGTGCTCGGAAGCGTCGGCTCGGAGTTGATGCGGGCCGCCCCTTGCCCGCTGATCGTTGTCCCCCGCTCCGCCGAGGCGCACGACGCCTTGGCTGCGAGCTAGGGCGATGGAACGGCAGCAGGAGGCAGTCGGAGATACGCCTCGTGTGGTGATAGCCGGTGGCGGCATCGCCGGGCTCGAGGCCGCGCTTGCCCTTCACGACCTCGCACCGGATCTCGCGACCGTCGAACTGGTCGCGCCCGATCCCGACTTCACCTACAAGCCGATGGTCGTTGAAGAGCCTTTCTCGTTGGCGCCTCCGCAGCAGCTCGAGCTCGAGCCGCTGCTGCGGGACCTCGGCATGGGCTTCGTCTCGGCCGCCCTCACCGCCGTCGATCCCGATCAGCACATGGTGGATCTCTCGGACGGAAGGCGCCTGCCCTTCGACCTGCTGATCGTTGCCGTGGGCGGGCGCACCCGCCCCGCCTACACGAACGTCGAGACCTTTTGGGCCGGGCGCAGCAACCTCCCGATCGACGAGCTGCTCGACCGCGCGGCGGCCCACCCCAGCCGCACTCTGGCCTTCATCGTGCCGCCGGGCTGCACTTGGCCGCTGCCGCTCTACGAGCTGGCCTTGATGAGTCGACGCCGGGCCGAGGAGCAGGCCATCTACGGCTTGCGCATCCAGGTGGTGACCCCGGAACGAAGCCCACTGATCGTCTTCGGGTCGGTGCCGAGCCAAGCCATCGCCACCCTCCTGCGGGGTCGCGGGATCGATGTCCTCACCGACAGCTATGCGGTCCAGGAGGACGACGGGCGGATGCGCCTGACCCCGGCGGACGCGGTCCTCGAGGCGGCGGCGATCGTGGCATTGCCCGTGATCGAGGGGCCGGGCGTGCCCGGCCTACCGGCGGACGAGCACGGCTTCATCCCCATCGACGAGCATGCCCGCGTGTCCGGAGTCGACGGTGTCTACGCGGCGGGCGACGGCACCACCTTCCCGATCAAGCAGGGAGGCCTCGCGACCCAGCAAGCCGACGCTGCGGCCGAGCAGATCGCCTCGCAGCTCGGGGCAGCCGTTGAGCCCCGGGGGTTTCGTCCGGTCCTGCGAGGCCAGCTGCTCACGGGCGACGAGTCGCTGAACCTCCGCCAGGAGATCACTGGTGGCCAGGGTGAGGGGACTGCGTCGCTGGACTACCTCTGGTGGCCGCCGCACAAGGTGAGCGGGCGTTACCTGGCGGCCTGGCTCGCTCACACGAGCCCCAGGGAGGATCTCGAGCCGCCTTCCCGACCGATCGAGGTGGAGATCGCCCTGGCGCGCGATTGGCACGAGCATCCCGCCACGGCCGGCGGCCATTCGCATTCGACCGACTAGGCCGTCAGCCGGCGGCCTCGGCCTCGGCGACGTGCACCGGGGCGGGCGTCAGCGCCGCCGCGAAGACGACGAGCGCAAAGGCCAGGATCCTCGCCGTGAACGCGAGCGGTTCCTCGGGAACCGGCTCGGAGAAGACGATCGGCCCGGCGGCGATCGTGAATACGTTCGCGGCGACGCTGGTGACCGCGATCACCGGCACCGCCTTGCCGATCTGCAGGCTGCGCGCCGAGATCACCAGCCCGGCGAAGGAGGCGAGCGCTATCACCAGCGCCAGCGGGTCGCTGAGGATCGACAGCGCCGAGGCGTCCCCGAGCTTGTCGCTGAGCGCCTTGATCGCGGTGTCCGAGGCCGCCCACAGCAGTCCCGCCGAGGCGCCGTAGAGGACGCCGGCACGCGGGCTCAGCCGGGCTGCGAAGGCGACGCCGAGCCCGAGCGCCGCGAGCGTGCCGATCCAGAGGGCGAGCGTGGCGGGCTCGGAGCTCGAATGGGAGCTGTCGCCGGCACCCTCGAGCGTCGCCGCGAGGAAGGCGAGGCCGAGCGCCGCCAGGGCGACCCCGATCCACTCGCGCCGGGTGACCCGATGGGCGAACAGCCGGTCGGCGGTGACGGTGAGCAGGACGAGGCCCCCTGCGATCACCGACTGAACCAGCGAGATCGGGGCCAGCGCCAGGGCGCCGACGTGGAGCCCCCACGAGCAGAGCGCGATCGCGATCCCGAGCACGTACCAGCGTGAGCGGAAGAGAGCCAGCGAGCTTCGCACCGGCCGGCGCAGGCTGACCTCGGGCGACTCGACCGCCCCCCGGTGCTTGTAGAGGAAGCCGAGCACCGACCCGAATGCGGTCGCCAGCGCCAGCAGCAACCCGATCTGGACGGACGCCGACATGGGCAGGCGAGGCTAGCGGGGAGGCTGTTCGGGTCGGTCAGGCGGCCGGGGGAGGCTGCCCGGGCCCGGGGGTCGGGTCGGTGCCGGAGCCGGGCCCGTGCTCCGGGTGCTCAGCGAGGATCTCATCCGCGGCCGCGGCGTCGCGATCGAGCTGGATCGCCCGCATCGCGTGCTCGTCGGGCAGCTTGTCGAGGACGGCGTGGATCAGCTCGTGGATCCCGGCCTCCTCGTGGCCGAAGTCATCCAGCAGGGACTTCAGCGCGGTGTGCGTGATCTTCAGCTGCTGCGGGGTCAGCTCGAGGTGGTAGCGAAACGGTGTGCCGGTGGGCTCGTCTGCCATCCCACAGATGTTATGCGGCTACGCCGGCGCCGTCTCGGACGCCGCGGCCTGCTGGGCGGCGGTCGCCTCCGCGATCTCCAGCAGCTCCGCCAGCGAGCGCTCGATCCCGGCGCCGATCTCGCCGACGTCGTCGACCGCGTCGTAGTCGGCGAGCAGGCCGAAGTTGACCGAGCCGTTGTAGCTCATGATCGCCACGAACAAGGCCTGGTTCGGTGGCAGGAAGCCGACCGGGAAGATGTCCTGGAGCTCGCGGCCGAGCACGTACATCGGGACCTGCGGGCCGGGGACGTTGGTGACGACGAGGTTGAAGAGCCGGGTGGAGAAGTTGATCCGGGCGGCCTGCGCGAGCAGCGTCGGCGGGGCGAAGTCGTTCATTCGCGAGATCACCTCGGCGCCCAGCGCCTGCTTCGACTGCTTGATCCCGTCCATGCCCTTGCGCACCAGCGCCAGCCGCTGGACCGGGTCCTCGACGTAGACGGGGAGCGGCCCGCGCAACGCGGCGATCTTGTTGCCCAGATGCCCGTGCTCGTCGTCGGTACGGATCGAGACGGGGACCTGGGCCCGGAGCTCGACGCCCTCGGTGCGGACCCCTCGCTTGTGCAGCCACTCGCGCAGGGCGCCGGTGACCACCGCCAGGACGACGTCGTTGACGGTTCCCCCGAGCACGTTCTTGATGCGCTTGAACTGCGCCAGGTCGGCGCGCACCCACTCGAAGCGGCGATGCGAGCCGATCTCGACGTTGAGCGGGGTTTCGGGAGCCGGGTTGGCGAAGTTCCAGCCGACCTCGCTGAGCGCCCGCAGCGATTCGCCTGCCTTGTCGAGCGCGCTCTCCGGGTGCTCGACGGCCTGCTCGATCCGGCGGGCGAGGCGGATCGGTGCCGAGAGCACGCCCTCGGCGTCCTTCGCCAGCAGCGTCGCCCCTGAGGGCTCGGGGCTGGGGATCCATTCGTGGTCAGGCTCGGTGGGCTGGGGAACCGGCGTCAGGTCGAACAGCACCGTGGCGATGTCGACCCCGGAGACGCCGTCGACCAGAGCGTGGTGTGTCTTCGTCAGGAAGGCGAAGCGCTTTCGGGTCAGGCCCTGCACCAGCCACAGCTCCCACAGCGGCTTGGTCCGGTCGAGCCGCTGCGAGAAGATCCGCGCCGCCATGTTGCGCAGCTGTTCCTCCGAGCCGGGGGCGGGGAGCGCCGAATGGCGGAGGTGGTATTCGAGGTTGAAGGCGGGGTCGTCGACCCAGAAGGGGCGGCCGGTGGGAGCGGGGGGGAATGCCAGCTTCTGCCGGAAGCGGGGCACCAGGTGAAGCCGCGAGCGGACGTGGCCGAGCAGGTCGGCGTAGCTTGGCGGCGGCCCTTCGAAGATCGCGACGGCGCCGACGTGCATGTGGCTGGCCGAGCTCTCGTTGGTCAGAAAGGAGGTGTCGAGAGCGCTGAGGCGGTCCATGTGTCCCTGGGTCATTGGGAAAACTTACCCGCTCACGCCCAGATGGGTGAGCCGCACCCCCGCGCACACGCCGGCCATCTAGCCTCGCGCCACCGATGCGCCGGATCACCCACCCCGTGGCCGTCCTCGCGCTGGTGGCCGTCGCGCTCTCCGCCTGCGGCGACGATGGCCGGCCGGACGCCGGCGACCGCTTTGACGGGCAGGCCGCGCTGGCCGACGTCGAGGCCCAGGTCGGGCTCGGTCCGCGGCCCTCGGGCTCGTCCTCCTCCAGGGAGACGGTGCGGCTGATCGCCGACCGCCTGCGCGAGGCCGGGGTCGAGGACGTGCGGGTCCAGCGTCCCCATGCCAACGTCGTCGGCACGATCCCGGGCTCCGAGCCGGGGGCGGTCGTCGTCGGCGCCCACCACGACACCAAGGCTCGGGTCCCGGGCTTCGTCGGCGCCAACGACGGCGCCTCGGGGGTTGCGGTGGTCCTCGGGCTCGCCGAGTCCCTGCCGCGCCCGCTCGACGGGCCCTCCATCCACCTGGCCCTGTTCGACGCCGAGGAGGCCCGGGGCGAGCGCGACTTCGAGGCCGACGGCACCCGCGGCAGTCGCCAGTACGTCGCCTACGCGGAAGCGGGCGGCAGGCAGGGATCGCCCCCGCTGGCCGCGATCCGGGCGACGGTCGTATTCGACATGGTCGGCGACTGCGACCTGCAGATCCCGCGCGAGGCGGGCTCGGACCCCGGCCTCTACGAGCTGTTCGCCGAGGGCGCCGCGCAGGCCACCGGCGCGCCAGTCCCGTTCACCGGCGAGACCGGGCAGATCCTCGACGACCACGTCCCCTTCCGCGAGCGGGGGATCCCCGCCCTGGACCTGATCGACTTCAGCTTCGGCCCGGGACCGGCGCCGGGCGGCTTGTGGCACACCGCCGGCGACACCTTCGACCGGGTCTGCGCCGCCAGCCTCGACGCGGTCGGCGAGGCCGCGATCCGGGCGATCCCAGCGATCCGCTAGCCCGCGGCCGCCGACCAGGCGAGCGCGCCGTCGGTCCGGCAGTACCAGGGCTTCTCGAAGACGGGCCCGTCGAAGCTGATCGTGCCGTGGGTGCGGTTGCGGCGCTTGTTGAAGCGCCCTTCGATCGTCAGGCCAATCATCGCCGCCTCGGTCTGGTCCGCCTCGAAGGAGCGGTCGCGGCGGACCTTCCAGGCATACGGGCTGCCGGGGTAGACGATCCTTGTCGGAGGATCGAGCAGATCGTCGGGCTCCTTCGGGCCGCAGTCGATTGGGACCCCGTCGATGAAGTAGTCGCCGGCCTCGAAGTCGGTGACCTTGCGGATGCGGCCGCCCCTCTGCGCCACCTCGACCGTCACCGGTGCGTCGTTGACCTCGAGCCCGCCGGTGAGCTCCTTCGTCCCGGCCAGCGCCGGGGCGGCGGCGCAGAGCGCCGCGGCGATGGCGGCCGCGCAGGCGGTCCTGGCTGCCGCCGCCCTCATCGTCCGACCAGCTCCGCCAGGGCGGACCCGAAGGCCGCCGTGTGGCGGTCGACGTCGGCCTCGGTGGTTGCGGGGCAGATCAGCGCCATGTTGTGAAAGGGGGTGAGCAGGACACCTTCGTTGAGCAGGCGCAGGTGAAGGTAGTCCTCCAGCCGCGGGTCGGAGGCCGCTGCGGAGTCGGCGCCGGTGCGCGGCTCGGGCGAGGTGAAGACGTACTCGGCGCGGGCTCCCAGCTGGGCAACCGACCAACCGAGCCCGTGCTCCGCGATCGCCGCTTCACAGCCGGCGACGAAGCGGTCGCAGAGGCGCGTCATCCCGGCGAACTCCTCCGCGGTGAGGACCTCGTCGAGGGTCGCCCGCGACGCGGCGAGCGAGAGGGCGTTGCCGGCGAGGGTCCCGCCGACGCCACCCGTATCCACGTAGTCGGCGTTCGGGTCGGCCTCGATCCGCTCGGCCAGCTCGGCGCCGACGCCGTAGCCGCCGACCGGGACGCCGCCTCCGAGCCACTTGCCGAGGGTGACCATGTCGGGGTCAAGGCCCCAGGCGGCGGTACAGCCGCCGGGACCGGCGCTGATCGTGTGGGTCTCGTCGATGATCAGCAGGGTGCCGGCATCGCGGGTCGCGCTTCGAAGCCGCTCGTGGAACCCTTCCTCGGGCAGGACGATGCCGATGTTGGTCAGCGCCGGCTCGGCCAGCACGCAGGCGACGTCGCCCTGCGCCAGCTCGCGCTCGAGCGCCTCGACGTCGTTGAACTCACAGACGCGGGTCGTCACCGCCGGGTCCACGGGCGGGCCGACGTTTCCCTCGCGGGCACGGGGCCGGCCGCCCTCGAGGGTGATCAAGGTCTCGTCGACCGAGCCGTGGTAGCACCAGTTGAAGACCAGGATCTTCGAGCGGCCGGTGAGCTGGCGGCAGAGCCTGATCGCAAAGCGGTTGGCGTCGGTGGCCGAGAGGGTGAAGCTCCACAGCGCCAGGCCGAAGCGGCGGCCGAGCTCGGCGCCGACCGCCGCCGCGTCGGAGGTTGGCAGCATCAGCGCCGCGCCGCCGCGCTCGCCGAGGCGCTCTTGGACGGCCGCCACCGTCGGATCCGGCGAGTGGCCCGCCATCGCGCCGGTGTCGCCCAGGCACAGGTCCACGTAGCTGTTGCCGTCGACGTCGGTGATCGTCGCGCCGCGCGCGGCGTCCACGTACACGGGGTGCCCACCGGCCCATTTCGACATCCAGCTCATCGGCACGCCGGCCAGCAGCGAGGCCTGCGCCTGCTCGAACATCCGCCGCGAGGCGGGGTGCAGCTCGGCGAAGCGCGTCCGCTCGCTGTCGAGCAGCCGGGCGAGGCGCTCGCGGTCCAGCTGGTCGGCGCCCGCGTGCATGCCCCACATACTCGCCGAAACCGGGCTGCCGGGTACCCTTCGGGCGATGCCTGTCGCCGCCACAAGCGCCCCCCGGCGCGTGCTGCTCGCGGCTCCCCGCGGCTATTGCGCAGGGGTCGACCGCGCCGTGCAGACGGTCGAGCACGCGCTCGACCTGCACGGGCCACCGGTGTACGTGCGTAGGGAGATCGTCCACAACAAGCACGTCGTCGAGCAGCTGCGCGAGCGCGGCGCGATCTTCGTCGAGGAAGAGACCGAGGTGCCGGAGGGCGCCCTGGTGGTGTTCTCGGCACACGGCGTCGCGCCGGACGTTCACGCCAACGCCGCGCAGCGCAACCTGCGGACGATCGACGCCACCTGCCCCTTGGTGACGAAGGTCCACGTCGAGGCGCGGCGCTTCGCCGAGCGCGGCTACACGATGGTGCTGATCGGCCACGAGGGCCACGAGGAGGTCGAGGGGACCACCGGCGAGGCGCCCGAGCACATCGTCCTGGTGCAGACCGCCGACGACGTCGACCACCTCCGCGTGCCGGAGGACGTGCCCGACCCGGACAAGCTCGCCTTCATCACCCAGACGACCCTCTCGGTCGACGAGACGTCGCAGATCATCACCCGCCTGCGCGAGCGCTTCCCGAACGTGGTCAGCCCGAAGTCCGACGACATCTGTTACGCCACCACCAACCGCCAGATCGCCGTCAAGCAGCTCGCGGGTGAGTGCGACCTGGTGCTCGTGATCGGCTCGACCAACTCCTCCAACTCGCAGCGCCTGGTCGACGTCACCCGCGAGCTGGGGACGGCCTCGCATCTGATCGACAACGCCTCGCAGGTGCTCGGAGACTGGCTCGAGGGCGTCGAGACCGTCGGCATCACCTCCGGCGCCAGCGCCCCCGAGGAGCTGGTCACCGAGCTCGTCGACTTCTTCCGCGAGCGCGGGGCCGAGGATGTCTCGGAGCTGCGCACCGTCGATGAGGACGTTCGCTTCATGCTGCCGAAGACGGTCCGCACCCAGCTCGCGGCTCGTGCCTGAGCGGACTCAGGGAAGCCCGGCGGCGAAGCTGACCCCGTAGACCGCCAGTCCCTCGCCGGGGCGAAGCTCGAGCCCGTGGGGCTCGTGGCGGGGGTGGGAGGCGAGCTCGTAGAGACCGGGCCCATCGACCGTCAACGAGCGCTCAGCCTCGTCCAGCGTGTAGTGCAGCTCACCGGAGCCATCGACGGCGACGTATGCGCCGCCCGCCTCGTATTCGACAGTGAGGGTCGCCGACGCCGCCTCGGCGCGCCACGGCTCGGCCGGCGATCCGCCGGGGAACAGCTCCTCGCTCGGCGGCACGACCAGCGCCCCGGGCGCGTCGGTTGGCCGAAGTGGCTCGATCGGCTCGGGGAGCTTTGCCAGCGCGTCGAGCGCTCGCAGCTCCTCCTGGATCGCCTCCTCGGTCGCCAGATATGAGCCCTCGCCGAAGTGGAAGTAGCGCAGCGCCCCCTCGCCGCTCCAGAGAAACAGCGATGGCCAGCCCCGGCAGCCGTAGTCGTTCCAGATCGCGTAGGAGGAGTCCTGCGCGACCGCGTATGCGATCTCGAGCCGCTCCAGCGCCGGCTCCAGCGCCCCCTTGGCCGCGGTGAAGGCAAAGCGTGGGGAGTGGATGCCGAGCACCGAAAGCCCCGCGCTCGCATAGCGCCGGCGCCACTCGCGGACGTACGGCAGCGACCGCACGCTGTTGAGCTGGGCGAAATCGAAGAAGTGCACCAGCACCGGCCCCGACGCGGTCAGCTCGGCCATCGACCCAGGCTCCGAGTTGAGCCAGCGCAGGCGGGGCGGCAGCTCCGGTGCGGCGATGTTGGCTCGTGGCGGCCGCATCCGCGGCCATCCTCCCAAAGCGAACGCGCACCGGAGCACGGCCCGGGTATCCTGCGCGGACCCGTCGTCGGATTAGGAGGAGAAGTTGAGCACTAGCGTCTGGGAGCGAATCGAGCAAAGCCGCGAGCGTTGGCACGTCTTGCGTCATCCCTTCTACCAGCGCTGGTCCGCAGGAGAGCTGAGCGCCTCCGAGCTGGCCCGCTACTCCGGCCAGTACCGGCACGCGGTCGAGGCGATCGCGACGATGAGCGAGTTCGCCGCCGCCGCCGCCCCCGAGCACTCGGGACTGCGCAGCCACGCCGCCGAGGAGATCGGCCACGTGCGCCTGTGGGACGACTTCGTCGATGCCGCCGGTGGGGTCGCATCCGACCAGCCGACGCCCGAGACGGCCGAATGCGTCAGCGCCTGGACCGTCCGCGACGACCTGCTGTCGACGCTCGCCCGCCTGTACGCGATCGAGAGTGGCCAGCCGGAGATCTCGCGGACCAAGCGCGAGGGCCTACTCGAGCGCTACGACTTCGAGGACGCGGCGGGCACTGCCTACTTCCGCATCCACGAGAGCCGCGACGCCGAGCACGCCGCCGAGGCGCGCGCGCTGATCAGCGAGCTTGCGAGCCCGGACGACGACGACCGCGTGGTCGCCGCGGCGGAGTCGGCCTTCAGGGCCAACTGGCGCCTGCTCGACGGCGTCTAGGGCGCCCCGATGCGGCCGGGATCGGCGCTCGCCCGGTTCGCTTCAGCTTCCGCCAAGCCGCTCCCCTAGGCTTGACGGCATGGCTTCGTGGCGCGACCGCGCACTCGGCATAGTTCTCGGGCTCGCGATCGGGCTCGCGATCGTCGCCGTGTTCGTCTTCGTCTTCAGCGAGGACACCGTCGACGCCCCCACGATCGATCAGGGCGGCACACCCGCGCCGGAGCAGGGCCAGAAGCCGTGAGCCCGAGAACCCCCGTCCTTCGCCCCGCGTCACCGTAGGGCGCCGCCGGCGTCCGCTTCGAGAAGGAGTTGATCAGGGATGGGATCACCCCGAGCAAGGGCCCTCGTGGCCGTAGTGGCGGTCGCCGCAGCCGTGGCGCTGTTCATCGTGCTCTCCGCAGACGACGAGGAGTCGACGACGTCGACGACCGCCGTCTCCACGACCGAGACGACCACCCAGGCATCCGACGATGGGCAGGGCGGCTCGGACAAGTCGGAGGGCCCCTCCAGGCCGGAGGTTGCGACGATCGAGGTCAAGAACGGCCAGCCGGTCGGCGGCGTCCAGGAGCTGACCTTCACCGCGGGCGATGAGATCCGCTTCGATGTCAAGTCGGACACCGCGTCCGAGGTGCACTTCCACGGCTACGACGTGATCAAGGACGTCGAGGCCGGGGGAGAGGCCAGCTTCGACCTGCCCGCCGAGATCGAGGGCGTGTTCGAGGTCGAGCTCGAGGAGACCGCGACCCAGATCGCCGAGATCACCGTCGAGCCGTAGCGATGCAGTTCCCGCTCCCCATAGCGCACGCCCTCGAGGGAAAGGCGGACCTGCCGATCCCCGAGTGGCTGTTCGCCTGGGCGGCGTCGCTGGTGCTGCTGGTCTCGTTCGTGGTTCTGACCCTCGCCTGGAAGCGCGCGCGCTTCGAGGATGCGGATTGGCGTCCGTTCAAGGCCGGGCTCGCGCGTGCGCTGGTCAACCCCGTAACCGCGGGCTTGGCCGGCGCGCTCGGCGCCTTCCTGCTCGGCGCGATCATCTGGTCGGGGTTGTTCGGCACCGAGGCCCCCGACCGCAACTTCTCGCTGACCTTCGTCTTCGTCACCTGCTGGGTGGGGATACCGGTGGCCAGCGCCTTTGCGGGCGACGTCTTTCGCGCCTTCAATCCCTGGCGCGCGATCGCCCGCGTCGCCGCGAGCGGATTCCGGCTGATCGCCGGGCAGGCGCCGCCGCCGCCGCTGCGCTACCCCGAGCGCTGGGGCCGCTGGCCCGCTGTCCTCGGCATCGTTGGCTTCACCTGGCTCGAGTTGGTCTTCGCCCAGAGCGGGTTCCAGGCGATCGGGCTGACCCCGCACACGGTCGCGATCGCCGCCCTCGCCTACACCGGACTCACCTTCGTCGGCATGGCGCTCTTCGGGATCGACGAGTGGCTCGATCGCGGCGAGGCGTTCTCGGTCTTTTTCAACATGTTCTCGCGGCTCGCTTCGCTGGAGGTGCGCGACGGCCGCCTCGGGCGACGCCGCTGGCTGTCCGGTGCGGTGGGGTGGGCCGCGGTCCCCGGGTCGGTCGCCCTTGTGTTGGTCTCGATCGGCACCACCGCCTTCGATGGCGCCGGCGAGGGCCTGCTCCAGGAGCCGATCGCCGACACCTTCGACTGGCTCTACGACAGCGTCGGCGTCGGGGCGATCTGGTCGCTGCGGCTGGCCAACTCGCTCTTCTTCGTGCTCACGATCGCCGCCGTCAGCGCCATCTTCTGGGCGGGCATCGCGGGAATGCGGACGGTCCGCACGAGCACGGGCTCGTTCAGCGCCGGCGAGCTCGGACGCCTCTTCGGGCACAGCTTCATCCCGATCGCGCTCGCCTACCTGGTTGCGCACTACTTCAGCCTCTTCGTCTTCCAGGAGCAGGCGCAGTTCACCTACCTGCTGTCCGATCCCCTCGGCGACGGCTCCGACTACTTCGGCACCGCCGCGGCGGGCATCGACTACAAGCTCGTCGGCGCGACGCTGGTCTGGTACGTCCAGGTCGCCGCGCTGGTGATCGGGCACGTGATCGCGCTCGTCCTCGCCCACGACCGTGCCCTGACCGCGTACGGGGAGGTGCGTGCCGCCGCCCGCTCGCAATACTGGATGCTGGCGATGATGGTCGGCTTCACCACCCTCGGCCTCTTCCTCCTCTCCTTCGCCAACCAGTGATCTGGCTCGCGCACGTCGGCCACTGGTGGGGGTACCTCCTGTACGCGATCCCGCTGGCGATCGTGCTGGCCTCGATCGTGACCACGACCCTGCGCGCCCGGCGCGGGGGAGGCCGCGACCGGGGAACGGGCCCCGGCTAAGCGGAGAGCAGCTCTGAGAGGCGGCGCTCGAGCGCCTCGGCGAGGCGCCGGCGGGCCGGGCCCTCGGGCGAGCGCTCCAGCAGCTCGCCGACGAAGCCCTCGATCACCAGGCGCTGCGCGTCCCCCTCGCCCATGCCGCGCGAGCGCAGGTAGAAGAGCTGATCGGGATCGAGCTGCGCGACCGCCGCCGCGTGGGTGCAGCGAACGTCGTCGGCCTCGATCTCCAACCCCGGGATCGCGTCAGCGTGGGCCTGATGGGAGAGCAGCAGGTTGCGGTTCTCCTGGAAGGCGTCGGTCTGCTGTGCGGGCTTGTCGACGCGGATCATCCCGCGCCAGACCGACGTGGCCCGATCGGCGAGCACGCCGCGGAAGGCCAGGTCGGAGGTGGTGTGGGCGGCGGCGTGCTCTTGGGTGGTGTCGTAGTCGAGGTGCTGATCCCCGGCACCGGCGTAGGCGCCGGTCACCTTGGCCGAGGAGCCTTGCCCGGCGAGCTTGGTCTCCATCCGAACCTTGCCGCGCGCAGAGCCGAACCCGAGCGCCGTCCACTCCAGGGTCGCGTCGCGCCCGATCTCGGCGCGCTGGGTGGCGAAGACCCAGCTGCGATCCGACAGCTCCTGCTCGCAGGCGTAGCGCAGCGTCGCCGCGTCGCCGACGATCAGCTCGACGACCCCGTTGAACAGGCCCTCACCGGCGGAGGTGTAGCGCTCCCAGATCTCGGCCTCTGCTCCCTCGCCGAGCACGATCAGCGTGCGCCAGTGGATCGTCTCGCCGCCGGCTCCCTCGATCGTCAGCTCCAGCGGCGTGGTCAGGCGGGTGCCGGCGGGCAGGTAGACGAAGACCCCGTCGCGCCAGCGCGACTCGTTGCGGGCGACGAACGGGTCGCCGGGGTCGACCAGGCTGCCGAGCCGGTTGCGGACGAGATCGGGATGGCTGGCCGCGGCCTCGGCCAGCGGCAGCACCAGGGGCGACCCTTCGGCGCTCGAGCGCTCGAGGCCGTCGACGGCGGCTTCGGCGTCGGGGTGGGCATCCAGGTCGAGGCCTGACAGGTCGGTGAACTCCCAGCCCTTCGCCTTCTGGTCCGGGAGGGCAAGCTCATCCGCCAAAGAGGCGCCCACTCGGCGCCTCTCCATGAGCCACTCCGGCTCGACTGAATCAATGCCCGCCGCCTGCTCCGCTTCGCGTCCGCCGGCGGCGGGATCCGCCAGGGGAGCGGCCCTAGCCAATCGAGCCCTCCATCTGCAGCTCGATCAGGCGGTTCATCTCGACCGAGTACTCCATCGGCAGCTCCTTGGCGATCGGCTCGATGAAGCCGTTGACGATCATCTTCGAGGCCTCTTCCTCGTCGAGGCCGTGCGCCTGCAGGTAGAAGAGCTGGTCCTCGCCGACCTTGGAGACCGAGGCCTCGTGGCCGACGTTGGCGTCGCTCTCGTCGATGCGGATCGTCGGGTAGGTGTCCGAGCGCGATTCGGGGTCGAGCAGGAGCGCGTCGCAGACCACCTTCGAGCGGGCCTCCGAGGCGCCCTTGGCGACCTCGAGCAGGCCGCGGTAGGTGGCCCGGCCGCCGTCCTTGGAGATCGACTTGCTGAAGATCGACGACGTCGTCTTCGGCGCGGCGTGGATGATCTTGCCGCCGGCGTCCTGGTGCTGGCCCTTGCCGGCGAAGGCGATCGAGAGCAACTCTCCGTGCGCTCGCTCGCCGAGTAGGTAGATGCTGGGGTACTTCATCGTCAGCTTCGAACCGAGGTTGCAGTCCACCCAGGACATCTGCGCGTCCTCATGGGCCACGGCGCGCTTGGTGACCAGGTTGTAGACGTTCTGCGACCAGTTCTGAACCGTCGTGTATCGCACGTTGGCGCCCGGCTTCACCACGATCTCGACCACCGCCGAGTGCAGCGAGTCGCTCGAGTAGACCGGCGCGGTGCAGCCCTCGATGTAGTGCACGTCCGAGCCCTCCTCGGCGATGATCAGGGTGCGCTCGAACTGGCCCATGTTCTCGGTGTTGATCCGGAAGTAGGCCTGCAGCGGCATCTCCACCTTGACGCCCTTGGGCACGTAGACGAAGGAGCCGCCCGACCACACGGCCGAGTTCAGCGCCGCCAGCTTGTTGTCGTTCGGCGGGATCACCGTCGCCCAGTACTCGCGCAGGAGATCCTCGTGCTCGCGCAGCGCGGTGTCCATGTCGGTGAAGATCACGCCCTGGGCCTCGAGCTTCTCGTTCACCTGGTGATAAACGACCTCGGACTCGTACTGGGCGCCGACGCCGGAGAGGAACTTGCGCTCGGCCTCGGGGATGCCGAGCCGGTCGAAGGTGTTCTTGATGTCCTCGGGGACCTCGCTCCAGTCGCGGCTGTTGCGGTCCGAGGCGCGGACGAAGTAGTGGATGTTGTTCCAGTCGATCTGGGCGAGGTTGCCGCCCCAGCTGGGGGTCGGGCGGTCCTCGAAGTGCCCCAGCGCCTTCAGGCGGAACTCGCGCATCCACGCGGGCTCGTCCTTGTAGGTGGAGATCGACTCGACGACCTCGCGCGAGAGGCCCTTGGGAGCCTTGTAGGCGTAGTCGGTCTCCGGATCGTGGAAGCCGAAGCGCTCGGCGTAGTCGGAGCCGATCTCCTTCAGGCCCGACTCGGCGTCGGTCAGCTGCTTCTCGGATACCGCTGTCTCAGGTGTGGCCATCGGTGAACCTCAGATCTCCAGTTTGACTTCGTCGCCCTCGTCACGGGCCTCAAACACCGCCACCGGCTGATAGGCCGGCAGCGTCTTCGGCCGCCCGGTTCGCAGGTCGAACAGCGAGCCATGCCGGGGGCACTCGACTGTACACGCTGCCGAGTCGAACTCGCCCTCGGCGAGCGGGCCGTCGTCATGCGAGCAGCGGTCTTCGATCGCGACCAGGCCGCCGTCGTCGCAGCGAAAGACGCCGATCTTGCGCCCGTGGAGCTCGACCAGGCGCGTTTCGCCCTCGCCAAGCTCGTCGGTACGGCAGACGGTGTGGGTGTCGATCGTCACGTTATTCCTAGCTCCGAAGTCGGATTTTAGCGATTGAGCCGGTCGCGCACGGGGCACGGGGCGGTGGGCATGTTCGGCATGGGCTTCCAGGGCTAGACGGTCTCGGCCTCGATGGGGTCTCCCTGCTCGCCCTCGTCCTCCCAGTCGGCAAGCTCGCCGAGGGAGGCCGACTTGACGATCTTCAGCCCGAGCAGCGCGCATTTCATCCTCGTCGCCGAGATCTCGATGCCCAACAGCTCCAGCACGAACTCCTTCGGCAGCCGCAGGATCTCGTCGCGGGTCTTGCCCTCCAGCTCGTCGGTCAGCATCGAGGTCGCGGCCGTGGAGATCGCGCAGCCCTTGCCCTCGAAGGAGACCCCGGTCACCCGGCCGTCGGCGCCGAGCTTGATGAAGACCTGCTGCTCGTCTCCGCAGAGCGGGTTGGTGTCTGAGAACTCGAGCTCGTAGGCGTCGGGGCGCCCGAAGTTGTGTGGGCGCTTGTAGTGCTCGAGGATCTCCTCGCGGTAGAGCTGGTCGTCCATCAGAGCTCGAACACGCGGCGGGCGTCGTGGAGGCCGTCGACCAGGCGGTCGATCTCCTCCTGGATCGTGTAGATGCCGAAGCTCGCGCGGGCGGTGGCGGCGACGCCGAGGCGCTCCATCAGCGGCTGGGCGCAGTGATGGCCGGCGCGTACGGCGACCCCGTGGCGGTCGAGGATCTCGGCGACGTCGTGGGCGTGGACCCCCTCCAGCTCGAAGGAGATCGGCCCGACCCGCTCGGGCGAAGGCGGTGGGCCAAACACGCGCAGGCCGGGAACCTCGCTGACCCCCTCGAGCGCGTAGGCGGTGATCTCCCGCTCGTGTGCCAGGGCCGCGTCGATGCCGATGCCGTCGAGCCAGCGCAGCGCCGCGGCCATGCCGATCGCCTGCGTGATCGCCGGGGTGCCGGCCTCGAAGCGCGCCGGCACGTCCGCCCAGGTGGTGCCCTGCTTGGTCACCTTGCGAATCATCGACCCGCCGCCCATGAACGGGGGCATCTCGCGCAGCACGTCCAGCCGGGTCCACAGCGCCCCGATCCCGGTCGGCGCGTAGAGCTTGTGGCCGGTGAGCGCGTAGAAGTCGACGCCCAGCGCGACCATGTCGAGCGGCAGCTTCGGCGTGGCCTGGGCGCCATCGGCGAGGACCAGGGCGCCGGCCTCGTGGGCGAGGCGGGAGATCTCGGCGAGCGGGTTCTGGGTGCCGAGCACGTTCGAGACGTGCGCCACGGCGACCAGCTTCGGGCCTCGCTCCAGCAGGCGAGCGAAGGCCTCCATCTCGAGCAGGCCGTCGTCGGTGACCGGCGTCCAGTCGATCTCGGCGCCGACCGATTCGGCCAGCAGCTGCCAGGGGACGATGTTGGAGTGGTGCTCCATCTCGGTCAGCAGGATGCGATCGCCGGCGCCGACGTTCGCCGCGCCCCAGGAGCGAGCCACGAGGTTGATCGCCTCGGTCGCGTTGCGGACGAAGACGACCTCGCGGCGGTCGAGCGCGCCGAGGTGGTCGGCGACGGTCGCCCGGGCGCCCTCGTAGGCCGCGGTGGCCTCCGCCGAGAGCGTGTGCGAGCCGCGGTGGACGTTGGAGTGATGGGCTCGCTCGTAGCGGTCCACCGCCTGGATCGACGCCAGCACCCGCTGAGAGGAGGCGCCCGAGTCGAGGTAGGCGATCGGCTTGCCGTTGACCTCGCGCTGAAGCGCCGGGAAGGCCGCCCGGACCTTCTCCAGCGGAAAGGTGGCGACCGCGCTCGTCATCAGCAAGCTCTTGCGGCGGCTTTGCCGCCTGACACGCTGCTTTCGGAGCTGAAGCTCCTCATCTCACGCTGCCGCCTCGACCTCCTCGCGGATCCAGCCATAGCCCCTCTTCTCGAGCTGATCCACGAGCTCCGGCCCGCCCTGCTTGACGATCCGGCCTTCGAACATCACGTGCACCTGGTCGGGCTTGACCATGTGCAGGATGCGCTGGTAGTGGGTGATGATGAGCACGCCCATGCCGGGACCGGCGAAGCGGTTGACCCCGTCGGCGACCACCCGCAGGGCGTCGATGTCGAGGCCGGAGTCGGTCTCGTCCAGGACCGCGAGCTGGGGGCGCAGCATTGCCAGCTGCAGGATCTCCATCCGCTTCTTCTCGCCGCCGGAGAAGCCGTCGTTGAGGTAACGGCTGGAGAACTCCTTCGGGATCTTCGCCAGCTCCATCGCCTCCTCGGTCATCAAACGGAAGTCCTTGAGCTTGATCTCGGGCTCGTCGCGCGCCTCGCGATGGGCGTTGAGCGCCATCCGCAGGTACTTGGCGACAGTCACGCCGGGGATCGCGACCGGGTACTGGAAGGCGAGGAAGAGGCCCATCCGCGAGCGCTCCTCGGGATCGGCGTCGGTGATGTCTGAGCCCATGAACTCGATCGAGCCCTCGGTCACCTCCAGCGCCGGGTGTCCCATGATCGCGTTCGCCAGCGTCGACTTGCCCGAGCCGTTGGGTCCCATCAGGGCGTTGATCTGCCCCTTGGAGACCTCGAGGTCGAGGCCCTTGAGGATCTCCTTGTCCTCGGCGCGTACGTGAAGGTTGGTGATCTTGAGGTCGGACATCAGGCTCCGTCGTAGGTGGGTGGTTTGCAGCTTCAGGCTCGCGCGGCGCCTAGGCGGCGTTGCCGGCGAGGGTCGCCCTCGGCGCGTGGCTGTCGGCGAACTCGACCAGGTCGGCGAGGGTCGTACCCGTGAGCGCCTTGTTGATCCCGCCCTGGACGCGCGTCCAGAGCAGCTTCGTCGCGCAGGCACTGTCCCCGTCGGACTCGTGCGAGCAGAGCACGCGCCCCTCGCGGTCGGTCTGAAAGCACTCCATCGGCGTGATCGGCCCCTCCAGGGCCTCGACCACGTCGAGCATGCCGATCTCGGCGGGCGGGCGGGTCAGGCGGTAGCCACCGTGGGCTCCGCGCACCGAGGACACCAGGCCCTCCTGGCGCAGCTTCGCCACCAGGTGCTCGAGGTAGGCGAGGGGGAGCATCTCCGACTCGGCCAGCGCGCTCAGGGCGACGGGTTCGGCGTCGGCGACGGGGCTGGATCCGGCGCGCCTGCCCAACTCCACCATCAGGCGGACTCCGTATTCGGCCTTGGTCGAGAACAACATCCCGCCAAATCCTAGCCGAGAGGTCGGGTTAGGCCGCCCTTATGGAAGCGGGCGGTTCGGCATCTAGGGCTCGATCAGGCCCTTGCGGATCGCGTAGCGGACCAGCTCCACCCGGTCGCGCATGCCGAGCTTGCGCATCGCGTTCGAGCGGTGGTTCTCGACGGTCTTCTCCGAGAGGTGGAGGATCTCGGCGATCTCCTTGTTGGTGTGCGCCTCGGCGACCAGCTTGACCACCTCCTGCTCGCGCGGGGTCAGCTCCTCCTCGCGGCCCGAGCCCTGGCCGAGGACGTCCTTGATCAGGGCGCGCTGGGCCTCTGGGGTGAGGAAGGGCTCGCCGCGCTCGACCGCGCGCACGGCCTCGAGCAGGTCCGAGTCGGCCTGCGCCTTGAGCACGTAGCCGGAGGCGCCGGCCTTCAGCGCCTCGAACAGGTAGCGCTCGTCGTCGTGCATCGAGAGGATCAGCACCGCGACCTCGGGGGCCTGCTCCCGGATCTCGCGGGTCGCCTGCAGGCCGGTCAGCTTCGGCATCTTCACGTCGAGGATCGCCAGGTCCGGGCGTTCGCGGATGGCCAGGTCGCGGGCGTCGGCGCCGTTGGCGGCCTCGGCGATCACCTCCATGTCGCTTTGGCTCTCGAGCAGCATTCGCAGGCCGGAGCGGACGATCCCGTGGTCGTCTGCGATCAAGATTCTCATCACTCGCCCATCCGCCTCACGGCTGTCGGGCGCCAGTATCGTCGCCATCGTCTTCCCTTATCGGCACGCGCAGGCGAATCCTTGTGCCCTCGTCCGGGCGGGACTCGACCAGTAGCTCTCCGCCCACCAGCAACGCCCGCTCGCGCATGCCGCCGAGGCCCAGCCCCCCCGCCGCCTGATCGAAGCTGAACCCGCGGCCGTCGTCGCTGACACCGAGCTCGATTCCCTCGGCGTCGCGGTCCAAGCGCACGCGGATCCGGCTCGCCTGCGAGTGCTGGGCGGCATTGCTGAGCGCCTCCTGAGCGACCCGGTAGGCGACGAGCTGGACGTCCATCGGCACGCCGGTGGAGCCTCCGGTGCCCTCGAGACTGGTGGTGATCTCGCTCTGCGTGCCGAGCTCTTCGACCAGCGCCGAGAGCGCGGCCCGCAGGCCGAGGTCGTCAAGCGCCGACGGGCGCAGCGCGTGGGCGAGGGTCAACAGCTCGGTCATCGCGCGATTGGCCAGGCTCTTCGTCTCGGCAAGCTCGGCCGCCAGCCCCACCGGCGCCCGCACGCGCACGGCCTCGAGCCGCAGCAGCAGACCGGTCAGCGACTGGTTGACCTCATCGTGGAGGTCGCGCGCGACCCGCGCCCGCTCCTCTTCCTGGGCATGCAGCGCGATCGAGGAGACCCGGCGGCGCTCGGCCTCGAGCCGCTCGAGCATCCGCCGGAAGGCGTTGTGCAGGCGCTGGACCTCCTCCGGGCCGCGCGGGTCCTCCTCGCGCCGCAGGTTCGCCCCGGGCTGCGAGAGGTCAGCGCGCTCCATCTCGTCGACGAGGCGCTCCAGGGGCCGGAAGCGGCGCTGCAGCATGAGCACGTTGACGAGGATCGTCAGCGCCACCGCGAGCCCGAGGATGACCGCGGCCTGCGGCTTCTCGCCGAGGCTGAGGCCGGGGCTGGTGGCGATGGTGGCGGTGACCACCGCGGCTACGATCACCAGCAGGTTCGCGACCAGGACCTGCGTCAGGAGGCTGCGGTTTCGCATCTCAGGGCTAAGTATCGGCGCGATCGAGGCGCGAAGCTGAGCCGAAGTTGAGCAGCTGCCCGGGGGCGGCTCAGGAGGACCCTAGTCTGAATAGGGGTTGGCCCCTATATGCCGGGGGCGGCCTTGCGTCAGAATGTCCCGTGCATTGGAGTATCCAAACCGAGGAGTCGCCCCGCGATGACAAGCACCAGTCGTTCCAACTTCGGCGCAGGCCTGCGCACCACGATCTTGCTCGCCACCCTGACCGGCATCCTGGTCGCGATCGGATTCGCGATCGGCGGTTCCAGCACTGCGCTGCTGTTCCTTGGCATCGCCGCGGTGTTCAACCTCGGAGCCTTCTGGTTCAGCGACAAGATCGCGCTGAGGATGAGCGGCGCCAAGCCGATCTCCGAGCAGGACGCCCCCGGGCTGTACCAGATGGTTCGCGAGCTGACCACGCGCGCGGACCTGCCGATGCCGAGCCTCTACATGATCCCCTCCGAGCAGCCCAACGCCTTCGCCACGGGCCGCAGCCCGAAGAACTCGGCGGTCGCGGTGACCCAGGGGATCACCAAGCTGCTGTCCGAGGACGAGCTGCGCGGCGTCATTGCACACGAGCTCGCGCACATCCGCAACCGCGACATCCTCACCCAGTCGGTCGCGGCGACGATCGGCGGCGCGATCACCTACCTCGCCTACATGCTGTTGTGGTTCGGGGGCGAGGACGAGTCGCCGCTGAGCATCGTGGCGTCGCTGGCGATGGTCCTGCTCGCCCCGATCGCGGCGTCGCTGATCCAGCTCGGGATCTCGCGCCAGCGCGAGTACTCGGCGGACGCCACCGGGGCGATGATCTGCGGCAGCCCGGAGTCGCTGGCCTCGGCGCTGCTGCGCCTCGAGGAGGGCGCCAAGGCGATCCCGATGGAGGTCAACCAGGCGACGGAGCCGCTGTACATCGTCAAGCCGTTCTCGGGCCGCGGCATCGCCGGCCTGTTCTCGACCCACCCTCCGATCGAGGAGCGGGTCCGCCGGCTGCGCCAGATGCGCCCCAGCCTCGGCTAGACGCTCGAGGGTCTGCGCTACACTTTCTGCGGTAACCCCCTAATCCGGATAGGGATTCGGAGATTTCGGAGGAAACGTGGCGGCGACGGCCGAGCAGATCGAGCAGGTGAAGGACAGGATCGAGCTGATCTCGCGCGATGCTGCGCGCGAGGAGATCGCCAAGGGCGAGGCTGAGCTGATCGACGTCCGTGAGCCGCACGAGTGGGACGAGGCTCATCTCGCCGAGGCGGAGCACGTCCCGCAGGGCGAGCTGCTCGAGCGCATCGACGGGCTGGTGCCCGAGCGCTCGCAGCGTGTGCTGCTGTACTGCCGCACCGACAACCGCTCCGCCCGTGCTGCCGATGCCCTGCAGTCGCTCGGCTACGACAACGTCGCCGTGATCGAGGGGGGGATCACCGGCTGGCTCGACGCCGAGCTTCCGGTGATCGCCAAGCACGCCCTCAGCAAGGACCAGCGGATGCGCTACTCGCGCCACACCCTGCTGGAAGAGGTCGGCGTCGAGGGCCAGGTGAAGATGCTGGAGTCGAAGGTGCTGCTGCTCGGCGCCGGCGGCCTCGGCGCACCGGCCGCCCTCTATCTGGCCGCCGCCGGGATCGGGACCCTGGGCATCGTCGACGACGACGTGGTCGACGAGTCCAACCTGCAGCGCCAGGTGATCCACTCGACGCGGACGGTCGGCCAGCCGAAGACGGCGTCGGCGAAGGCGACGATCGCGGGGCTGAACCCGGACGTCGACGTGGTCGAGCACAACACCCGCCTCGACGCCTTCAACATCCTCGCGCTGATCGAGCCCTACGACATCGTCGTCGACGGCGCCGACAACTTCCCCACCCGCTACCTGCTCAACGACGCCTCGGTGCGGCTGCGAAAGCCGGTGGTCTCGGCTTCGATCCTCGGCTTCGAGGGCCAGATCTCGACCTTCATCCCCTTCGATGGTCCCTGCTACCGGTGCCTGTTCCCGACTCCGCCGCCGCCGGAGCTGGCGCCAAGCTGCGGGGCCAACGGCGTGCTCGGCGTGATGGCCGGCGTGATGGGCCTGCTCCAGGCCAACGAGGTGATCAAGCTCGCGGCCGAGATCGGCGAGCCGCTGAAGGGCCGGCTGCTCCTCTACGAGTCGCTGAGCACGCGGTTCACCGAGCTCAAGGTCCGTCGCGACCCCGATTGCCCGATCTGCGGGCCCGCCGGCGAGAACCTCTCCGCCTCGGAGATGGGGAAGTTCCCTGACTACGAGCTCTTCTGCGGCGCGCCGGCGCACGAGCCTACGCCCGCCTAGGCCGACCGAATAGCTTTTCGCCGATGCCGACCGTGAAGATCCCGCCGGTGCTGCGTGCGACCACCGGGGGCGAGGCCGAGGTCTCGTTCGACGGCGACACCGTCGGCGCGGTCCTGGGCGCGCTGGCCGCGGCCCATCCCGAGACTCGCGAGCAGCTCTTCGACGACGCCGGCGAGCTCAACCGCTACGTCAACGTCTACGTCAACGACGAAGACGTGCGCGTGCTCGACGGCCTCGAAACACCGGCATCAGCCTCCGACACGATCGTGATCCTGCCGGCGATGGCCGGCGGGTGCTAGTGCTCTAGCACCAGTCCCAGGAAGCTCTTCGTGCGCTCCTCGCGCGGGTTGCCGAGCACCTCGGAAGGCGGTCCCTCTTCGACCACCACGCCCTCGTCCATGAAAACGACCCGGCTCGCGACGTCTCGAGCGAAGCCGATCTCGTGCGTTACGACGATCATCGTCATTCCCTCGGAGGCGAGCTCGCGCATTACGTCGAGGACCTCCTTGATCAGCTCGGGGTCCAGTGCGCTGGTGACCTCGTCGAAGAGCATGATGTAGGGATCCATGGCGAGCGCGCGGGCGATTGCGACTCGCTGCTGCTGCCCGCCCGACAATCGCTCCGGGTATTCGTTGATCTTGTCGGAGAGACCGACGCGAGCGAGCAGGGCCTCCGCCTCACCTCGGGCCTGCTCCGAGTCGCGACCGAGCACCTTCTCGGGGCCCATGCTGACGTTCTCGAGCGCGGTCTTGAGGGGGAAGAGGTTGAACTGCTGGAAGACCAAGCCCACCCGGCGACGCACGTAGTCGAGATCCTCGGCCTCGCCGTGCGCATGGGCGGTGACGGTGATGTCCTTGCCCTCGACCAGTATCCGGCCCTCGTCGGGCGGCTCGAGCAGGTTGATGCAACGCAAGAGCGTCGACTTGCCGGAGCCGCTCGGCCCGATCACGCAAACCACTTCGCCGCGCCCGACCTCCATGCTCACCCCCTTGAGCACGTGCAGGGCGCCGAAGCGCTTGTGCACGGTTTCCAGCCGCAAAGCGGCGCCGCCCGGTTGTGGAGTCGCTTCCACAGTCTTCACCTGCACACTATCCGGCACCGTGCACCCCGGCGCCCGCGATCGGCCGCCGCGCCGCCGCGCCGCCGCGCTCATACTTGCCATGCTCGCGCGCGAGCAGGACGTCGACCACACGCGCCAGCGGGATCGTCGCGATCAGGAACAGGATCGCGCCCAGCATCAGACCCGAGCCGTTGAAGGTCTCCGACTGGATCGCGCGCCCGACGAAGACCACGTCGGCTGCCCCGAGCACGCTGACCAGCGAGGTGTCCTTCATGAGGGCGATGAAGTCGTTGAGAAGCGGGGGGATCACCTTCCGAACCGCCTGCGGCACGATCACGAAGCGCATGGCCTGGCCGTGGCTCATCCCGACCGACCGGGCCGCCTCCATCTGACCGCTCGGCACCGCGTCGATGCCGGCGCGGTAGACCTCCGCCATGTAGGCCCCGTACGTGATCGTGAGCCCGAAGATGCCGTACCAGAAGGGCGACGTCTGCCCGAGCCACGTTGGCACCCCGAGCCAGCGCGGGATCACCTCGCCCCCGACAGGAGAGGAGAGCGCGCTGAGGCCACCGGAGACCAGCAGCAGGATCAGGAGCAGGGGAATCCCGCGGAAGGCGTCGATGTAGGCGATCGTCAGCCATCGCACCGGCGCCAGCGCCCGGCCCGGCAGCTGTCTCAGGACCGCCAGGACGAGTCCCCAGGTGAGTGAGGTGATCCCCGCCAGGATCGAGAGCTGGAGCGTGAACCAGAAGCCCTTGAGGACCGGCTCCAGCTCGTCTCCCATGAGGCCGAAGTCGAAGTAGTACTGGCGGATGAACTCCATCTTGTTCCCGTCGGTTCTGTGTTTCGCGCTCGCCCGAGCTAGTGGCTGCCTAGCCCGATCACAGCGAAAAGGGCGCCGGCGGCGCCCCTTTCGCGATCCTCAACGTTGTCGGTCCTCCGACCGGCGCTCAGCCCGCCAGCTCGTTGGTCCCGTTGATCACGTTGTCCGGCGCGTCGGTCGAGAAGTACTCCTGGTACAGGTCGTTCAACGTTCCGTCCTCCTTGAGCTCGGCCAGCGCGTCGTTCACCGCCGCCAGCAGCGGCGCGCCCGGTGCCGTCGGGAAGCCATACAGCTCGTTGGTCGGGATCTCCTCGGCGATCACGATGCCGCCCTGCTTCTCCACCGCGTCCGCCGCGAAGGGCTGGTCGACGATCGCGGCTGCCACCTGGCCGGTGGTCACCGCCGCCAGGGCGTCCGCGCCCTTGGCGAACCCGCGAACCTCGGAGGCGTCGGTCTCGTCGTTGGCGTAGGCCTCGCCCGTGGTCCCCTGCTGGGCACCGACGATCTCGCCCGAGAGGTCGTCGACCGAGGCGATGTCCGAGTCCTCGGCTACCACCAGCGCCTGCTGGGCCTCGTAGTACGGATCGGAGAAGTCGACGGTCTTCTCACGCCCGGGAGTGATCGTCGACGCGGCGGCGACGATGTCGAACTGACCGCTGGCGACGTCACGGAAGATCGTGTCGAAGGCGCTGTTCTGGTATTCGGGCGTGACCCCGAGTTTCTCGGCGATCGCGTCCATCGTATCCTTGTCGAACCCGCTGAAGTCGCCGCCCTCGGGCGTGCCGATCTCAAACGGCGGGTAGGGCGCGTCGGTACCGACCAGAAGCGTTCCCTCGGTGAGTAGCCCGAGGTCCGCTGTGTCGGTGCTGCCGCTGGTCTCATCGTCGCTGTCCCCGCAGCCGACGGCGACCGTCGCCGCCGCGAGCACCGCGATCAGTCCCACGACAAGCCAGAGCCGGGATCCTCTCATCAGAATGCGTCCTTCCTAGCTGGTTGGCGGGGCCAAACGGTCCCCGTCGGGCGTCAACATACCCCCTCTTGGTACCTGCATGTGCCGGGGTGACAAATCAGGCTACCGCTCCCGCCCGGTGACGGGACGGGCACCGCACTATACTTTCGAAAGCGTGGCCCTCGACGAGCGCACCCTCAACCGCCCCTGCGGCGGACGCTACGGCGACCTCGTCGAGGCGATCGGCAACACGCCGCTGGTCGAGCTGCCCTCGCTCTCGCCGAAGCCGGGCGTGAGGATCTTCGCCAAGCTCGAGGGGCAGAACCCCACCGGCTCGGTCAAGGACCGGGTGGCGAAGTCGATGATCGAGTCGGCGGAGGCCGAGGGCGCGATCGAGCCCGGGCAGAAGATGCTCGAGCCGACGTCCGGCAACACGGGAATCTCGCTGGCGATGATCTGCCGCCGCAAGGGCTATGAGCTGACCGTGGTCATGCCCGACAACGTCACCGAGGAGCGGACTCAGCTGCTGCGGATGCACGGGGCCGAGATCGTCTACTCGGAGGGCGCCAAGGGCTCCAATGGCGCCGTCGAGCTGGCGCTGGAGATGGCCGACGCCGATCCCGCCGTCTACATGCCCTACCAGTATGGCAACGAGGCGAACCCCCGCGCCCACTACGAGGGCACCGCCCCCGAGATCCTCGAGGAGCTGGACACGGTGACGGCGTTCGTCGCCGGCCTCGGCACCGGGGGAACCCTGATGGGGGTCGGCCGCCGGCTGAAGGAGAACGACCCCGAGACGAAGATCGTCGCCGCCGAGCCGATGCAGGGGGACATGGTCCATGGCCTGCGCTCGCTCGACGATGGCTTCATCCCGCCGATCATCGACCTCTCGCTCCTCGACCGCAAGATCATGGTCTCCAATCGCGACGCGATCGTCTGGACTCAGCGCCTGCTGCGCGAGGAGGGGCTGTTCGCCGGGGTCTCCGCGGGCGCGATCGCCGCCATCTGCGTGCGGATCGCGAACGAGCTCGACCAGGGCAACGTCGTCTTCGTCGTCCCCGACGATGGCTGGAAATACCTCTCCTCGGGCGTCTACACGAAGTCGGTGGAGGAGATGGAGGCGATCGACTCCACCGTCTGGTGGTAGCCGCCGCCCCCGGGGCCGGAGGAGGCGGCGATGCGCATCGCCCCTGAGCTCGTCGAGGAGATCGTCGCGCACGCGCGCGAGGGCGCCCCGAACGAGTGCTGCGGGCTCGTCTCAGGGCGCGAGCGGGAGGCGCTCAGCGTTCGCCGCGCCCCCAACCTGTTCGCCAGCCCGCGCCGGTTCGAGGTCGGCGGCCTGCCCGGCCTGCTGAGCGAGATCGAGGCCGACGGCGAGGAGATGATCGGCATGTACCACTCCCACCCCCGCAGCGAGGCGTACCCGTCGCAGACCGACATCAACCTGGCCTGGGGCTGGCCGGGGATCCTCTGGCTGATCTGCTCGCTGGCGGGCGACGAGCCTGAGGTCCGCTGCTTCGAGATCACCGACGCCAGGGTCGACGAGGTCGAGCTCGAGATCGCCGGAGCCTAGGCCGGTGGCCGCGGCCGAGCCGCTCGCATGCCCGCAGTGCGCCCGGCGCTTTCAGCTGGACGAGCGCTTCTGCCCCGACGACGGCATGCCGCTGGTCTACGTCGGCCGCGGCGAGGAGGAGCCGATCACCGAGGCGCGCGAGCGCGCCCGCAAGATCAAGCCCCAGTACACCTCCGGCGAGCTCGTCAAGGTGGCCTGGGCCCGCAACCTCTCCGAGGCCGAGCTGATGCAGGGGATCCTGCTCGACCAGGGCATCCCCAGCGTGCAGCGCCGGAGCCGCGGCTTCGACGTCCCCGACTTCCTCGCGGCTGGGCCCCGAGACATCCTCGTCCCCGAGGCCGCCGGGCCCGACGCCCGGGAGATCCTCACCGGCACCGACGCCCCCGAGGCCCCGCTTGAGCCCGACGAGGGCCGCGCCGCCCGGCTGCTGGCCGGAATGGCCGTCGCCCTGGTGCTGGCGGCGGCGATCGTCTGGGCCCTCTACCAGCTCGTCGGCTGATCCGAGCCGAAGTCGGGCGGAACCGAGAGCTCTCCCTCGGACCCGCGGGTGCGGGGGATCTCCTCCCGCAGGTAGCGGCGCCAGAGACGCTCCACCTGGGCCGCGGACGCGTCGAAGGCGAGCTCCAGGTTCCCCCGGGCGCCGCTGCGGTGAAGCCGCGAGACGAGCACCTGGCAGGCGTCGCGCCCGCGCTCACGCTCGAGCAGCTCGAAGACCGTGCCGCCGAGGATGATCGCGTCGCGCGCTGACGGCGGGAAGGAGGGGGGCTTGCCCTGGCGCATGCGGGTGTTGGCGGCGGCGCGGAAGAGGGACACGTGCCCGGCGTAGTACTGGGCGGCGCCCTCGACCAGCCAGGCCCAGCGCAGATAGCGCCAGAAGCCGCCCGGCCCCCACGGCGGCGGCACCTTGTCGTTGTTGGCGCCGACCACGATCTGCGCGTAGAGACGCTCCGCGGTCCCCCGCAGCGCGACCAGGGAGTCGTCTCCCGCCGAGCGGCGCTCGAGGTAGTCGTCGTTGAGGACGTGCAACTCGGTGGCCATCGCCCAGCCCGCCAGATAACGCTGGCCGGCGGGCGCGGCCGCGAGGCGGGCCAGCGGCAGGAAGGGGTGGGCGGCGGCGAGCCAGCCCGGCGTCGGGTGGACGACGAGGGTGATCCCGCCGGGCGCCTCGTCGAAGCGATCCTCCAGGCGCAGGCGCAGGTCCTCGAGTGCGTCCAGTGTGCGCTGGGCGTCCTCGGTGTCAGCGCTCTCGTGCCGGGCGACGAACGCCAGCGACTCGGTCTCGACCCATGCCATGCGTCGAGGATATTCGGGAGGCTCGCTCGTGCTACCGCGCGTGTGGGCCAGCCGGGTAAGGCCCGGGCCCTAACCCGACGAGACCGGACGCGAAGCGGAGGATCTCGCCGGAGTGATTCCGGAGGATCTCGCCGGAGTTATTCCGGCAGGCCCGGCGTGGCTTACGGAACGGCGTTCTGGGGCTCGACGACCTGCTGGAAGGTCGGACGGTTCTGCCAGTGGATCGGGGGCTGGGAGATGCCGCCGATCGTGGTTGCGCGGATCGAGTCCTTGCACCACTGGGCGCTGGGAACGGGGCTCACCTGGTTGTTGCAGGCCGTGTTCGGGAAGCCCGGGTAAAGCGTCGCGTTGTCGTCGTTGGCCAGCGCCTTCCTGAGCGATCCCTGGAGCGCCTTGGCGCACTTCTTCAGCTTGCCGCCGCCGCAGTACTCGCGCGAGTAGGGCGAGTCGACCGGGTCGCCGAGGACCGAGCGCAGGTCCTTGTCGACGTAGCCGTACCAGCCGGAGATGTAGGCCGAGCCGCTCGCCCCGGGCGCGTTGTCGAGGCCCATCATCGTCTGGATCTGCGCGTACAGGGGACTGCCAAGCTCGTCCTCGAACTGCGCCGCGACCAGCCGCGGCCACCAGGCGTCCATGATCCGCACGGCCTTGGTGTCCTCGTAGACGCCGTCGCCGTCGCTGTCGCGGCGGTGGGCGCCGGCCTTGTTCCACTTCTTCAGCGTCTTGATCGCCTTCTTCAGCTTCTTCTTGCCCTTGGCCTTGTTGAGCTTGGTCTTGACCACCTTCAGCGCCACGGGCAGCACCTGCGAGCCGCGCAGGTCGACCGTCGCGGCGTCCTCCATCGCGTCGACCAGCTCGGCCCGCGTCATCGTCTCGGCGCCGGCGATCCCGGCCTCGACCCGCTCGTCCAGCGACTCGACCCTCTGTACCGGGCCGAACGAGTACTTCTCGTCGGCGGCGCTGTAATCCGGCGCCTGCTTGTTGTTCCAGGAGGTGATGTAGTCCTGGTCGACCACCTGCGGGTGGGCGGCCGCCGGCGCCCGGTCGAAGCTGACGCTGGCGGGGTCGAAGTTGCTCCACGCGTTGTCGAGCGTCTCACCAAGGTCGGGGTCGAGGCGGACCGGCAGGTTCGGGTCGACATTCGCCGGGCGCACGGGGTTGGCGCCGGAGTTGAAGTAGGCGATCTTCTCGGGGTCGGCGTAGAACCAGTTGAAGGTGTTGTCGATCTGGGCCGCCGCCGCCTTGAACTCGTCCACGTCCTCCATCGTCGAGGGCTGGTTGAAGGCCGCGAAGCCGACCGCCGAGTCGGCCTCGTGCATGTAGGTCGCGCGCAGCTTCGTGTAGGCGTAGGGCACGCCGCCGATCTCGGCCCGGTGGGAGACGATCCCGACCTTGGTCCGCAGCGAGTGCAGCGTCTGGCCGCCGGTCGGGGTCGAGTCGGCGGCGCTGGGGGACCAGGCGTTGACCCGCTCCAGCACCTCGAACGGCTCGCAGCCGCCGTCGAAGCGGTAGCCGTCGTCGCTGAGATCGCCGAGATCGCCCGGGTTGCCGGGGTCGCAGAGCTCGACCGCGTAGGTGTCGATGATGTCCTGGCCGGCGGAGGTGGCGCTCCAGGCGTAGTCCTGGCCGCGGCCGAGTAGCACGTAGAGGTTGATCCCCGCGAAGGCGGCCCCCCGGGCGTCGATCCCGAGCCCCTCGCCCGTGGTCGGCGCGTGCATGTCGATCTCGGTCAGGATCTGCGGCGAGAAGTAGCCGACCTGCGGCCCCATTACGGCCAGAGGGTGGTCGCCCTCCGACTCGGCGTCGGAGACCAGCAGGGCGTTGGAGGCGCCCTCGAGGTCGAGCAGCCCCTTGAACGGGGGCGGCTGGGCCGCCTTGGCCTTCGGCGGCGGCGGCGGGCCGGCCACGATCGGCTCCTGGACGGTCGTGCCCGGATCGGGTAAGGCGACGTCGTCGGGGCTCGCCGGCGGCACGCCGTAGGGGAAGGGGGTGCCGTCGTGGACGGTCGTCGGGGCCTCGGTGTCCTCGCGCGAGCGGAAGTCGTCGAAGACGTCACGGCCGTCACCGGCGCCGAACTCGGCGACCGCCTTCTCGAGCACGAGCGCGTTGCCGACCTCGCCGCCGCCACCCTTGCCGAACTGGCCGGCGACCACCAAGGCGGTCGCGATCACGTCGGTCACCTGCCACTCGTCCGGGCCGGCGGGGTGGTTGGTGAGGTAGTACTCGCCGGGGATCGTCGAGAGGGCCTGATCCACCGCCGGGCCGTCTCGCGCCTCGGCGATGTACTGGTTGATTCCGTCGACGTAGTTCTGCACGTCGGCCTGGACCTGGAGGCCCTCGGCCCCGCGGTTGTCGTCGGCGTCGTCGAACTGCTGTTGCAGGTCGGCCTCGTTGTAGGGGGCGTCGCGCCAGGTCGAGCGGTCGGTGGCGGCGTTGGAGCCGCCGAGGAAGGAGGAGAGGTCGGCGCGCCCGAGGTGGCGCACGACGTCCATGAAGAAGAGCCGGTCCTCGGCGCCGACATAGCCGGCCCCGAACATCAGCGCGGCGCGGTCGGCGCCGTAGACGTGTGGCACCCCGGCGCCGGCGTCACGGACGATGGTGACGTCGTCGCAGTGGGCCGAGTCGACGGAGGGTTCGGAGACGATCGCGCAGTCGGGCGTGTAGGTCTCGTCGACGTCGCCGCCCTGGACGCCGAAGCTGGCGTCCTTGTAGAAGCCGTCGACCTGGTCCTCGGTCAGGCCGGGGGCGGCTTGGACGATGTCGTCGTACTCGTCGAGCTGGTCGTTGTTGTGGGGCGGGCGGGCGCCGCCGCCGAAGAGGAAGGTAGAGATCTCGGGGAGGGTGGCGAAGCCGTTCTGCCCCGGCGGGAGGATGTTGCGGAAGCCGAGACCGTCGTCGTCCTGGTAGGCGCCGGCCGTGGGCGGACTGGCCTGGGCGCCGGCGGGCGCGAGCAGCAGCGCCGTGGCGAGCGTGGCGGCGGCGGCCGTGACCAACCTGCGTCCTGGGCGATGTGACATCCGGTCTCCCCTCGGCTCGGCGCCGTCCCTGACACCCGCCATCCGCTTCGGGCGCGAGTATAGGGGTGCGGGGCGGTCGGGCTCAGGCGGGGACCGGCTCGGCCGCGCCGCAGATCTCGCGGATCGCCGCCGCCGCGCGGTCGAACTCCGGGTCGGCCATCACCGGGGTGCCCTCGAAGCTCAGCTCGCGGTCGATCTCGACCCAGGAGCGGCAGCCGTGGTACTCGTCGCGAACGCGGACGGTCACCGGGCGGGGGATCCGGTGGACCCGCAGAAGCAGCACGTGCAGGGGGTGGGTGCGCTTCCAGGCCAGGCGCTTGCGCGCGTAGTTCGGGGTCCAGACGTGGAAGGGTGAGAGCCCCTCGACGATCCGGGGCTCGTCCGTGGTCCAGTGATCGGCGACCTCGGCCCAGGCGCGGATCCGGACCCGGTCGGGCTGGGCGATGCCGCCGTCCTGGAGCAGCGCCCTCGGGGGCGGCTCCTCGTCGGGCCACACGCCCTCCTCGAGGGCGCGGCGAAGCTCGGGGTGGTGGGATTCGCGGACCAGGTCGTTGCGCTGATGGTCGAACGTCGGGTAGAGGAAGAACCGCTCGTGCTCGAGCTCGAAGTGCCTGTCCTCTTCCCGGATGCCGCCCTTGCGCATGGTCACGAGCTGTTCACCCTCGGCCAGGGCGCGCACCGTCACGGCCCACTCTTTAAAGGCGATAGGCATCTGAAGTCTTGGGAAAGGCGTTTAGGTCGAGAAGGGGGGTTTACGGATCGATCGCCGCCCAAACACGGGCTCTTCCGGCTTTGGATCCGACTGAGGGCAGCAGTCTAGGACAGATCGTCGAAAACGCCAAATTCGTAACTTTTGTTGCGACAGCTCGGATTCGGAGGGACCGCCGGCACTTTGATAGGCATTGGCGCCGTGAGCGCGCCGGTTGCCCTCGATGAGCGAGCACTTCTCCGCGCCCTGCGGGACGGCGACGAGTCCGCCTTCACCGCCCTTGTCGAGGCCCAGGGGCCGATGCTGCTGCGATTGGCATTGATGCACGTGCCCAGCCGGGCGGTCGCCGAAGAGGTGGTGCAGGAGACCTGGCTGGCCGTGCTCAACGGCATCGACCGCTTCCAGGGCCGCTCCTCGCTGAAGACGTGGATCACCTCGATCCTGCTGAACAAGGCACGTACGCGGGGGGAGCGCGAGCGTCGGGTGCTGCCCTTCGCCGCGCTTCGTCGCCGCCACGAGGAGGGCCGCGACGAGCCCGCCGTCCCGGCCGGCCGCTTCCAGGGGCGCCGCGGCTCAGAGCCCGGGGCATGGGCCCGCCCGCCGGTGGAATGGTCCGAGCCCTCCGAGCGCCTGCGCGGCGAAGCGGCCCGGCGCGTGCTGCTGGAGGCGATCGCGGCGCTGCCGCCGCGCCAGCGCGACGTGATCGCGCTGCGCGATATCAGCGGCTGGTCGGCGGAGGAGGTCCGAAACGCCCTCGACCTGACCGAGACCAACCAACGGGTGCTTCTGCATCGTGCGAGATCCAAGGTGAGAGCAGCGTTGGAAGGCCATTTCGAAGCGGAGGGAGGCGCGCCATGAGCGTCGGCGTCGCCGATGAGCTGCGCTGCCGGGGGCTGGTCGAGCTGATCACCGACTATCTCGAGGGGGTGCTGCCGACCCCGGATGCCCGCCGCTTCGAGGCCCACCTCGCCGACTGCGACGACTGCTCCACCTACGTCGAGCAGATGCGGCAGACGATCGAGGCGATCGGGCAGATCCCGCCCGAGTCGCTGTCGGCGGAGGCTTCCGAGCACCTGCTGTGGACATTCCGCGACTGGCGCGGCTCGCGCTAGCCGGTACCGGCTCCGTAGCCGCCGCCGCCCGGGGTCTCGATTCGCAGACGGTCCGAAGGCCGAAGCTCCCCCTGGACCTTCGCCGGCAGCTCGGACCCGTTGAGCAGGTTGCGCCCGGGTGACCCGTCCGACCCGCCCTCGCGCCCGCGCGGCGCGTGCCGGCGGCGCTCGGTGATCAGCGTGAAGCGCATCGGCTCCAGCGCCTCGAGATCGCGCACGACCCCGTCCCCGCCGCGGTGTCGGCCGTCGCCGCCGGACCCCCTGCGCAGGCCGAGCTCGCGCACCCGTAGCGGATACTCGGCCTCGAGCGCCTCGACGGGCGTGTTCAACGTGTTCGACATCGCCACGTGCACGGCGCTCGGCCCGTCGGCGCAGGGACAGGCGCCCTGGCCTCCGCCCGTGGTCTCGTAGTAGGTGAAGCGCTCGCCGGCGAGGGTGAGGTTGTTCATCGTTCCCTGGCCCTGCGCCGGCGCCGGCGTCGCCTGGCCGAGCGCGTCGAGCACCAGGTCGGCGACTCTGCTCGACGTCTCGACGTTGCCCGCCGCCACAGCCGCCGGCGCCTGCGCGTTGAGCAGGCTCCCGGCGGGTGCCAGCACCTCCACCGGTCGCTGCGCCCCGGCCGAGGGCGGGGCGTCGGGGTCGGTCAGCACCCGGACCGCGAAGAACGCCGCCGACTTCGTCACCGACAGGGGGCAGTTGAGGTTGCCCTCGACCTGGGGGTCGGTGCCCTCGAAGTCCAGCCGCAGGCTCTCGCCGGCGATCGTCGCGCTCACCCGCAGGGTGATGTCGCGCTCGTCCGCCGGGCCGCCCTCGAGCACGTCCTCGGCGGCGTAGGTGCCGTCGGGCAACTCGGCGATCCGGGCGCGCGTGCGGCGCTCGGCGTAGTCGAGGACCTCGGCCATGGCGTGGCGGATCAGCGGCTCGCCGTGGTGGGAGACAAGCTGGTCGAGCCTTCGCACCCCGGCCAGGTTCGCCGCCCGCTGGGCGCGCAGATCGGCGAGGCGCTCGGCCGGGTTTCGCATCGAGGCGGCAAGCTCGCCCAGCTCGGCCTCTGCCATCCGCGTCGGCCCGATCACGACCCCCTCCTGGTCGAGGCGGGTGGATGCGGCCGGCATCCCGCCCGGGGTCGGGCCGCCGACGTCGGCGTGATGGGCACGGCTCGCGGCGAAGCCGAGCAGCTCGCCGTCGCCGGCGAAGGCGGGGGAGATCAGCGTGATGTCGGGCAGGTGGGTGCCGCCGCGGTAGGGGTCGTTGAGCACCCAGAGGTCCCCCGGGCTTTGCTTCGAGTCGAGTACCGCGGCGACAGCGTCGGGCATCGAGCCCAGGTGCACCGGGATGTGCTCGGCCTGCATCACCAGCTCGCCGGCCGGGTCGAAGAGCGCGGTCGAGCAATCGCGGCGCTCCTTGATGTTGGCCGAGTGGGCTGAGCGCACCAAGACAGCGCCCATCTCCTCGCAGGCCGCGCGCATCGCGCCCACCAACACCTGCAGGGTGACGGGGTCGAGCCGGTCGCCCCTCACCTCGGACAACCTCCTGCGGCGGCTTCGCCGCCTGACACGCCGGTTTCGGTGCCAAAGCACCTCATCTCACACACGCGATCGTGCCGTGCGCATCCACCCGCGCGCTCCAGCCGGGCGGCAGCACCAGGGTGGCCTCGGGCAGCTCGAACACGCAGGGGCCCTCGGCCTCGCGCCCGGCCTCGGGCTCGCCCCGCAGGACCGCCGCCTGGCGCCACTCGCCGTCGAAGCGCGCCCGCCGGCTGCCCTGCTCCAGCGCCCCGGGATCGGCCGCCACCGGGCTCAGGGAGGCCCCGGGGACCGCGAGCGCGAGCCGCACGTTGACCAGCTCGACCTCGGCCTCGTCGTCGCGGTATCCGTAGCGGCGCTCGTGCTCGGCCGCGAAGCGCTCGGCGAGCTCGGCGGGATCGGGCCGGTCGCAGCCGTCGATCGCCAGCTCGAACGCCTGGCCGCGATAGCGAAGGTCATAGCCGGCCCGCGTCTCGGCCTCGTCGAGGCCGTCCGAGATCGCGTCGCGAAGCGCCGACACCTCGGCCGCGATCCGCTCGCGGGTGAGGTCGCCGCCCCTGAGCATCACCGTGCGGGCGGTGTCGCGGCGACGCTCCGAGGCCAGCAGCCCGAGCGCCGACAGCACCCCGCTTGCACGTGGGCACAACAGGCGCTCGACGCCGAGCTCCCGTGCGATCGCGGCCGCGTGCATCGGCCCGGCGCCGCCGAACGGCACCAGCGCGAAGCCGCGCGGGTCGATGCCGCGCTCGACCGTCACCACCCGCAGCGCCCGCACCATCTCCTGGTCGGCGACGCGGACGATGCCCTCGGCGGTCGCCAGCTCGTCCAGGCCCAGCTCCGCCCCGAGGCCGCCGATCGCGCGCCGGGCAGCCTCGGGATCGAGGGTGACGCCCCCGGCCAGCGCCGAGTCGGCATCCAGATACCCCAAGAGGAGGTTGGCGTCGGTCACCGTCGGCTCCGTCCCGCCGCGCCCGTAAGACGCCGGGCCGGGCATCGCGCCCGCCGAGCGCGGGCCCACCCGCAGCGCTCCTCCCTCGTCGGCCCAGGCGACCGACCCGCCCCCCGCCCCGACGGTGTGGACGTCGACCATCGGCAGCTGGATCACGCGGCCGCCGATCCGGCGCGAGTCGGTGCGCCGGACCGCGCCGCCCTCGACCACGCAGACGTCGCAGGAGGTTCCGCCCATGTCGAAGCCGAGGACGTTGCCGTCCCCCGAGAGCCTTGCGACCAGACCCGCGCCGACGGCTCCGCCCGCCGGGCCGGAGAGGACCGCCTGGGCTCCGGCCGAAGCCGCCTCGCCGGCCGGCGCGACTCCACCCGAGGACTTCATCACCAGCGGTTCCGGTAGGCCGCGTTCGGCCGCTGCGGCGACCAGACGCCCGAGATAGCGGCCCAGCAGGGGGGAGAGGTAGGCGTCGATCACCGTCGTCGAGCAGCGCTCGTACTCGCGGAACTGAGCCAGAACCTCGTGCGAGACCGAGACGTGGAGTCCCGGCAGCGCCGCCCGCAGCCGCTCTGCGATCGCCCGCTCGTGCGCAGGTTCCAGATACGAGAACAGCAGGCAGATCGCGACCGCCTCGGCGTCCGATCGGCCGATGGCCGTGACCAGGCGCT
>JBDTSW010000004.1:0-44479 GCA_039930945.1 bacterium
TTCAAGGGCTCGCGCAAGTCGACGCCGTTCGCCGCCCAGGTGACCGCCGACGCCGCCGCCCGCAAGGGCATGGAGCACGGCCTCGAGCGGGTCGAGGTCCACGCCAAGGGCGCCGGCTCCGGCCGGGAGACCGCGATCCGCGCCCTGCAGGCCGCCGGCCTCCAGGTGACGACGGTCAAGGACGTGAGCCCGCAGGCCCACAACGGCTGCCGACCGAAGAAGCGGAGGCGAGTCTAAGCATGGCCCGCGATACCGGACCGCAGTGCAAGCAGTGCCGTCGCGAGGGGCAGAAGCTGTTCCTCAAGGGCGAGCGTTGCCTGACCGACAAGTGCGGCGTCGAGCGTCGTTCCTATCCGCCGGGCGACCACGGCCGCGGCCGTCTGCGTGCCTCCGAGTATCGCCAGCAGCTCCGGGAGAAGCAGAAGGCGCGCCGCTACTACCAGCTGCTCGAGAAGCAGTTCCGCGGCTACTACCAGCGCGCCTCGCGCCAGGACGGGGTCACCGGAGACAATCTTCTGCGCCTGCTCGAGCGGCGCTTCGACAACGTCTTGGTTCGACTTGGCTTCGCGGCCTCTCGCCGCCAGGCCCGCCAACTGATCGGACACGGCCATTGGCTGATCAACGGTCGCCGGGTCGACATCCCCAGCTACCAGCTCCGTCCCGACGACGTGATCATGATCAAGCCTGACTCACCGGCCGGCGATGTCGTTCGCCAGGCCACCGAGTTGACCGCGGCGGTCCCGCCGTGGTTGCAGGCCGACCATGACGCCCTGACGGCGAAGGTGCTGCGCCTTCCCGAGCGCGACGAGATCACCTCGCCGGTTCAGGAGCAGCTCATCGTCGAGCTGTACTCCAAGTAGGGCCCGGCGCCACCCACAGCACCCGCAACCGAGAGGAATCAATGACCACCCTGCCCGAGTTTCAGATCCCAAAGATCAGCAAGGAGGACGTCGCCGACACCAAGGGCACGTTCACCATCGAGCCCCTCGACAAGGGCTTCGGCTACACGTTCGGCAACAGCCTGCGTCGCGTGCTGCTCTCGTCGCTGGGTGGTGCCGCGATCAAGAGCGTGCGCATCGAGGGCGTCGCCCACGAGTTCTCGACGATCGCCGGCGTCAAGGAGGACGTCACCGACATCGTGCTCAACCTCAAAGATGTCGTCGTGCGCATGCACACCGATGCCGACGAGGTCGAAGCCCCACTGGTCGCCAGCGGCCCGGGCGAGGTCAAGGCCAAGGACATCGACCTGCCCGCGGGCGTCGAGATCCTCAACCCGGACGCCCCGATCGCCACGCTCGAAAAGCGCACCAAGCTCGAGATGTACCTGACGATCGGCCGCGGCCGCGGCTACTCGCCTGCCGAGGAAAACAAGACCGAGGACCAGGCGATCGGCGTGATTCCGATCGACTCGATCTTCTCCCCGATCCGGCGCACGGCCTACGCGGTCGACTCCGCCCGAGTCGGGCAGCGCACCGACTTCGACAAGCTCTCGCTTGAGATCGAGACCGACGGCTCGATCGAGCCGGCGAGCGCTCTGCGCGAGGCCGCGGAGCTGCTGATCAAGTCGCTGGCCATCTTCACCGACGCCGACCGCGTCGAGGAGCTGACCGCGCGCGAGGCGATCGGCGTAGCGGACGGCGCCGGCCTCCCGGCGGTGTCCGCCGTCGAGGGCGATGATCGCATGATCGAGGAGCTCGAGATCGGCGTTCGCGCCTACAACTGCCTGAAGCGGGCGGGGGTCCAGACCGTGGGCGACCTCGTCCAGCGGTCGGAGTCGGAGCTGAACGCGATCCCGAACTTCGGCAAGCGCTCGACCGATGAGGTAAAGGAGGCGCTGACCGCGCTGGGTCTTTCCCTGCGCGACGAGTAGCCGTTGACGGTTCGCCACTAGTCTGCACGGATCACCCGCCAGCGACCAGCACATGCGCCACTCGAAGCAGCGAAACAAGCTCAGCCGCGACTCCGCCCACCGGCGGAGCCTGCTGCGCAACCTCTCGCGTGAGCTGATTCAGCACGAGCGGATCACGACCAGCCAGGCCAAGGCCAAGGCCGTCAAGCCCAAGGTCGAGAAGCTGATCACGCTCGGCAAGCGCGGCGATCTCCACGCTCGCCGCCAGGCTCTGTCGGAGCTGGGCCAGGACAAGTTCGTGGTCCACAAGCTCTTCGAGGAGGTGGCCCCGCGCTACGCCGAGAGGCCGGGCGGCTACACGCGGATCGTCAAGCTCGGCCCGCGCCGCTCGGACTCGACCGAGATGGTCTTCATCGAGCTGGTCTGAGCACCTACCGCCTCGAGATCTCCTACGACGGAGCGCCCTTCTGCGGGTGGGCCGCGCAGGCAGGGCTGCGGACGATCCAGGGGGAGTTGGAGGCGGGACTCGAGCGCATCCTCTCCCGGCGCACGGGGCTGACCGTTGCCGGCCGCACCGACGCCGGCGTCCACGCCTGGTCGCAGGTGGCGAGCTTCGAGGCCGATCCGCCGCTGCCCTCCGACCTGCGCCGCCGCCTCGACGCGGTCACGCCCCGCGAGATCGCGGTGCGCTCGGTCGAGCAGGCCCGGCCCGGCTTCGACGCCCGCCGCGACGCGCGCTCGCGCACCTACTGCTACCGGGTCCTCGCTCAGAGCGTCGGCGATCCGTTCGAGCGGGGGCGGGCCCTGTTTTGGCCATACGGGCTTGACCGGGAGGCGCTCGACGCATGCGCCGCCGCCGCCCTCGGCAGGCACGACTTCACCGCCTTCACCCCGACCCAGACCGCCCACGTGCATTTCCGCCGCGAGGTGATCCGCTGCGAGTGGGTCGAGGGCTCCGGCCTCGGCTCCGGAGAGATCCTCGAGCTGTGGGTGCAGGCTGACGCCTTCCTGCGCAGCATGGTCCGCATCCTCGTCGGGACGATGCTCGAGATCGGCGCCGGCCGCCGGCCGCCGGCCGACTTCGAGGCGCTGCTCGAGGGCGCACCGCGCAGGACGGCGGGCGAGACCGCCCCCGCCCACGGCCTCTACTTCGCCAGGGTCACGTACTAGGGACGAGGATCTCCCAGCGAGATCAGTTAGGGTTACCTAACGTGGGTTCGTTCTTCATCACTCTTCGCGAGGGCTTTGAGGCGGCGCTGATCGTCGGCCTGATCCTCGCCTACCTGAAGAAGACGGGCAACCTCCAGCGGCACGCCTCGACGGTGTGGTGGGGCGTCGCCGGCGGCGTCGTCGCCAGCCTGCTCGCCGGGGGGATCCTGTTCGCCTCGGTCGGGGAGCTCGAGGGCACGGCCGAGGCGCTTTACGAGGGGATCGCGATGCTGCTCGCCGCGGCGGTGGTGACCTGGATGGTCTTCTGGATGCGCAAGCAGGCGGCAACGATCGGCGCGCATCTGCGCCAGCAGGTGGGCGAGTCGCTGGTCGCCGGGGGAGGACTCGCCCTGGCGGGCGTCGCCTTCATCGGGGTGGCGCGTGAGGGCCTGGAGACTGCCCTCTTCCTGTACGCCTCCACCGAGGACTCGGGCCCCGTGCTGGCGGTTTCGGGGGCCCTGCTGGGACTCGTAGCCGCGGTCGTGCTCGGCGTCCTCTTCTATCGCGGCGCACTTCGCCTCGATCTGCGCAGGTTCTTCCTCGTCACCGGCGTGCTCGTCATCGCCTTCGCTTCCTGGCTTATCTTCGGCGGCCTCCACGAGTTGGGCGAGGCGGCCGGGAGCGAGCTGCTCGAGCAGGCCGCTCTGATCGCCGCCCTGCTCTACGCCGCCGGCTTCACCCTGATCTACCTGCGGGGTGTGCGCCGGCCTCCCGAACCGCGCGTGGCGCCGGCATCGCCCGTCGCCGTACCGACCGACAGCTAATACCCCTCGGGTCTCCCGAGGCGCCTCCATACAATCGGGCGTCGATCGTGAGAGTCCTGATCACCAACGACGACGGCATCAACGCCGACGGCCTGCAGGCGCTGCGACAGGCGGTTCAGGGCGTCGACGGAGTCGAGGTCTACGTGGTCGCGCCCGACTCCAACCGCAGCGCCATGGCCCGCAGCATCACCACCCGCTCGCCGCTGTGGGTCGAGGAGGTGCGCTTCGACGACGGCACCAGCGGCTTCGCAACCGAGGGCACCCCGGTCGATTGCGTCCGCTTCGCCGACCTCGGCCTGATCGGCGAGCGCCCCGAATTGATCGTCTCCGGGATCAACCACGGCGCCAACCTCGGCGACGATGTCACCTATTCGGGCACGGTGGCGGCGGCGCTCGAGGGCATCGTGCTCGGGATCCCGGCGATCGCCGTCTCCCAGCAGTCGCTGCGGGGGGAGATGGGCTGGCACTTCGGCGGCAAGATGGACTTCACGGTGGCAGCCCACCTGTGCGCTGGACTCGTCGCCCGGCTTGCGTCCCGGCCCTTGCCCGAGGGGACCCTGATCAACGTCAACTGCCCCACCGAAGCCTCAGGAATCGAGGTCACCCGGCTCGGCAAGCGTCTCTACGACGACGAGATGCGCCTGGTCGAGGAGGCCGAGGACGGGCGCCGCCGCTACCGCATCTACGGCTTCGAGCCCTCGTTCGAGGACGAGCCCGGCACCGACCTCGCGGCGCAGGCGCGGGGGCGGATCTCGCTGACGCCGCTGCACTTCGACCTGACCCACCACGACGGCATCGATCCGGTGCGCGAGTGGGACCTCGATGGCCTCCTGCGCGCGGCCAAGGACGGCGCCCCCGAGACGGCGTGAGCCCGGCCCGGAAGAAGAGCTCCAGCAAGGAGCGGGCAGCGGAGCTGCGAACCCAGATCGCCGCTCACGACCACGCCTACTACGCGCTCGACGACCCCGCGGTCGGCGACGACGTCTACGACGCGCTGCTGAACGAGCTGCGCGACCTCGAGCAGCGAAATCCCGAGCTGCGCACCCCGGGCTCGCCCACTCAGCGCGTCGGCGGCACGGCGCTCGCCAAGTTCGAGCAGGTGCGCCACCCCGAGGCGATGCTCTCGCTCGGCAACGTCCGTGACGAGGAGGAGCTGCGCGCCTGGGAGCAGCGCATCCGCAACCTGCTGAAGCGCTTCGACATCGACGCCGACGAGTTCGCCTACGTGACCGAGCCGAAGATCGACGGCCTCGCGATCTCGCTCGTCTACGAGGACGGGAAGTTCGTCAGGGGGGCGACCCGGGGGGACGGCCGGATCGGCGAGGACGTGACCCACAACCTGCGCACGATCAAGGCGATCCCGCTGATGATCGACGATGCCCCTGCGAGCGTCGAGGTGCGCGGCGAGGTCTACTTCCCGCGCAAGGCGTTCGAGCGGCTGAACGAGCGCCGCGCCGGGGCCGGCGAGCCGGCCTTCGCCAATCCCCGCAACGCGGCCGCCGGGACGATCCGCCAGCTCGACCCCCGGGTCGCCGCCGAGCGCCCGCTGTCGATGTGGAGCTACGGGCTCGGCGCCGGCCTCGACCTGCCCACCCACGCCGACGAGCTCGAGTGGATGCGAGAGCGCGGCTTTCGCGTCGAGGGCGAGATCCAGGTTCACGAGACCGCGGACGACGTCGTCGTCCGCTGTCGCTGGTGGGAGGAGCGCCGCGAGTCCCTCGACTACGAGATCGACGGCGTCGTCGTCAAGGTCAACGAGCGAGCGCTGTGGCGCGAGCTCGGCGTCGTCGGCCGCGAGCCGCGGTATGCGACCGCCTGGAAGTTCCCACCGATCACCGCGACGACGAAGCTCAACCGGATCGTCTGGAACGTCGGCCGCACCGGGCATCTGATGCCGTTCGCGATGCTCGAGCCGGTTCAGGTGGGCGGGGTCACGGTCTCGACCGCAACCCTGCACAACGAGGAGGACCTCGCCCGAAAGGACGTGCGCGCGGGCGACGAGGTGGTGGTCACCCGCGCCGGCGACGTGATCCCGCAGGTGATCGCTCCCCTGATCCAGCGCCGCAAGGGCAAGCGCCTGCGCAAGCCGAAGCCCCCGAAGGAGTGCCCGGCCTGCGCAACGCCCACGGTCAAGCACCCAGATGCGGTCTTCACGATCTGCCCCAACCGGCGTGGCTGCCCCGGCCAGCTCTTCCAGCACCTGAAGCAGTTCGTCGGGGTGATGGACATCGAGGGGCTCGGCGAGAAGCTGGCGATGCGTTTCCTGCAGGAGGGCCTGATCACCGACCAGGCCGGCATCTATGACCTCACGGCCTCGCGGCTGGAGGAGCTGGAGGGCTTCGCCGAGGTCTCCGCCCGCAACCTGATCGAAGCGATCTCCGAGTCGCGCAAGCAGCCGTTTGGAATCGTCCTCTTCTCGCTCGGGCTGCCGGGGGTGGGCTACATCACCGCCCAGGCGCTGGCAGAGCACTTCGGCACGATCGACGCTCTGCTGCGGGCCGACGCGTCCGAGATCGAGAAGGTGGAGGGGGTGGGACCGATCCTCGCCGAGCAACTGCGGGAGGAGCTCGCTGACAAAACCACCGGTGAGCTGATCAAACGGCTGCGCGAGCGCGGCCTGCGCTTCGAGCTCTCCGAGGCCGAGCGCCGCGCCGAGGGCGGTCCGATGCAGGGCAAGACCTTCGTCCTCACCGGCACCTTGCCGGAGCTCTCCCGCGAGCAGGCGACGAAGGCGATTCGCCGCGCCGGCGGCAAGGTCACGGGCTCGGTCTCGCGCAAGACCGACTACGTGGTCGCCGGACAGACCCCCGGCTCGAAGCTCGCCCGGGCAACCGAGCTGGGGGTGGACGTTCTCGACGAGGCCGGCCTTCGCAGGCTGCTCGGCGCCCCGCGGCCGACCCGACCGGCATAATTCCCTCGGCTATGGGCAAGGTTGTCGAGCTCGAGACCCCGGGCAGCGAGTCGCGGGCCACAAAGGCGCGTGGCCGCCGCCGGCGATCGAAGACCGCTCTGGTCCTCGGTGGCGGCGGGTTTACGGGCGGCGTCTATGAGATCGGCGCGCTGCGCGCGCTCGATCTGCTCGCCGTCAACCAGACGGTCAACGAGTTCGACGTCTACGTCGGCACGAGTGCCGGCTCGTTCATCTCCTCGCTGGTCGCCAACGGCGTCACCCCCGAGGAGATGATGCGGGTGCTGAACCGCGAGCTGACCTCGCCGCTTCGCGACATCGACCTCTCGATGCTGCTGCAGCCGAACTACCGCGGGCTGATCTCGCGCGGGGTCACCTTCCCGCTGCGGATGGTCGGAATGGCCAGACAGCTGGCCGGCCACCTCGGCGAGATTTCGGCCGTGGACCTGTTCACGGGACTGGCCGGCGGCCTGCCCAACGGCGTCTACAGCGGCGACGGGATCGCCCGCTACGTCCAGGAGGCGCTGACCGACCCCGATCGCACCAACGACTTCCGCTTGCTCGACCGCGAGCTCTACCTGACCGTCACCGACCTCGACACCACCGAGCGGGTCGTGCTCGGGGAGGGCGAGTGGGCCGACGTCCCGATCTCCACCGCGGTGGCGGCGTCGGGAGCCCTCCCGGTCATCTATGACCCGGTGAAGATCAAGGATCGCGAGTTCATCGACGGTGGCATCCGCTCGACCACCAACGTCGATGTCGCGGTCGAGCGCGGGGCCAAGTTCATCGTCGTCATCAACCCGGTGGTCCCGTACGTCAACGACTTCCAGAAGCGGATCCCGACGATCTTTGGAGACCGGGTGCGGCGGGTCTCGGACATGGGGGTGGCGGCGATCGCCAACCAGTCCTTCCGGGCGCTCTCGCACGACCGCCTCCACCGCGCGGTGCGCGATTGGCAGGAGGAGTACCCGGATGTGGACATCATCCTGATCGAGCCCGAGCTCGACGACGAGCTGATGTTCGGGACCTCGATCCTCGACTACTCCAACCGCCTCGAGATCGCCAAGCACGGCTTCGAGTCGGTGACCCTGAAGCTGGCTCGCGACTACGACCGCTTCCGGGCGATCGCCGAGCGCCATGGGATCGAGATCTCGGCCCGCCGGGTGCGGCACGTGCTCGAGCAGGTCGAGCGCGACCGCTCGAAGGTCTCCGCTTGGCGCCGAGTGCTGGAGCAGACGACCTCCGCCCTGCTGCGCCAGCAGCCCTCGTCTGCCGATGCCAAGGCACCCCGGGCGGACGAGCAGCGCTCGGGCTAGCGGCGCCGGCTAGCCCGCGTACAGGGACTCGACTGCGTCGCCGTACGTGTCGGCGACGACGTTGCGCTTGACCTTCATCGTCGGTGTCAGCTCGCCGCCCTCCTGGGAGAGGTCACGTGGCAGGATCTCGAACTTCTTCACCTGCTCGACGCGGGCGAACTTCTCGTTGACCTTGTCGAGGTGGGCCTGGATCTGGGCGCGGACGTCCGGGTTCGACGCCAGCGCCTCCGGATCGGGCGGCAGGTCGTGCTCGGACGCGTACTTGAGCGCCTCCTCGGGATCGAGGGTGACCAGCGCCACCAGGTAGGGCCTGCGGTCTCCGACCACCACGCACTGGGAGACGAGCGGCTGCTGCTTGATCTCGGCCTCGAGGTTCGCCGGCGTGATGTTCTTGCCGCCCGCGGTGATGATGATGTCCTTCTTGCGGCCGGTGATCGTGACGAAGCCGTCCGAGTCGATCTCGCCGATGTCGCCGGTGTGGAGCCAGCCGTCGACGATCGTCTCCCGGGTCGCAGCTTCGTTCTTGTAGTAGCCCTGGAACACGTTCGGGCCCTTGACCAGGATCTCGCCGTCGTCGGCGATCCGGATCTCGACCCCGGGAAACGGCTTGCCGATCGTGCCGAACCTGAACACCTCGGGAGTGGCGATCGTCGCCGCGGTCGAGGTCTCGGTCATGCCCCAACCCTCGAGCACGAGCACCCCGGCGGCGTCGAAGAAGCGGAGGATGTCCGGGTTGATCGGCGCCGCACCGGAGACGGCCTGTTCGAGGTTGCCGCCGAAGAGCCCGCGGATCTTCGCCAGCACCTGCTTGTCGGCGATGCGGTGCTGCAGGCGCAACAGGGGCCCGGGTTCCTTGCCCTGGCGCTCGAGCTCGCGGACCTTGGTGCCGACCTTGATCGCCCAGTCGAAGACTGCCTTTTTCAGCCCCCCCGCCTTCTCGGCGCTGGAGGTGGCGGACGTGTAGATCTTCTCGAAGATCCTCGGCACCGAGGGAAAGTAGGTCGGCTTGATCTCGGAGAGGTTGGGGATGATCTTCAGCGGGTCGCGCTCCCAGTAGGCCAGGGTGGCGCCGAGGGCGAAGCTGCCGAGTTGGATCAGCAGCGCGAACGAGTGCGCGAGCGGCAGATAGAGGTAGGTGACGCCGTGGGCGTCAAGGGCACCGACCTCGATCACCATGTCGAGCATCGCCCGGTAGTTGCCGTGTGAGATCACGCAGCCCTTCGGCGGCCCCGTCGTGCCGGAGGTGTAGATGAAGGTGCAGATGTCGCCGGGGCCGACCGAGCTGTACCGTGCCTCCCACTCGGCCGCGTCGCGTCGCGCCCCCCGCGCCGCCAGGTCCTCCATCGAGATCGCGTCGTCGGCCGTGCCGCTGATCAGGATCACGTGCTCGAGCCTTGGACAGCGGTCCCGGACCCGGCGGATCTTTTCCAGCTGCTCGGCGTCCTCGACGACGACCGTGTTCGCGTCCGAGTTCTCGAGCACGTATTGGCACTCTTCGGGCGAGTTCGTCTGGTAAATCGGGACCACGGTCGCCCCCGCGGTCAGCGCGGCGAAGTCGAAGTAGGTCCACTCGGGGCGGGTGTTGGCGAGGATCGAGACCTTGTCGCCCTTGTTGATGCCAAGGTCGATCAGGCCGAGCGAGAGGTCGCGGACGATGTCGCTGACCTCGGAGTAGGACTTGGCGACCCAGGCACCCGATTCGTCCTTGTAGAGGATCGCCCTGTTGGCACCGTACTCGCGAGCTGCCGCGGGCAGCAGATCCGCGATCGTCTTCGAGCCCGTGGCGCCGATGGTGGTCGCCTCAGCGATCCCGCTCCCCATTGAGGGGAATCTACCGGGCCTGCGGCCCGGGCCTTGCCCTAGTGGACTGCCTGCGGCTGCTTGCCGGTCTCGGTGAGCTGGCGCAGCGAGGTCACGAAGAGCGTCTTGTCGATGCGGCCGTTGAAGATGGGAACGCCCATCTCCATGCACTTGGAGATGACTTCTCGCCGCTTCATGTTGACCTCGTCGGCGAGTTCGGTGGGCGTCAGGTGGTTGGCCACGTATCTGTCCTCCTGGTTCGTTCTCCACAGTTCTATCGCGCTTTGCGGATGCGTTCAATGGTTTCTGCGCATTTCTCGAACCGGCGTGCCCGCGAGGCCGAGGGCTCGATCCGAATATCTTTGTCGGCATGGCCGACCAGCTTCCGGCAAGCGGTGAGAGCGGAGCCTTCCTCGAGTCGCTGATGGAGACCGAGCTGTACTCGATCGGCGCCTTCTTCTGTGACGAGCACCCCGACCTGGTCGAGGAGGTCGTCGCGCGCAGCGAGGAGATCGAGCGGGACGGGCTGGCGACCTACTCGCGGGCCGGCGAGGTCTCGGTGGAGGAGGGCTTCGAGACGCTGCTCACGGGCCTCGCCGTGCGCTATTACAAGGCGGTGGCGGGCTGATGCAGCCGACTGCCGGGCCCGGCGCCGGCGAGGGCCGGCGCCGCTCGGCCTGGCTTCCCCGCATGGCGTTCGGCCTCGGTGCGCTGATGCTGCTGGCCGGGGTGATCTCGATCGCAATCGGCTCGGGCGGGCCGAAGCCGGTGCGGATCGGGGACCTGGGGCCCGTCCAGCAGCTGTTCGGCGGCATCGCGCAGGAGGGAGCCGAGCTCGGGGATCCCGACGCCGAGGTGACGGTCTCGGTGTTCACCGACCTTCGTTGCACCGAGTGCGCCGACTATCAGATCGCCACCGTCGATCCGCTGATCGAGGCGCTCGGCCGAACCGGGCAGGCGCGCTTCGTCTTGCGTCACTACTCGCTCGGGAGCGAGGCGATGACCCTGGCCGCCGGCGCCGCCGTGGCGGCCGGGGAGCAGGGCCGCCAGTGGCAGTACGCCGACCTGCTGCTGCGCAACCTCGACGTCGCCGGCCCCGAGGTTGACGACCAGTTCCTGATCGACGTCGCCGACTCGCTGCCCGAGCTCGACGTCGACCTCTGGGAGACCGATCGGGCCTCTGACGAGGTGGCCTCGGTGCTCGAAGCCGACGAGGCGGAGGGGGCGGCGCTGAGGCTCCAGTCCGATGGCCCCTCCGTCGAGGTCTCGGGTCCGGCGGGGACGGAGCTGCTCGGCACGGAGCCCTCGGCCGAGGAGATCTCGGCTGCGGTGGAGCGGGTCGCCCAGCTGTAAGACCCGAGCACCTAGTCAGCTTCCTTCATGCCGGCCTCGGCGCCGAGGCCGGCGTGGCGAGCCACCCGCCGCGTCAGCAACAACAGGACCACCAACACCGCGGCCCCGAGCCACAGCAGCGGGTCGTCGAGGGAGAGGTCCTCGAGGCGGCTGCCGAGGTAGGCGAAGGTCGCCGTGATCGGCAGGTAGCCGATCGCCGTAGTCCAGGCGAAGCGCCCGATTGGCACCCGGGCCGATCCGGCGGCGTAGGAGAAGAGGCTGAAGGGGACAATCGGGACGAGCCGCACCCCCAGCAGCAGGGTGGCGCCGCCGTGATCGACCGTGCGCTCCCACCCCGACAGCCGCTCCTCTCCCAGCCAGCGCAAGAGCAGCGGTCGCGCTGCGTGGCGGCCGACCAGGTAGCAGACGATCCCGTTCATCATCCAGGCCGCCATCAACAGCGGCAGGCTCACCCAGAAGCCGTAGACGAACCCGGCGGCCGCGTCGAGGATCTCCGCCGGGTACCAGATGACCGTGTGCGCCAGAGCCAGGACGAACAGGATCAGCGCCCCGCCGGCGCCGAGCCCTCGCAGGTCCTCGCGAAGCGAGGCGGTGTCGCCGCGAACCGCGTCGCCGAGCCCGCTGCGCAGCGGCTCCACGACCACGACCAGCAGCACCAGCAGCGCGGTGCCGGCAATCGTCGCAATGACCGCCGGCGGGATCCGACTCCGCGTTCGCTCCGAGCCGGCATGCTGGGGGCTGGGCACGCCCCAAGTATGCCGCCCTAGAATGTTCGCTCTCGGGGCGTGGCGCAGCCTGGTAGCGCGCACCGTTCGGGTCGGTGAGGTCCCCGGTTCAAATCCGGGCGCCCCGATTACGCCGCAGCACGGCGAGATGATGAAGGACGAGTGAGAAGATCCCGACCCGCCCGGCGATGACTGAGAGGACGCTGCGGGCCGTGGTGGTCGCGCTCGGCGCCTTCCACCTGGCGCTGGGGCTGCTGGCACTGCTGGCGCCCGGCACGTTCTTCGACCAGATCGGGCACTACGGAGACGAGAACCTGCATTACGTGGGGGACGTCGGCGCCTTCACCGCCGGCTACGGAGCCGCGCTGCTGCTCGCCGCTCGCCGTCCGTCCTGGTGGGCGCCGCTGTTCGCGCTGGGCGCGCTGTGGTACGCGCTGCACGCTCTCAACCACGCCTTCGACACCGACGAGGCGGGCAGCGATTTCCGCGGCTGGCTCGACACGATCCTGATCGGCGCCGGCGCCGCCGTCTTCGCCTGGCTGGCGAGCGCGTGCAGTCGCCTGGAGCGCGGTTGAAGGTCTTCGTCGCGGGAGCGAGCGGGGCGATCGGGCGACCGCTGGTCGGCCAGCTTGTCGCCGCCGGCCACCAGGTGACCGGGATGACCCGCCACCCCGAGCGCGCCGCCGAGATCGAGGCGGCGGGCGCCCGCTCCGCCGTCTGCGACGTCTTCGACGGCGATGGGCTGCGCGCGGCCGTCGCCGAGGCCCGCCCCGAGGTCGTCGTCAATCAGCTGACCGCGTTTCCCGCCGAGCTCGACCCGCGCAAGCCGGACGTCTACGAGGCGACCAACCGGATCCGCACCGAGGGCACCCGGCTGCTGGTCGGGGCGGCGCAGGCTGCGGGGGCAGGGCGGATGGTCGCGCAGAGCGTCAGCTTCATCTACGAGCCCGTCGGCGGATGGGTGAAGACGGAGTCCGATCCGGTGATCTCGAGCGCGCCCGAGCCCTTCGCCGCGGCGATGCGCGCGATGCTCGACCTCGAGCGCCAGGTGACCCGGGCCGACGCGATCGAGGGCGTGGTCCTGCGCTTCGGCTTCTTCTATGGCCCACACACGGCGTTCGCCCGCGACGGCTACAACGCGGCCGAGTTCGGGCGACGCCGCTTCCCGGTGATCGGCAAAGGAGAAGGGGTGAGCTCGTTCATCCACGTCGATGACGCCGCCGCCGCCACCGTGGCCGCCTGCGAGCGCGGCGAGCCGGGCGTCTACAACATCGTCGACGACGACCCGGCCCCGATGCGCGAGTGGGTGCCGGCCTACGCCGAGGCCCTGGGCGCCAGGCGCCCGCTGCGCATCCCCGCCTGGCTGGCGAAGCTCGCCGCGGGCCGCGCGCTGGTCTCGATGGCGAGCGCCGGACGCGGCGCCGAAAACGCGAAGGCCAAGCGCGAGCTCGGCTGGGAGCCGCTGCATGCGAGCTGGCGCCAGGGTTTCCGCGAGGCGCTGAGGCAGCCGTTGGACGCCGCCCATTAACGTAGGTACACCCGCAATCGTCTGAAACAAGGAGTCTGAGATGGCCTACCAGGTCCCCGACCTTCCCTACGACTACAACGCGCTCGAGCCGCACATCGACGAGGCGACCATGCGCGTCCACCACGACAAGCACCATCAGGCCTATGTAGACAAGGCCAACGCCGCCCTCGAGGGCACCGAGTGGGCCCTAAAGGACGTCGACGAAGTCCTTCGCAACCTCTCCAGCCTGCCCTCCGACAAGCAGGGCCCCGTTCGCAACAACGCCGGCGGCCACTCCAACCACTCTTTCTTCTGGCGGATCATGAGCCCCGACGGCGGCGGTTCGCCCGACGGCGATCTGGCTGCGGCGATCGAGGCGGCCTTCGGCAGCTTCGACGCCTTCAAGGAGGAGTTCAAGAACGCCGGCATCGGGCGCTTCGGCTCTGGCTGGGCATGGCTCGTGCACGACGGCTCCGCACTGGCGATCACCTCGACCGCCAACCAGGACACGCCCGTCTCTGAATCACAGACGCCACTGCTGGGCGTCGACGTCTGGGAGCACGCCTACTACCTGAAGTACCAGAACAAGCGCCCCGACTACCTCGACGCGTTTTGGAACGTGGTCAACTGGGGCGAGGTCGCGCGCCGCTACGCCGAGGCCCGCTAGCCCCGGACGGGGGAGGGCCCACCCGTCCCCGGCGTCCTGCCGCCGCTGTTGGGGTGCGGCCTCTGAGCAAACTGGAATATGGGGAGATGGGCATGCAAGCTGGTGCAGAGCGGAGGGTTCGTGGAGGTCGGCGCGGGGGCGGTTATGCCTGGCTGATCGGGTGCGTGCTTGCGCTCGTCCTTCCCGGAGCCCCCCTCACCGAGGGGAGGCTACCTTGTCCCCCCCAACTAGGATGGCGGCGCTAGCGAGTTTGGAGGGAGCTCAATTGAGCGCCAAGCAGGACGCCGAGGCCTGGACGCAGGTCGCCCAGGACATCGCCTCCAAGCGGGAGCTGCGCTATGACGCCATCGGCGGGCTCAACCCTTCCGGAGGGCCGGCCGCGCTCTGCCCGGGGGGCTCGAACCGGCTCACCGGGCAGCTCTCGGAGGGGTTTTGGGGCGCTTCGTGTGACGCCGACGAGCGCGAGCACGGATCGCTGTTCGCGAAGTCGGTGCTGCCGGGGGCGGTGCTGGCGAAGGCCCACGGCCCCGACCTCGCCGAGGCGATGCCGCCGTTCAACATCGAGTCGCTGGAGGCCAACCCCGAGGACATCGTCGAGCGCCGCGCCGCGCGCAACCGAGTCCAGTTCGAGAGCATCGAGTTCAACCGGCGCTTCCTCGCCACCGTGCCCAGCGACCACGACCCGGTGGCACTGCGAGAGATGTTCAGCCCGGGGTTCCTCATCTGGGTGACGACGATCGACCGCGAGATCGACTTCGGCGTCTCCGAGCGCCAGCTCTACTTCCACTGGCGGCTGCGCGAGCGCACCCGCTCCGAATACGAGGCCGCCCTCGACTCCGGCGCCGGCCTCTTCACTCGCGTCTGCCGCGAGGTCGCCGAGCATGGCGTCCACACCTACCAGCCCGGCCCCTGGCACGCGGGGCTCGAGCCGTTCCCGGATATGACCCCATAACTCCGCGAAGGCCGCTGGGTTGACGAGATGGGCCTTGACTGCCAATGAGGCGGTCAAGGCCCATCTGGCGATCGTCGCGGGGGATGATGATCTGGTGCGGGTACTGGTCGCCCTGTCTCTGAGCGCGGTGGCGGTCACCGCAGTCTTCGTTGGGCTCCTCGTCGCCGGTCTCGACCGGGGAGAAGCTGGCGGTGTGGACACCATGCCTCTGGCGCTGATCTTCTCCACTGTCGCCCTTGGAGTGCTGGGGCTTGGCATGGCTGCGCTCCAGAATGAGAGACGCAGTCGGTTGTACCTGCCGTCGCAGCGGCGCTGGCGGTTGTCCTCGTGGTTCTCTACGCCTGCTCGATTGCGCGGGTCTAGGGGTCCGAAACGTCTTCAGCCGTGGTGGCTGAGTTCGTTTCACGCCTCGCCTCCGGACGGCCTTCGGGTTTTCGCGATTCTGCCGCGCCACGCGGCAACATGGTGAAAAGCCGGCGGTGGGGGGTTAGCCTTCGCGCGCCTTCCGTTTCTTCAGCTCCTTGCGGGCGGTGCGGGCGAAGCGCAGGGATTTGCGGAAGTTCTCTCGCAGCATCTCGATCTGGGAGTCCGGGACCTCGAAGCCGCCGACGAGCTTGTGCGGCGCGAGCGCCCATCCCCGCCCGTCGCGAACGAGGTCGCCACGCACCTGGAAGTTGCGCTGCCACTCGAAGTCGGGGCCGTGGCGGTGGGCGGTGACGCAGGCCGGCCCCGTCGTCAGCGGCAGCCCCGCCGGCTCGGCGCCGAGGCGCACCAGCCTCTCGCCGGCGGCGGCGGTGACATCCAGGCGGACGCTCAGTGGGAAGCCGTCGGGGGCGACCCAGGAGAGCACCGCCTCCGGGTAGCGGTCACCGAGCTGCTCCAGGCGCGGATCCCAGGCGATCCTCCCGCCCGTCGCCGGCTCGTGCGGTTCCAGCGGCTCCTCGATGTGGCCCGAGCGCACCTCCTCGAGGTGGGCGTCGTGCAACTGCGGCGGATTGGTGACGTCGCCGTCGCCCCAGACGAAGACGCGCTCGGGCCGGATCCTGACGTAGATCCGGGTGTAGTACCAGGTCAGGAACCGGCGCATGAACGCCGGCGGGTGCCTGTCCTTGGTCGCGGGCAGCTTGGCGCCGGACTCGCGCCAGTAACGGTCCCGGTTGGCCTCGAGGTCGCGGTCGTCGACGTCGGCGATGCCCTGCACGAGGACCCTGGTGGCGGCACCGGTTCCCGAGCCGGTGGGGTCGGAGAACAGCAGCGACACCCGGGGGTTGCGGCGGGCGTCCTCGGCCTTCTTCGGGTAGCCCAGGCCGGTCGTGATGTCGATCGTTGGGGCGCCCTGGTCGTAGTAGGGGGTGACCGGCCAGGTGATCGGCTGCTGGCGGGCGTCCACCGTCGTGTACTCGCAGGTGATGAAGCGGGCGAACGCCTCGCGCGCCTCGAGCGGCAGGCTGCTGGTCATCGCTGGACCCTAGCCCTCTGTCGCCGGGTAGTCGGGATCGCCGGGCACGACGACGCGGAAGTCCTCGCGGGTGCCCAGCACCTTCGGCAGGATCACCTCGACCTGGCGCCGGCGGCCGGCCGCGAGCAGCTCGTCGGCGGTCGAGAACTCGAGCATCCCCTCCAGGTCCCGGAGCGTCGGGAAGACAAGCTCCAGGTCATCCCTGGCGTGGCGCTCGAGGGCGTCGGCCGGGGCGAACCAGGCGACCTCGATGATCTCGGTCTCGTCGGGCGTGGGCGCCGAGTGGGGTGGGGCCAGCGCCACGTAGAAGCGGGTGTCGAAGCGCACCGGGACCGGCTCGGGCGTGATCCAGCGCGACCACGGGATCAGCTCGGCGTCGGCCGCGAGCTCGACCCCGGCCTCCTCGCGGAGCTCACGCACGGCGCAGGCCCGGTGCGCGGCGTCCTCGTCGCGGCCCTCCGTGTCCTCGCGGTCCAGGGCGCCGCCGGGAAACACCCAGACGCCCGGCATGAACCGGGCCTCGAGCGTGCGCCGGGCCAGCAGCACCTCGACTCCCCGGTCTCGGTGGCGGCCGCCGCGACGCAGCAGGATGATCGTCGCGGCGGGCCGCGGAATGGCGGGCTCGCCGGTCATGGCTCCGGAATCTATCCGCGATACCCTGCCCCGTCGATGGAGGCCTCAACGGAGACCGGGCAATTGTGGATGTGCACGTCCTGCGGGTTCATCTACGACCCCGACGACGGCGATCCCGATGGCGGCATCCCGCCCGGCACTTCGTTCGCCGAGATCCCCGAGACCTGGTTCTGCCCGGTCTGCGGCGCTCGCAAGTCGGACTTCGAGCCCTACGAGCCGTAGGCGGAGCCCTTCCGCTAGGCCGCGACCGGCAGCGGGCGCTCGCCGCCGCGGCCGTAGGCCGACGCGTGGGCGGCCTCGATCGACGCCGCCGTGATCGCGACCAGGCGACGAAGCTCGGCCTTGGAGATCACCAGCGGCGGCATCAGCACGACGGTGTCGCCGAGCGGGCGGATGATCGCGCCGCGCTGGCGCGCCTCGGCGGCGACGCGATTGCCCAGGCGCAGCCGCGCCTCGTGCTCGCCGAGGTCGATCCCGACCATGAAGCCACGGCCGCGCACCTCGGCCACCTCGTCCATCGCCGAAACCTCCGCCAGCAGCTCGGACAACAGCCTGATCTTCGGCTGCAGCCGCAGCATCGTGTCCTCGGTGTCGAAGGCCTCCAGGCTGGCCAGCGCGGCTGCGCAGGCCAGAGGGTTGCCGGTGAAGGTGTGCCCGTGGAAGAAGGTTCGGCCCTCGTCGGCGGCGCCGAGGAAGCCGTCGAAGACGCGCTCTGTTGTCAGGGTCGCGGCCAGCGGCATGTAGCCGCCCGTCAGCCCCTTGCCGAGGCAGAGGAAGTCGGGCGCCACCCGCTCCTGCTCGCAGGCGAACATCGTCCCGGTGCGGCCGAACCCGGTCGCGACCTCGTCGGCGATCAGGAAGACGTCGTAGCGGTCGCAGAGCTCGCGGACCCGGCGCAGGTAGCCGGGAGGCTGCACCCGGATCCCGGCCGCGCCCTGAACCAGCGGCTCGACGATCACCGCGGCGATCTCCCCCGGGCGGAAGGCGAGCACCCCCTCGAGCGCCTCGGCGTCGCCGGGGTCGACCCGGTGGGAGTCGAACAGCAGCGGGCCGTAGGCGGAGTGGAAGAGGTCGATGCCGCCGACCGAGACCGCTCCGAGCGTGTCGCCGTGGTAGGCGTCGGTCAGGGTGACGAAGGAGGTTCGGCCACGCTCGCTGTCGCCCTGCTGCTGCCAGTATTGGAAGGCCATCTTCAGGGCGATCTCGGTCGCGGCTGAGCCCGAGTCCGAGTAGAAGACCCGGCTGAGGCCGGGCGGGACAATCTCGGCCAGCCGGGCGGCCAGCTCGGCGGCGCCCGAGTGGGTGAGCCCGAGCATGGTCGAGTGGGCGACCCGGTCGAGCTGCTCGCGGATCGCGGCGTCGATCAGCGGGTGGCGGTGCCCGTGGACGTTGCACCACAGCGAGGAGACCCCGTCGATGTAGCGCCGGCCCTGCGAGTCGATCAGATCGGTGCCCTCCGCCGACTCGATCGCCAAGGGCTCCGCTTCGCCCCAGTCGCGATGCTGCGTGAACGGGTGCCAGAGGTGTCGCTGATCAAGCTCGCTGATCTGCTCCGACATGAACCGGGCCGACCCTAGACCGAGCTTCGGCGGCAATCGTGGTCGTCTGTGACGCACCGCACGCAAGTTCCACTTGAGGAACAGTTGCGAAACTGCAACTATATTCAGGGTGCAGGCACCCACCGTCAAGACCCCTCCCCGGGACGCGCGCCTCAGCGCCGCCGACCGCGAGCTCGGCTACCGGCTCGGCGCGGTGATGTTGCGTTGCCTCAGCGGCGACAGCGGCTCGGTGATCCGCACGCTCGACGAGAGCGGCCTCAGCTTCAGCCAGATGAAGGTCCTTGTCACCCTCGCCGGGGAGCGCGACGAGCCGCTCACCGTCAACGGCCTCGCCGACCTCCTGGGCCTCTCGCTCGCCTCGACGAGCCGCGCGGTCGACGGCCTCGTCAAGCGCGACCTCGTGCTGCGCGTCGAGGACGACCGCGACCGCAGGGTCAGGCGCCTGTCGCCGACCACCGACGGGCGTCGGCTCTCCGACCGAATTCTTTCCGCGCGCCTCGAGGGACTGGGGCGGTTCGCCGCTTCGCTGGGCGAAGAGGAGCGCGACAGGCTCGAGCAGGCGCTCGAACTGCTCCTGCGGCGCGACGAGATCGCCGTCATCTACCGCCAGTACCGCCAGGGCCCGCAGCGATGACCCGTTACCGGCACCTGATCACCGAGTCCAACTCGAAGTGGTGGACGCTCGCAGCGATGTGCTTCGCGCTGTTCATGATCATGCTCGACAACACCGTCGTCAACGTCGCGCTGCCGTCGATTCAGCGCGATCTCGGGTCGACGATCTCGGGCCTGGAGTGGACGGTCAACGGCTACACGCTCACCTTCGCCGTGCTGCTGGCGACGGGCGGCCGCCTGGGAGACATCTTCGGGCGCCGCCGGGCCTTCCTGATCGGGGTGATCCTCTTCGCTACGTCCTCGGCGACCGCCGGCCTCGCCCCGGACACGACCGCGCTGATCGTCAGCCGCGTCATCCAGGGCGTCGGCGCGGCGCTGATGATGCCGGCGACGCTCTCGATCATCACCAACGCCTTCGCCGCGCACGAGCGCGGCAAGGCGATCGGCACCTGGGCCGGAGTCTCGGCGCTGGCGCTGGCGATCGGGCCGGTGCTCGGCGGGTTCCTGACCGAGCACGTCTCCTGGCGGGCGATCTTCTACCTGAACGTGCCGGTTGCGGTGGTCGCCGTGATCGCCACCCTCTTCGCCGTCCGCGAGTCGCGCGACGAGACGGTCGGCCGCGAGGTCGACTACGCCGGCGTCGCCGCCCTCACCGCCGGGCTGACCGCGCTCGTCCTGGCGCTGATCGAGGGCAACTCGTGGGGCTGGGGCTCGCCCGAGATCATCGGCCTGTTCGCGCTCGCCGTGGTCGGCCTTGGCGCCTTCGTCGTGATCGAGCAGCGAGTCAGGTTCCCGACGGTCGAGTTCAAGCTGTTCGCCAGCCGCGACTTCGTCGGCGCCAACCTGGTCGCCCTGGTCGTCACCTTCGCGATGCTCGCCCAGTTCTTCTTCATCGCCCTATACATGCAGAACATCCTCGGGCTCTCCCCGCTCGAGGCGGGCGTCCGCTTCCTCCCGGCGACCCTGATGATCGTCGTCATCGCCCCACTCGCCGGCCGGCTGACGGACCGCATCGGGGCGCGCTTGCCGATCGCCGTCGGGCTGGCGCTGGTGAGCGCCTCGCTCTACTTGCTGACGCGGATCACCCTCGAGACCACCTACTCGCACCTGCTGCCCTCGTTCATCCTCATCGGGATCGGGATGGCGCTGGTGATGTCGCCGATGTCGACGGCGGCGATGAACGCGGTGGTCCCGGAGAAGGCGGGAATCGCGTCGGGGATCCTCTCGATGAGCCGGATGGTCGGCGGCACCCTCGGTGTCGCCGTGATCGGGGCCGTCTTCCAGGGGGGCGCGCGATCTCGCCTCAACGACTCGCTCGCGGGCCTGCCGGTGACCGCCGCCCAGCGCGACGAGGTCGCGCACAACCTCGCCGGCGGCGCCTCGGCCCCGCCGGCCAGGCTCGACGCCGATCAGGCCGGCCAGGTCGCGCAGGCCAGCCACGACGCCTTCATCGGCGCTTTCGCCTCCTCGATGAAGGTGACGACCGCGCTTGCGGCCGTCGGCGTCGTCGTCGCCCTCAGCCTGATGAGCTCGAAGCGCGCCGAGCCCGCCGCTGGGGCCGAGGCCGAGGCGGAAAGCTCGCTCACTCCCTACGGAGAGCTCGCCCGAAGCTGAGGCAACCCGGGTAGCCTTAAGCGATGCGCCTGCCTCGCCTCAGCTACGCGAACGTCGTCTCCACCGTCGCGCTCTTCGCCGCTATCGCGGGCGGCACGGCGATCGCCGTTGGAGGCGGCAACGCAGCCAGCGTCGACGGGGTCAGCGCCAAGAAGCTCTCCTTCGTCAAGAACGCGAAGCCGGCGCCCGTCTCGTTCAAGACCTTCTTCAAGCTGGGCGGCTTGAAGCTTCAGGGGCGCTGCTTCGAGCAGAGCGGTTTCCACCTGGAGGAGCGGGCCGTGAGCAGGCGCAAGAATGCCGAGATCCACATCGCGGTGGTCGGGTTCAACCAGGGGACGCCGGACGTCGAGTACGTGACCGACGTCAACTTCGACCGAGGCGACAAGCTGCCGATCCCCGAGACGATCCAGGGGAACGCCACCGAGATCACGCTCACCCTCTCCACGCCCGGCGGCTCCCACGTCAGCGCCGTGTTCCAGCGCAACCTCTCCGGAGGCACCCTCGGCGGCAAGAAGAGGTGCCTGATCGGCGGTACCGCGACCTACGCTCCCTAGCGCCCGAGGTGCAGCGCGGGCCAACCGGCCGGGTCGTCCAGCGCCAGCGGCGGCAGCACCTCCACCGCCACGCCACCCAGGCGGGCGATCACCTCGCGGTTGGAGCGCTCGACCTCGGTCGGACAGTGGGGCCACGGGGTCAGCACCACGGCCGCGATCTCCAGGCCCGCCGAGCGCACAGACTCGATCGTCAGCAGGGTGTGGTTGATCGTCCCCAGCCCGGGCCCGGCGGCGATCACCACCGGCAGGTCGAGGTCGCGCGCCAGGTCGCGGACCAGGTAGGAGGCCGTCAGCGGCACGAGGAATCCCCCAACGCCCTCGCAGACGACGACATCGGCGCCGTCGGCGGCCTCCTGCGCCACCTGTCGCAGCCGGGCCGGGTCGATCGTCTCCGAGGCGAGCTCGGCGCCCAGGTGCGGAGCGACCGCCGGGCCGTAGCGGTACGGGGCGATCTCGTCGTCGGACTGCTCCGAGCAAGCGGCGAAGCGCAGCAGCTCGTGGTCCGGCGCAACCGCTCCCTGGGTGTCGAGGCCGGTCACCGCCGGCTTGAACACGCCGACGCGCTCGCCCGCGGATGCCAGCGTACGGGCTACCGTCGCCGCGACCACCGTCTTGCCGACCTCGGTGCCGGTGCCGGTGACGAAGACGCCGCGCATCAGCCCAGCGCCCTGCGGATCGCGGCTGTGCCGTCGCTGAGGACGGGGTCGCCGTGGGAGACGAGAACCCGTTCGGGATCGAGGTCGAGCAGCGGCCGCAACGACTCCCGCAGCTCGCCGACCCCGATCCCGCTGTCGAGGTAGCCGAGCCACGACTCCGGGCAGATGCGCACGCCGCCTCGGCCATCGCCCATCAAGCGGTCGCCGCAGACGAGGGCACGCGGCTCGGCGAGCCAGAACATCGTCTCCCCGGCCCCGCGGATCGGGATCGCCTCGACCCCCTCCGGCAGGGCCTCGCGCGAGCGCGAGGTCGAGGCCGCGTAGCGCCGGACGACCGCGTCGCGGCTGCGCCGGTGCCACTTGATCGTGCTCAGCGCGGCTACCCGGCCGTTCGCGGCGGAGGCCCGCTCGTCGATCCACGACCACAGCGAGTCGCCACCCTCGGGGACGAGGGCGTCGATCACGACGAGCCCACCCGGGGACTGATAGGCGACGCTGCCGACCTCGCGCGGCCAGTCGGCCGTGGATCCAGACTTGGCGCCCGCAATCCACTCCGGGTGGCGCGCAGTCCAGCGCCACAGGCCGGGGGCGATCTCGGTGATGTCGGCCGCAGGCAGCATCAGGCAGGCTGCAAGAACCTATCCCGATCAGATCAGGGACTCGGCGATCAGGCGGCTCGGAGCCGGCCGTGCTCGCCGGTCGCCGCTCGCCCGGCGAGCGGCGCGCAGATGCCGAGGTCGCGTGCCGCGTGCCCGATCACCCCTGCGGCCCTGCGCAGTTCCTCGGCGCCGTGGCTGGCCATCACCGCCAGGCGCAGGCGCGAGGTCCCTGCCGGCACGGTCGGCGGCCGGATCGCCTGGGCGAAGACGCCGTTCTCGAGCGAGCGCTCGCAAAGGGCCATCGCCCGCCGGGCGTCGCCAACGACCACGGGGACGATGTGGGTCCGCGACTCGCCGAGATCGAGGCCGTGGGCTCCGAGAGCCGCGCGCACGCCGGCAGCGTTTCGTCGCAGCTGCTCGACCAGGCCGGGCCGCGAGCGCAGGATCGCCAGCGCCGCGATCGCGGCGCCGACCGACGGGGGTGGGGGTGCGGTGGAGAAGATGAACGGGCGCGCGGTGTTGACCAGCAGCTCCGCGATCTGTGAGTTGGAGCAGACGTAGGCGCCGTAGCTGCCGAGCGCCTTGCCGAGGGTGCCGACGATCACGTCGACCTCGGCGGTGAGGCCGGCCGCCGCGACGGCCCCTCGGCCGCCCGGGCCGAGCGCGCCGAAGCCATGCGCGTCGTCGACCATCAGCCTGCACCGGTGGCGGTGGGCGAGGTCGACAAGCTCGCCCAGCGGAGCGACGTCCCCGTCCATCGAGAAGACGCTGTCGGAGACGATCAGGCCCGCCCGCCCGCCGGCCCGGCCCAGCCCCCACTCGAGGTGCTCGGTGTCGCGGTGGCGGTAGACGAACGTCTCGGCCCGGCTGAGGCGGCAGCCGTCGATGATGCTGGCGTGGTTGAGCTCGTCGGAGAAGACCACCTCGCCCCGGTCGGTGAGCGCGGCCACGGTGCCGGTGTTCGCCAGATACCCGGAGCCGAACAAGAGCGCGGTCTCGGCCCCGATGAAGTCGGCGAGCTGCTGCTCGAGCGTGCGGTGCGGCGACATCGTCCCCGAGACCAGGCGCGAGGCCCCGGCCCCGGCGCCGTAGCGCTCGGCCGCGGCGGCGGCGGCGTCGCGAACCTGGGGGTGGTCGGCCAGCCCCAGGTAGTTGTTCGAGCACAGCAGCAGCACCTCGGCGCCGTCGAGCAGCACCCGCGGGCCCTGTCTGCCCTCGATCAGCCGCAGGCGCCGGTGCAGGCCGCTGCGGCGAAGCTCGTCGAGGCGCGCCGCGACGTCGGTCACGCCGCTCGCGCGTCTCCCGGGTCGCCGTTGGTCTCAGCCCGCGGATAGGGCGGCGGCTTCGCCTTCTTTGAGATCACCCGCAGCTGCGTCGACGGGTCCCAGAAGTTCGCCTCCTGCTGGCTGTCGATGAGCTCGTCGATCGGCGTCTCCGGAGCGTCGCCCTCGAGCCACCCGGAGCGGTTGTCGGGCCGCGGGTTGGCGCCGTTGTCGGCCTGGCGGGCGACGTTCAGCCCCAGCTCCTCGAACATCTCCCGGTCGTCGGCGGGCTCGGCGCCCAGCGTCGTCAGGAAGTTGCCCATCATCACCCCGTTGAGGCCGGCCCTGACCGCCAGCGGCTGCAGGTCGTCGAGGTTCTCCACCCGGCCTCCGCAGAGGCGGAAGAGGGCGTCGGGGAGGATCAGGCGAAAGATCGCCACCCACTTGACCACCTCCCAGGCGTCCATCAGCTCGCGGTCGCCGAACTTCGTGCCCGAGCGCGGATTGAGCAGGTTGATCGGCACCGACGTCGGGTTCACCTCGGCCAGCTCGAACGCCATCTCGACGCGCTGGTGGGGCGTCTCGCCGAGGTTGAGGATGCCGCCGACGCAGGTCTCCAGCCCGGCCTCCTTGACGGCGTCGATCGTCCGCATCCGCCCCTCGTAGCGGACCGTCGTCGTCACCTCCTCGTAGTAGGAGCGCGCGGTCTCGACGTTGTGGTGGACGCGCTGCACGCCGGCGTCGGCGAGCTTGCGCGCGCGGCCGGGCGAGATGTGGCCGACCGAGACGCAGCGCTTCAGGTTGGTGTGCTCGGAGACCAGCTTCGCGCCCTCGACGATCGACTCGAAGTCGCGCTTCGAGAGCCCCTGGCCCTGGGTGACCATGCAGAAGCGGTGTGCCCCGGCGGCCTCCGCCGCCTTCGCGTGCTCGAGGATCTGGTCGGGGCTCATCATCGCGTGCATCGGCGTATCGGCCTCGGCGTAGCGCGACTGGGCGCAAAAGCCGCAGTCCTCGGCGCAGCCCCCCGACTTGGCGTTGACCAGCGAGCACATGTCGGTCGAATCGCCGAAGCGCTCCTTGCGGACGGCCCAGGCGCGCTCGACAAGCTCGCCGATCTCGTCGTGGGAGGACAGATCTCCGAGCGCGAGGGCCTCTTCGAAGCTGATCAGCGATGTCATCCTGCGGCCCACAGGCTAGGCCCAGGGTCGGACAGCGCCCAGGCGCGCTCGGGTTCAGCTGGCGCGGGGGCGGCGGCCGCGGACGCGGGCGCTGCGGCTGGGGCTGGCCACTGCGCCGGGCCGTGCCTCGGCGACGTTGGTCGAGCGGGAGCCGGGCCATCGGCCCGAGGCCTCCTCGCGGGCGTCGAAACGCGCCCGGCCGAAGATCGTCATTCCCGGCTCACACTCCGAACCGCGCCCCTGCTGGTCGAGCGCGTAGCGGGAGTGATCCGGGCGCTCGTAGACGGTGACGTTGCCGCCGTCGCCGACCATGCGGTCGTCGCACATCGGGAACCTCTGTTGCTCGGAGGGTTGCGGCATCGACGTCACCGATTCAGGGTACAGGGGGAGCCCGGCTAGGCGGCGGGCGAGTTCGCCAGCGATTCCCACAGATAGAGGCAGGCGAGGGTGCGGTGTGGGCGCCAGGACGCGGCGATCTCGGTCAACTCGTCGGGCTTCGGCATCTCCTCCAGGCCGTAGGCGAGCCGGGCGGCCTTGCGAATCCCGAGGTCACCGGTCGGAAGCACGTCCGGGCGCTCGAGGTGGAAGATCAGAAACACCTGGGCGCTCCACTCGCCGAGGCCGCGGACCGCGGTGATCTCCTCGACCACCTGCTCGTCTCCAAGCTGGTCGAGGCGGTCGATCTCGAGCGAGCCGTCGAGGACGTGGCGCGCGAGGTCTTGCAGGTAGGAGACCTTGCGGCCCGAGAGGCCACAGCCGCGCAACTCGGCCTGCTCGGCGTCGAGCAGTCGTTGCGGCGCCGGGTTGTCGCCGCCGAACAGCTACAGCAGGCGGCCGTGGATCGTGAAGGCCGCCTTGACCGAGAGCTGCTGGCCGATGATCGCCCGCACCAGCGTCGCGTAGGCGTCGCCTTTCGGGCGGCCGCGACGGCGGCGCTCCATGTCCATCTGACCGATCTGCTCGATCAGCCCGGCGATCACCGGGTCGGCCGCCGCGAGCGCCCTGGCGTCGGCGGTGAGCTTCGCCATCAGCGACCCTGCCAGTGAGGCTTGCGCTTCTCGGCGAAGGCGGTGATCCCCTCGCGGAAGTCCTCCGAGGCAAAGCAGGAGCGGCGCAGCTCGACCAGCTCGGCCTCCTGCTTCGCGCTCAGCAGCGGGTTGCGGGCGAGCGTCTCGATCGCCTGCTTGTTGCCGCGCACCGCCAGGGGCGCGTTGGCCGCGATCTCCGCGGCCAGTTCCACGGCCTCCTCGGCGAGTCGGTCTGCCGCCACCACCTGGTTGACGAGCCCGGTCGACTCGGCGTGAGATGCCTCCAGGTTGCGGCCCACCAGGAACAGCTCCTTGGTCGAGGCGACCCCGATCACCTCGATGAAGCGCTCGAGCCCGGTGTGGCTGTAGATCAATCCGAGCTTGGCCGCCGGCATCCCCAGCTTGGCGCCGTCGGCACAGACCCGCAGGTCGCAGCGCACCGCCAACTCCAGCCCCCCGCCCAGGCAGTGGCCGTTGATCGCCGCCACGACCGGATAGGGGTGGGCGCTGACCGCCTCCATCGCGGCGTGGAAGGGATGGGCCACCAGCGCCTCGGCCTCGTCGACGAAGGCCCCGCCGTCGATCGCGCCGATGTCGTAGCCCGCCGAGAACATCTCGCCGGCTCCGGTGATCACGACGCAGCGGACCTCGATCCCCCGCTCGAGCGAGGGCAGCACCTCGGCGAGGGCGTCGAGGACGTCGTGGTCGAGCGCGTTGCGCTTCTCGGGGTTGGAGATCGTCAGCCGGGCCACCGCCTCGGCCGGATGGTCGAGAACCAGCTTGCCCCCGGCCAGCTGGGAGTTCAAGGAGCTACCCGTAACCCCGACGGCCCCGGACGCGAAGCGGAGGAGCCGACGGGCAGTGATTCGGGGCCGGCGGGGTCCCTGGAGGGTGCGGCCACAGCTCAGGACTCGTCGAGGACCACGAGGACGTCGCCCTCCTGGACTGACTGGCCCTCCTGGCAGCGGATCTCCTTGATCGTGCCGTCGTCCTCGACTTCGACCGGCATCTCCATCTTCATCGACTCCAGGATGACCACCGTGTCGCCATCGGAGACCTGGTTTCCGACGGCGACCTCGATCTTCCAGACCGTGCCCGTGATGTGCGCCTCGACGTCGATGCTCATCTGGCGCGGCAGAATATCCTGCGGCGGCGACGCCGCCCACATGCCTCTGCCGGCACAGCTGGTGTGCCGGCATGGAGAATCACTGCCCATGTCGACCGAACACCCGATCGTGATCGTCGCCGCCCGCAACGAGGCCGATCGCATCGGCGCCACCCTGACCGCCCTGGGCGAGACGTTCGCCGGCGCGCACGTCGTCGTCGCCGACGACGCCGCCGACGACGCCACCGCGGACGTCGCCCTGACCCACGGCGCCGAGGTCGTCTCGCGGGGACGCCCGCACGGCAAGGGGGGAAACATGACCGCGGCCGTCGCGACCGTGATCGACCGCGCCCACGAGCCCTCGGCGCCGACCTTCCTGCTGTGCGACGGCGATCTGGGCTCCTCGGCGGCGCAGCTGCGCGCGCTGGTCGACGCGGTGGAGGCGGGCGAGTGCGATCTCGCGATCGCCGCCTTCCGCCGACGCGCCGGCGGCGGCTTCGGCGTCGCCTTACGCTACGCCCAGAGAGCGATCGAGCGCCTCAGCGGCTACCGGGCCACGGCGCCGATCTCCGGCCAGCGTGCGCTCAGCCCCACCGCGATGCGCGCGGCCTATCCGTTCGCGGCCGGTTACGGAATGGAGATCGGGATCACCGTCGACGTCGTCCGCGCCGGCCTCGAGGTTCGGGAGGTCGAGCTCGACCTCGTCCACCGGGCCACCGGGCGCACCCTCGCCGGGTTCATCCACCGCGGGCGCCAGCTCCGTGACTTCCGCCGGGCCGTCCGTTCACGCGCGCCCGGATAGCCTGCCGGGCGTGATCCTCGCCATCGACCAGGGGACCACGGGGACGACGTGCCTCGTCTTCGACCGCGAGGGCCGGGTGGCCGGGCGCTCCTACAGCGAGTTCCGCCAGCACTTCCCGCGGCCGGGCTGGGTCGAGCACGACGCCAACGACATCTGGGGAGTCACCCGCCGCGTCGCCTCCGAGGCGATCGACAGCGCCGGCGTCTCCGGCCGCCAGCTGGCAGCGATCGGGATCACCAACCAGCGCGAGACGGTGGTCGCCTGGGACCCCCGCACGGGTGAGCCCGTCCACAACGCGCTCGTCTGGCAGGACCGGCGCACCGCGGGCCGCTGCGACGAGCTGCGCCAGGCGGGCCACACCGACCTGGTCCGCGAGCGCACCGGCCTGGTCATCGACCCCTACTTCTCCGCGACCAAGATCGAGTGGCTGCGCCGAAACGTCGAGGCGGCGCGTGACGCCGTCTTCGGGACGATCGACTCCTGGCTGGTGTTCAAGCTCACCGGCCGTCACGTCACCGACTACTCCAACGCCTCGCGGACGATGCTGTTCGACATCCGTGAGCTGCGCTGGGACCCCGACCTCTGCGCGCTGCTGGAGATCGACCCGGCGAGCCTGCCCGAGCCGGTGCGCTCCTCGCAGGTCTACGGGCGCACCGATGTCTTCGGCGGCGATGTCGCGGTGGCGGGGATCGCCGGCGACCAGCAGGCGGCCCTGTTCGGCCAGGCCTGCCACCGGCCGGGGATGGCCAAGAACACCTACGGAACCGGCAGCTTCGTCCTGCTGAACACGGGTGGCGCGGCGCCGCAGCCCGGCGAGGGCCTGCTGACCACGATCGCCTGGGGTCTCGAAGCGGGCACCGACTACGCCCTCGAGGCCGCGGTGTTCGTCACCGGCGCCGCGGTGCAGTGGCTGCGTGACGGCCTCGGGATCATCGAGGGTGCCGAGGAGACCGAGGGGCTGGCGGCGTCGCTGGACTCCAACGACGACGTCTACTTCGTCCCCGCGCTGACCGGCCTCGGCTCGCCCCACTGGGACCCCTACGCCCGCGGCACGATCGTCGGCCTGACCCGCGGCGCCGGCCGCGCCCATCTGGCCCGCGCCGCGCTGGAGGCGATCGCCTACCAGACCGTGGACGCGGTCCGCGCCCAGGAGGCCACCGCCGGCGCGACCCTGAGCGAGCTGCGCGCCGACGGCGGCGGCGTCGCCAACGGCTGGCTGATGCAGTTCCAGGCCGACGTTCTCGGGGCGCCGGTGATCGTGCCCGAGATCTCGGAGACGACCGCGCTCGGGGCCGCCTATCTGGCCGGGATCGCGACCGGGGTCTGGACCGCCGGCCAGGTGAGCGAGATGTGGCGCGAGGCTGCGCGGTATGAGCCGCGGATGGCCGACTCCGAGCGCGAGGCGCTCGTCGCCCGCTGGCGCCAGGCGGTCTCCCGCTCGCGGGGGTGGGCTCGCGAGGACGCGTAACCCGCGCGTCGGCGCCGGGTAATCATGATCGCAGCCGGCCGAGCCGGCGCTGACGACATGGCCGACATCAAGCCGCAGGTCTACAAGGATCCCCGCCCCGCGGAGTACTTCGCCCGCTTCCACCACTACGTCCGCACGCACCGGCCCGGATGGGTCTACGAGGCGGTCCGGCTGCTGTTGACCTGGATCGCCGTGGTCGTGTACCGCGAGCGCGCGATCGGGACCGAGAACGTGCCGGCCGACGGGCCCGCGATCATCGCCCCCAACCACTTCTCCAACATGGACCACTTCTTCGCCGGCGTCTACCTGCGGCGGAAGATGCAGTTCATGGCGAAGTCGCAGCTCTTCGGCAACCCGATCCTCAACTACATCTTCCGCATCGGTGGGGTTTTCCCGGTCCGACGCGGCCACCAAGACGACGAGGCCTTCAAGACCGCAGACGCGATCCTCGAGCGCGGCAGCTGCGTGCTCATGTACTGCGAGGGCGGGCGCTCGCGAACCGGAAGATTGGGCGAGCCCCGCGCCGGCGTCGGCCGCCTCGCGCTCGAGTCGGGCGTGCCGGTAGTGCCCGTCGCGATCCACGGCTCGCTCGGGGTCCGCAAGTGGCGCAAGCTGCGGTTCCCGAAGGTGACCGTCCACTACGCCGAGCCGATCAGCTTCGACCTCGTCGCCGAGCCGACCCGCGACCAGCAGGTCGAGGCGGCGGAGAGGATCTTCGCCCCGGTGCGCGAGATGTACGCCCAGCTCGAGGAGAAGGGCCGCGCCGGTGTCCTTCGCTCGCGCGACCGGGCGGCCTCCGGGGCCGCGCGCTACTCGTAACGCTCGTCCAGCGTCGCCCACAGGTCCGGGTCGTGGCTGGGGATGATCACGGCCTGCGGGTACTGGCGGGAGAACAGGCGCAGCTCCTGGAGCGAGCGCCGGAAGGTGTGCGGGTCGAACGGGCGCGCCGGGCCGGGCTTGTCCTCGAGCTGGCCGAGGGTGTAGACGGCATCGCCGGCGATCACCAGGTCGCGGTTGGCGAGCCGGCAGATCACGCACTGGTGGCCGGCCGAGTGTCCGGGGGTGGAGGCGAGGCGGACACTGCCGTCGCCGAACAGGTCAAAGGTCCGGCCGAAGGCCGAGTAGGACTCGACTCCGTCGCGGTAGCCGACGGTGCGGTAGTCGAAGACGTAGTCGTAGTGCTCCGGGCGGTAGCTCCGCATGATCGGCCGGGAGTCCGTCGTCGCCGCGATCCACTCGTCCTCGGAGAGGACGAACGTCGCCCGGGGGAACTCGGCCATCCCGGAGGAGTGGTCGACGTGCAGGTGGGTCATCACCACCAGCTTCAGTGCGCGCGAGTCGACGCCGCGCTCGCGCAGCTGGGTCGGCAGGTCCCGGCCCGGCTCGAGGCGCGGCCGGGAGATCCACGAGACGGCGCGGCCGAGGTTGGCCGCCGGCTTCGCCGAGACCGACGAGTGCAACCCGGTATCGACGACGAATGGGCCGTAGGTAGGGTGGCGAACGAGGAAGGCAGGGCACGGCACCCACCACCAGCGCGAGCGCGGGGTCGCCAGGATCCGCGCCGTCTCCAGGCGCCCGCCCGGGCGCTCGAAGAACCCATGCGGGAACTGGACCTCGCCCACCTTGAGCGGCTCGACGACGACGCTCGCCCCGGGCCTTCCACCCGGAAGCGGCGCGCTCAGCGGCTTCGCTTCAGCATGTACCTTCACCGCCGATCAGGGTATCGGCGCGGATAAGCTCCACGCGCATGGCCGAGCCGTCCCGCATCTTCAGGCCCGGACTGCTCGACGGGCAGGTGTGCGCGGTCTCGGGGGCCGGCACGGGCCTGGGCAAGGCGACCGCCCTCGAGCTCGCCCGCCTGGGCGCGACGGTCGCGGTCTGCGGCCGGCGGCCGGAGCCGATCGCCGAGACCGTGGCCGAGATCGAGGCCGGTGGCGGCGCCGCGTCGTCGTCGGCGATTGACGTCCGTGACGAGAAGGCCGTGGACGGCTACGTCGACGAGATCCTCGAGCGCCACGGCCGCCTCGACGTGCTGGTCAACAATGCCGGCGGGCAGTTCCTGAGCCCGGCCGAGGCGATCACGCCGAAGGGCTTTCGCACCGTGATCGAGCTCAACGTCACCGGCACCTGGCTGATGACCCACGCCGCCGCGACCAAGGCCTTCATCCCCCAGGGCGGCGGCAAGGTCCTCAGCGTCACCCTCTCGCCCCACAACGGGATGCCCGGGATGGTCCACTCCGGGGCTGGTCGCGCCGCGGTCGAGAACATGATGCGGACGCTCTCGGTCGAGTGGGCGCGGTTTGGGATCAAGACCTGCGCGCTTGCCGCCGGGCAGTTCGACACCGAGACGCTGCGCACGAAGTACCCGCCCGCCGTAGTCGAGGGGATCCCGCGCACGGTCCCGCTCGGGCGCATGGGAAGCGAGCAGGAGTGGGCCTGGATGGTCGCCTACCTCGCCTCGCCGGCCGGCGACTTCTTCTCCGGGTGCGTGATCACCATGGACGGCGCCCGCGACAACTGGTTCGGCTCCTGGCCGCCGCAGGCGGTGGCCGGGGCGGCGGGAGAGCCCCCCGCAGAGGAGCGCCGGCCCAAGGCCGAGGGCTAGCCGAGCCGCCTCAGGTGGTCATGCCCCCGAACTGGCCGCCGGTCACGTTGAGGACCTGGCCGTGGACGTAGTTGGATAGCTCCGAGCCCAGGAAGAGGACCGGCTTCGCGGCTTCGGCGGGCTGCGCGGCACGACCCATCGGGATGATCATCGCCGCCATCGCTCGGGTCTGCTCCGGGATGCCCAGCTCCACCTGCTCGCCGTCAGGCATCTCGATCGTCTCGCCCTTCTCCTTGGCCTGGGTCAGGCGGGTCTCGATGAAGCCGAAGGCAACCGCGTTGCAGTTGATCTTGAACTGCCCCCACTCCTTGGCGAGCGTCTTCGTCAGGCCCACGACCCCGGCCTTGGCGGCCGAGTAGTTGGCCTGGCCGGCGTTGCCCATCGTCCCCGAGATCGAGCTGACGTTGATGATCTTGCGGAACACCTCCCGTCCTTCTCCCAGCTCGGCCTTGGCGGCCTCGCGCCACGACGGCGCGATCGCGCGGACCATGCGGAAGGGGACGATGGTGTGGATGTCGAGCATCGCCTGGAACTGATCGTCGGTCATCTTGTGGACGACCCCGTCCCAGGTGTAGCCGGCGTTGTTGACGACGATGTCGACCTTGCCGAAGTCGTCGAGGGCCCTCTTGACCAGCTGATCGGGGGTCCCGGGGTTGGTCAGGTCTCCGGCGAAGACCGAGGTCTCGCCGTCGATCTCCGACGCCGTCTGCTCGGCGACGTCGCCGTCGAGGTCGTTGATCAGGACCTGCGCCCCCTCGCTCGCGAACAGCTCGGCCGTGGCGCGCCCGATTCCGCGGGCGGATCCGGTGATGATCGCGCTCTTTGAGTCCAGCAGTCCCATCTGTGAGTGCATCTCCTTGGCTCGGGTGCGTCGTGCGGGCGGCACGCTACCCGGGCGGCGCCTGCGGCGGCGCCGAGGGGTTGACATGTGACCGCGCTAGAGCCCGAGTTGCTTGCCGAGGATCTCCTTCATCACCTCGTCGGTGCCGCCGCCGATCGGGCCCAGGCGGGCGTCGCGGACGGCGCGCTCGATCCCGTACTCGCGCATGTAGCCGTAGCCGCCGTGGATCTGCAGGCACTCGTCGGCGACCTCGAGCAAGGCCCGCTGGGTCAGCAGCTTCGCCATCGCCACCTCGCGGATCACGTCCTCGCCGGCGGCGTAGCGGCGCAGGGCGGTGTAGGTGAGCGCGCGCGACTGCTCCAGCTTCGTCGCCATCTCGGCGACCTTGTGGCGGGTCACCTGGAAGTTGCCGATCGGTCGCCCGAAGGCCCGGCGCTCAAGCGAATAGGAGATCGCGGCCTCGAGCAGGCGCTGCATCCCGCCGACCGCGCCGAGCGCCATCAACAGCCGCTCCCAGGCGAAGTTGGCCATGATCAGGTAGAAGCCGCGCCCCTCTTCGCCGAGCAGGTTGCGGTCGGGGACCTCGACGTCGGTGAACACCAGCTCGGCCGTGTCGGAGGAGTGCCAGCCCATCTTCTCCAGCTTGCGGGCGACCTCGTAGCCGGGCATCTCGCGCTCGAGGATGAGGAACGAGATGCCGCCGTGCCCGCCCTCGTCGCTGGTCTTGACCGCGCAGACGAGGAAGTCGGCGCGGACGCCGTTGGTGATGAACGTCTTGGAGCCGTTGACGATGTAGCCCCCGTCGACCCTGTCGGCGCGGGTGCGGATCGAGGCCACATCCGAGCCCGCGCCCGGCTCGGTGATCCCCAGCGCGGCGATGCGCTCGCCTCGGATCGCCGGGCGCAGGAAGCGCTCGTGCTGGTCGGGGGTGCCGAAGTTGAACACCGGCGGGGTGGCGATTCCGGTGTGGGCGCCGAGCCCGGCGCCGACGCCTCCCGAGGCGCCGGCGGCGGCCAGCTCCTCGGCCCAGACCGCGTCGTGGACGCAGTCGCCGCCCTGGCCGCCCAGCTCCGCCGGGTACTTGAGGCCGAGGAAGCCGAGCTCGCCGGCGCGCAGGTAGAGCGCACGAGGGAACTCGCGAGCCGCCTCCCACTCGTCGACGTTCGGCGTCACCTCCTCGCGCACCCAGCGCCCGATCGAGTCGCGAAGCTGGGCGTGCTCGTCGGTGAAGGGGGGCAGCAGCGCCCGCTCGCCGGTGTCCCTGATGATCTCAGCGCTCAAGCGCCGCGATTGTGGCAGAGGGTCCCCCGGCGGCCGTCCGGCCGAGGGTCGCGCCCAGGGTCTCGGGGGTCCAACCGGGTTCGCTCAGAAGCGCGCGGGCCCCCGCCTCGGCGAGGCCGACGGTGAGGTGTCCGACCAGGCGGGCGGAGCGGTCGAGCTCGCCGTGGTCGTCGATCCTGAGCAGCGGACGGGCGAGCATCGCCACCGCCTCGATCTGCCGCTCGCGGCCGCGTTGGATGCGGCGGGCGACGGCGGCGTTGGCGCCCTCGCCGAGGAAGATCACCCGGTAGGCCTCCGGCGAGGCCTCGACCGCGCGCAGGAACGCTGTCAGCCCCCTGGTGAGCGCGGCCTCGAGGTCGCGCCCGGCGGCGACCGGGAGCGCGGCCGCGATCTCGGCGAGCACGCGCTCCTCCTCACGGGAGAGCAGCGCCTGGAACAGCTCCTCCTTCGAGGGATAGCAGGCGTAGACGACCGGCTTGGTCACTCCGGTCGCCCGCGCGATCGCCTCCATCGAGGTGCCCTCGTAGCCACGATCGAGAAAGAGCTCGAATGCCGCGTCAAGAACCAAGGGACGGCGTCGTTCAGGGCCGAGGTGGGCGGCGCGGCGGCCGACGGGAAGCGTGATCGAGGGGGCGCCGTCGACGTCACTCATACACAATCCTACTTATGGTAGCATTTTCCTACCCATGGTAGGAATCTTCAGCGAGAACAAGGAGAGGGCGACACGATGAGCGCTACCGAGACAGTCTCACAGCAGGCCGAGGCGATCGCCTCCGGCGAGATCGAGCCCGCGTTCTCGATGGAGCTCTCGCAGGACCAGAAGGACATCCGCGACTGGGTCCACGGCTTCGCCGAGGGCGTCGTTCGCCCCGCGGCCGCCGAGTGGGACGAGCGCGAGGAGACTCCCTGGCCGGTGATTCAGGAGGCCGCCAAGATCGGCCTCTACGGGTTCGAGGCGCTGGCCCAGTTCTGGGCCGATCCCTCCGGCCTCACCCTGCCGATCGCCAACGAGGAGCTGTTTTGGGGCGATGCCGGGATCGGGATGTCGATCATGGGCAGCTCGCTCGCCGTCGCTGCGATCTTCGGCAACGGCGGTCCCGACCAGCTCGCCGAGTGGGTGCCGCAGTGCTTCGGCAGCGCCGATGACCCGAAGGTGGCGGCCTTCTGCTCGTCCGAGCCTGACGCCGGCTCCGACGTCTCCGCGATCCGCACCTCGGCCAGCTACGACGAGGCCAAGGACGAGTGGGTCATCAACGGCCAGAAGGCCTGGGTCACCAACGGCGGCATCGCCGACGTCCACGTCGTCATCGCCACGGTCGACCGCGAGCTCGGCTCGCGCGGGCACGCCGCCTTCGTCGTCCCGCCTCAGACCAAGGGGCTCGAGCAGGGCGCCAAGGTCCGCAAGCACGGCATCCGCGCCTCGCACACCGCCGACGTCCACCTCGACGACTGCCGCATCCCCGGCAGCTGCCTGCTCGGCGGCAAGGAGAAACTTGACGAGCGCCTGGCCCGAGTGCGCGAGGGCAAGCGTGCCAAGAGCCAGGCGGCGATGCGGACCTTCGAGCTCTCGCGCCCCACGGTTGCCGCCCAGGCCCTGGGGATCGCCCGCGCCGCCTACGAGTACTCGCTCGACTACGCCAAGGAGCGGGTCCAGTTCGGCCGGCCGATCATCGAGAACCAGGCGATCGCCTTCACGCTCGCCGACATGCGGCTCGAGATCGAGGCCACGAGGTTGCTCGTCTGGCACGCTTCCTGGATGGGGCGCGCGGGCAAGGACTTCGACGCCGCCCAGGGCTCGATGTCGAAGCTCAAGGCCGGCGAGGTCGCCGTCTGGGCGACGGAGCGGGCGATGCAGATCCTCGGGGGTAACGGCTACACCCGGGAGTTCCCCGTCGAGCGGATGCACCGCGACGCGAAGATCTACACGATCTTCGAGGGGACCTCCGAGATCCAGCGCCTGGTGATCGCCCGAGCGATCTCAGGCGTGCACATCCGCTAGCAGGAGACGATCCGATGAGCACAGCAAACGCCTCCCCGGCGACATCGCCGAGAACGCCCGCGCCCCGGATCGAGGAGCGGGAGACGAGCCTTCACGGGCACCGTGTCAGCTACTCGATCGCCGGCGAGGGACCCGTCGTCGGCCTGATCCACGGGATCACCGAGACCGCCGACGTCTGGCGCGACGTGATCCCCCGCCTCGCCCGCCATTACACGGTCGTTGCGGGCGACCTGCTCGGCCACGGGCGCTCCGCCAAGCCCCGCGGCGACTACTCGCTCGGCGCCTACGCGAGCGGCATGCGCGACCTCTTCGGCTCACTCGGCTTCGAGCGCGGCACCGTCGTCGGGCGCTCGCTCGGAGGCGGCATCGCGATGCAGTTCGCCTACCAGTTCCCCGAATACACCGAGCGGATGGTGCTCGTCTCCAGCGGCGGCCTCGGGCGCGAGGTGCACCCGCTGCTGCGCGCCGCGACCCTGCCCGGCTCCGAGCTGGTCCTGCCGATGATCGCGCCCAGCTGGGCGGTTCGAGTGGGCGAGTCGACCGGGCGGGGGCTCTCGCGGGTCGGCCTGCACGTGCACTCCGACATCGCCGAGATGGCCCGCGGCTACGCCTCGCTCAACGACGCCGAGGCCCGCGACGCCTTCCGCCACACCCTGCGGGCGGTGATCGACCCCGGCGGCCAGCGCATCAGCGCCCTGGACCGCCTTTACCTCGCCGACGAGATGCCGGTTCTGCTCCTCTGGGGCTCGGATGACCCGATCATCCCCGCCCGCCACGGGCGCCGGGCGCACGAGCTGATCCGCCACAGCCGGCTGGTCGAGTTCGAGGGCTCGGGTCACTGGCCCCAGCTGGACCACCCCGACCGCTTCGCCGACACGCTGATCGACTTCATCGAGACCACCGAGCCCTACGAGTTCGAGCTCGGGCGGATGCAGCAACAGCTGCGCACCGGGCCCGGCCCGCGCTCTCAGAGCCCGTAGGAACGGCCGATCACCTCGAGCATGATCTCGTCGGTGCCGGCGCCGATCCGGTTGAGGCGGGCGTCGCGGTAGGCGCGCTCGATCTCGTACTCGCGCATGTAGCCGTAGCCGCCCATGATCTGCACGCACTCGTCGGCGACCTCGCAGCACATGCGCGAGGTCTGCAGCTTCACCATCGAGATCTCCCGCACCGGGTACTCGCCGTTGGCGTAGCGCCAGGCGGTGACGTAGTTGAACTGCTTCGAGGCCTCGATCTTGGTCGCCATCTCGGCGAACTTGTGGCGGATCGCCTGGAACCTGCCGATCGGGCGGCCGAACGCCTCGCGCTCCTTCGCGTACTCAAGCGTGCGCTCGAACATCCTCTCGGCGCCGGCGACGCACCCCGCGGCGGCCACCATCCGCTCCGACTGCAACTCCCAGGAGATGTGGTAGAAGCCCTTGCCCTCCTCGCCGAGCAGGTTGGAGGCCGGAACCCGGACCTCGTCGAAGGAAAGCTCGCCGGTGTCCGAGGCGTGCATGCCCATCTTCTCCAACTCGCGCGAGACCTCAAAGCCGGGCACGTGGTCGCCGCTTTGGTCGCGGAGGTCGACGAGGAAGAGGCTGATCCCCTCGTGGCGGGCCTCCGGGTCGGTCTTCGCGACCAGCAGGATGAAGTCGGCGCGGGCGCCGTTGGTGATGAACGTCTTCGAGCCCGAGATCAGGTACTCGTCGCCGTCACGCACGGCCTTGGTGCGGATCCCGGCGACGTCGGAACCGGCGCCGGGCTCGGTGATCCCGAGGCAGCCGATCCGCTCGCCCTGGATCCCCGGCACCAGGTAGCGCTGCTTCTGGTCCTCCGTCCCCAGCAGGTGGATCGGGGGCAGGACCATGTCGCTTTGGACGGCGAAGCCCATGTTGGTGCCGCCCGAGCCGGAGTAGCTCATGCACTCGGCGCGGACCAGCGAGTAGTAGTAGTCGCCGCCCTGGCCGCCGTATTCCTCCGGGAAGCAGAGGCCGAGGTAGCCGAGCTCGCCGGCGCGGCGCATCGCCTCGTCGGGCCACAGCGTCTGCTCCCACTCGTTGCGGTGGGGGTGGAGCTCCGCCGTTACCCAGGCCTGCATCGACTGACGCAGGTCCTCGTGCTCGTCGGTGAACAGCAGGTGCCTGCGCCCGCCCTCGTGTTCGGGCTTGATCACCTGGTTGCCGTTGCTTGCAGTCGCCGTGCCCAAGATCGCTCCTTCGTAGCCGTCCGCTCGTGCAAAGTGTAGAGTAGTACTTTCTACTTATGGGGTACGAGAAGATCAGCTACTCGGTCGACGACGGGGGCATCGCCACGCTCGCGCTCGACGACCCCGAGACCCGCAACGCCCTCTCCGACGAGCTCCTGCTGGAGCTGCTCGACGCGCTGCGCGCCGCCCGCGACGACGACGCGGTGCGGGTGGTGGTCCTCACCTCGACCCACGAGAAGGTCTTCTCCGCCGGCGGCAACCTGGCGGGGTTCGGCTCCGGCGCGCCGACCTCGGCCAAGTGGGACGGCACCGGCCACTTCGTCGACGTCTTCGAGGCGATCGGCACTCTCGGCAAGCCGTCGATCGCAGCCGCCAACGGCCACGTGCTCGCCGGCTCGCTGGGAATCGCGCTCGCCTGCGATCTGATCGTCGCCAAGGAGGGTGTCGGCTTCGGCACCCCCGAGATCAACGTCGGCCTGTTCCCGTTCATGATCATGGCGCTGATCTACCGCAACGTCCCGCGCAAGAAGGCGACGGAGATGATGCTGCTGGGCGAGCGGCTGACGACCGAGGAGGCGCGCGAGGCGGGGATCGTCAACCGGATCGTCGTCGCCGAGGACTTCGATGCCGCGGTCGCCGAGTGGGCGGCCAAGCTCGCCGCGAAATCACCGCTGGTGATGAAGCTCGGCAAGGACGCGATCTGGCGCCAGCTCGACATGCCGCTGATGGACGCCCTCGACTACCTGCGCGCGCAGCTGACGATCGAGCTGGAGACCGAGGACGCGGTCGAGGGCGTGACGGCCTTCTTCGAAAAGCGCGAGCCGAACTGGAAGGGAAGGTAAGTGGTGGGAAAGGAAGCAGACCCGGCCGCCCCCGGAGGCGAAGCGGAGGAGGCGGACGCCGGGGGTGGGATGCGCGCCCTCGTAGAGGATCTCCACGAGCGTCGCGAGCAGGCCAAGCTCGGCGGCGGCGAAGAGAAGATCTCCAAGCAGCACGACGCCGGCAAGCTGACCGCGCGCGAGCGGATCGCGCTGCTGGTCGACGAGGGCAGCTTCAACGAGCTCGGCATCCACGCCGGGCCCCACTTCTCGCAGCGCTCGATGGAGGGCAGGGAGGCACCGGCCGACGGGGTCGTCACCGGCTGGGGCGACGTCGACGGGCGTCCCTGCGCGATCGCCGCCTACGACTTCACCGTGATGGCCGGTTCGATGGGGATGACCGGCGAGCTCAAGGTCGGGCGCCTGCGGGAGATGGCGCTGCAGAAGCGGATGCCGCTGATCTGGCTGTTGGACTCGGCCGGGGCCCGGATCCAGGAGGCGTCGGGATCGCTGTTCGCGGGCTCGGGGTACCTCTTCCGCGAGGAGGTGACGATGTCGGGCGTGGTACCGCTGGTGGCGGCGATGCTCGGCCCCTGCGCCGCGGGCACGGCCTACATCCCCGGCCTCTCGGACTTCGTGCCGATGGTGGTCGGCCATGGCGCGATGGCGCTGGCTGGCCCGCACCTGACCAAGGCGGTGACCGGCGAGGACATCTCGATGGAGGAGCTCGGCGGGGCCAGGGTCCACTGCCGCAAGTCGGGAGTGGGCGACCTCGAGGTCGCAGACGACGCCGAGTGCATCGAGGCGGTCAAAACCTACCTCTCCTTCTTTCCCTCCAACTGCGAGCAGAAGCCGCCGCACAAGCCCACCGACGACCCCGACGACCGCACCTCCGAGGCGCTGCTCGACATCGTCCCCGAGTCCAACCGCCAGCCCTACGACATGTACGACGTGATCCGCGAGATCGTCGACGACGGGTCCTACTTCGACATCAAGCCCAGGTTCGCGAAGACGATCATCACCTGCCTGGCGCGCTTCGGCGGACAGCCGGTTGGGATCGTCGCCAGCCAGCCGAAGCAGCTCGGCGGCATCCTCGAAAACGACTCCGCCGACAAGGCCGCCCGCTTCGTCAATCTCTGCGACGCGTTCGAGATCCCGCTGGTCTTCCTCCAGGACGTGCCCGGGTTCATGGTCGGCTCCAAGACCGAGCAGGCCGGGATCATCCGCCACGGGGCGAAGATGCTCTACGCCGTCTCGCGGGCGACGGTGCCGAAGATCACCGTGGTCATCCGCAAGGCCTACGGCGCCGGCTATTACGTGATGAACGGCAAGGCGTATGAGCCCGACCTGATCGTCGCCTGGCCCTCGGCCGAGATCTCGGTGATGGGCGCGGAGGGGGCGGTCAACATCATCGGCCGTTCGGCGATTGAAGCCTCCGATGACCCCGACAAGACCCGCGCCGAGATGATCGCCAACGTGCGCAAGATCATCGACCCCTACATCGCAGCCCACAACGCGATGATCGACGACATCATCGACCCGCGCGAGACGCGCCCGACGATCATCCACGGGCTGCGGATGGCGAAGGACAAGAAGGTCGACCGGCCATGGCGCAAGCACGGGGTGATGCCCGTATGAAGAACCACTCCGCCGAAATGCTCCGCTGCGCGTCCGCTTCCGGCGGGTTCGGGCCTGTTACCGGGCGGCAGGCCGTAGGCGTCGCTACCGCGACTTCGTCGCTGGCCCGGGCGAGGTGATGGTGTGAGTTCCTTCGAGGATCCCGTGATCATCTCGTGCTCGATCTCGGGGGCGATCGCGAATCGCGAGCAGTGCCCGGCGATTCCCTACACGCCGGCCGAGTACGCGGCCGAGGCCCGGCGCGCGGTCGACGAGGGCGCCTCGCAGATCCACATCCACGCCCGCACCACCGAGGGCGTTCCCTCCTACGAGATCGAGGACTTCCGCGCGATCACGGCCGCGATTCTCGATCGGGTCGGCGACGTCATCGTCAACTACTCGACGGGGGCGATCGGGGTCCCGATCTTCAAGCGGCTCGCCTACCTGCGCGAGCTGCGCCCCGACGTCGCCGCGCTGAACATGAGCTCGATGAACTACGCCAAGTACTCGAAGCGGCGCAAGGACTTCGTCTTCAAGGCCGTGTTCGAGAACTCCTTCGACACGATCATCGAGTTCCTGACGGCGATGCGTGAATTGGGCATCAAGCCCGAGCACGAGTGCTTCGACGCCGGCCACGTCGCCAACCTCGACCCGCTGATCGACATGGGCCTGGTCACCGAGCCGCACCAGATCTCGCTGGTGATGGGGGTCAACGGCGGCATCCGCCCGAACGCCGCCAACGTCGGCGTGATGGCCGACCAGATCCCGGGTGGGCCCGCCACCGGCGCCAACTGGCAGGTGATCGGGATCTCGCGCCAGCAGTGGATGTTGCTGTCGGCGGCGCTGACCCTCGGCGGCAACGTCCGCGCCGGCCTCGAGGACAACCTCTACCTGCCGGACGGCGAGATGGCCCGCTCCAACGGCGACCTGATCGCCAAGGTGCGGCAGATGGCCGAGGACGTCGGCCGCCGGGTCGCCACCGTCGCCGAGGCCCGCGAGATGCTCGGGCTGGCGCCCAAGCCCCAACAAACGCCCGCGACCTCCTCCGCTTCGCGCCCGGGGGCCGCTGGGTCCGAGCCAGGACGGACGTGAGCGGCTCCCTCGAGGGCCTCAAGGTCCTCGACCTCTCCCGCCTGCTGCCCGGTGGGTTCTGCTCGCTGCTGATGGCCGACGCTGGCGCAGACGTGATCAAGGTCGAGGACACCGGCATGGGCGACTACGTCCGCTGGGCGCCGCCCTTCTACGGCGATGAGTCTCAGCAGGCGCTCGGGACCCGCTCGGCGCTGTACCTCTCGCTCAACCGGGGCAAGCGCTCGATCCGGCTCGACCTCAAGTCCGACGACGGTCGCGAGGCCTTCCTGCGCCTGGCCGCCGAGGCCGACGTCGTCCTCGAGAGCTTCCGCCCGGGCGTGCTCGAGCGGCTCCGGATCGGCTACGAGACGCTGCGCGAGGTCAACCCCGGGATCGTTGTCTGCGCGATCTCCGGCTACGGCGCCGATGGGCCCAACACCGCCCGCGCCGGCCACGACATCAACTACCTGGCGCTGAACGGCCTGCTCGGCCTGACCGGGGCGGCCGACGGGCCGCCCGTGCAGTCGGGCGGGCAGATGGCCGACCTCGGCGGCGGCGGCCTGATGGCGGCCTGGGCGATCCTGGCGGCTCTGTGGCAGCGCCAGCGCTCGGGCGAGGGGCAGTTCGTCGACGTTTCGATGAGCGACGGCTCGCTCTCCTGGCTGGCGATGGTCGCGGGAGGGTTCCTCTGCGACGGCGAGGTCCCTCGGCGGGGGGCGGGGATGCTCAACGGCGGCGTCGCCTGCTACCTGCCCTACGAGGCCGCCGACGGCTGGATCAGCTGCGGCGCTCTCGAGCCGAAGTTCTGGAAGGCCTTCTGCGAGGGGGCCGGGCGCCCGGACCTGCTCGCCCACCAGTTCGCGGCGCCGGGCTCGGACGGCCACGCGCAGATCGCCGAGGTCTTCAAGCAGAAGACCAAGGCCGAGTGGGCCGCGTTCAACGACGACCACGACTGCTGCATCGAGCCCGTGCTCGACCTCGGCCAGGCGCTCGACTCCGGGCTGACCCGCGAGCGCCAGATGGTGGTCGAGATGGAGCAGCCCGAGCTGGGGCCGGTTCGCCTGCTGGGGATGCCGGTGAAGTTCTCGCGGACGCCCGGCGACGCCGCGAGGCCCGCTCCCGCGCTCGGCGAGCACACCGAGCAGGTGCTGCGCGAGGCCGGGATCGCCGACGACGAGCTCGCCGGCTTGCTGGAGTCGGGCGCCGCCGCCGGGCTCAACGCCGACGCCGAGCAGGAGAGGTTCCTGGGATGAACGCGCCGGCCGCGGAGCTGCTCAAGGTTTCGGAGCTGTCGGAGCGTTCCGGCGTTCCCGTGGCGACGATCCACCACTACCTGCGCGAGGGCCTTCTGCCGGAGCCGGTGAAGACCTCGCGCAACATGGCCTACTACCCGCCCGAGTTCGTCGAGCGGATCCGCCTGATCAAGCAGCTCCAGGAGGAGCGCTTCATGCCGCTGCGGGTGATCCGCGACCTGCTCGCCCGCGAGGAGGCCGACCCCGAGCGCCTGCGGGCGATGCTCGAGTTGGAGGACCGCATCCTCGACCGCGCCCTCGCCGGCGAGCGCGAGCGCACCCCCACCGAGGAGGTGGCGGCCGGCTACGAGGTGCCCCAGGAGGTCCTCGACCGCCTCGCCAAGCTCGACATCCTCACCCCCGACGACGATGGCTACTCGCCGTCGGACGTCCGCATCGTCGAGGCGATCTCGCGCTTTCGCGCCGGCGGTTACGACGAGACCCTCGGCTTCACCGTCTACGACACCCTGCGCTACAAGCGCGCCCTCGAGCCGCTGGTCGCCGAGGAGGTCAAGGTGCTGACCGACCGCCTCGCCGGCGATGTCGACCCCGAGCGCGCCGTCGAGATCATCGAGGCCGGGGTTGGGCCGCTGAACGAGTTGCTGGGAGCGCTGCACACGAAGCTGATGGTGGCCGCGCTGGAGCGCTCGACCGAGGGCGATGGCTCGTGAGCGACGACGCCAAGCGCGGCCAGGTCGAGCGCCTTCGGCCGGAGGCCTTCGCGGCCTTTGCCGAGCGCGCCGCCGAGGGGCCGATCGTGATGCTCAACCTGCTGGCGTTCGAGCCGGGCGGGGGTGAGGAGCGCTACGCGGAGTACGCGGCGGCGACCGCGCCGCTGTTGGAGCGGGCCGGCGGACGCCTGCTGGCGGCCTACAGGCCCGCGCCGACCCTGATCGGCGACGACGACTGGGACCTGGTGGCGCTGGTCTCCTACCCGAGCCGCCAGGCCTTCCTGGAGATGGTCGGATCGCCGGACTACCAGGCGATCACGCACCTGCGGACCGAGGCGCTGCGCCGGGCGGCGCTGGTGCCGATGGACCCGGCCGACGGGTTGCTCGGCTAGAGGCGCTCAAGCGGGCGTCCGTGGCGCATAGCGGTGATGGAGCATGAGCGCGTTGCCGTCCGGATCCGAGAAGAAGGCCATGTGGCAGACGCCCGAATCGAGCGTCTCGCCGTGGAAGGCGATGT
>JBDTSW010000005.1:0-40181 GCA_039930945.1 bacterium
GAGCCTCGGAGGCGTCGCCGGGGGCCGGTGTGGGGGGCATCTGCTCGGTCACGGGTGAAGCGTAATGCAAGCGGGCTTGCAGATCGGGGCCTGGCGGAGGGCGCCGGTGGGGGCCGGGCGGCGGCGCGAAACCCGCTTGATCAAGCGGGTTTGCGGTGGGTGGGGGGCCCTGTAGCAGTTCCGTCCGACGGATCGTTTCCTATTCCGTGGGCAGCGATGTGTTGCATCGTGGGGCGTAGTGGGGTAGCGTGGCGCCTCAAGTTGACCCAAGGACCGGGGTGGTGAGGTTCCTCCCACCTCGCCACTCCGGTCCGAATCTTCTTCTTCTCACCCAGGAGTCCACCTCCCCCCACAGTCAGGCCTCCAATGGCTTTCCGCGGACAGCACTCACACTCACTCGACGCCAAGGACCGGCTCACCATCCCGGCCCGCTTTCGCGCCGCCCTCGACGAGGGCGCGGTTCTGTTCGAGGAACTGGACCCCTGCGTCTCGATCTATCCGGTCGCCTCCTACGGCGAGCTCACCGGGACCTACCTGCACGGCCTCAACCCCCTCAGCCGGGAGGGGCGGATGATGCGCCGCCGCTTCCATGCGCGCTCCCACGACGAAACCCTCGACTCCGCCGGCCGTGTGCGCCTGCCGAGCCACCTGATCTCGCATGCGGGCCTCGAGGGCGCGTGCATGATCGTCGGGGTGGATGACCACCTCGAGGTCTGGGACCCCGAGGCCTGGCGCAAGCACGACGCCGAGATCGAGGCCCAGGCCGACCAGATGGCCGAGGCGTTTGCCGCCGGGGCCGGAACCGAGCCCGCCTAGTCGAACGATGGCCACGCTGACTCTGATGAGCGACACCGAGCACCTACCGGTCCTGGCCCCCGAGCTGGTCGGCCTGCTCGACCCGCACCCGGGCGAGCGGGCGCTGGACCTGACCTTCGGCGGTGGCGGCCACGCTCGCCTGGTCGCCCAGCGCATCGGCGGCGACGGCACCCTGATCTGTGTAGACCGCGATCCGGCCGCCGCCGATCGCTTCGCCGCGCTCGAGCCCGACCTCGAGTGCGATGCGCGGTTCATCCGCGCGGACTTCGCCGACGCGCTCGACGAGCTTGCCGCAGACGCCGCAGACGGGGAGAGGTTCGACTGCATCTACATGGACCTGGGGATCTCGTCGCTGCAGCTCGACGCCCCCGAGCGCGGCTTCTCCTACGCCTCCGACGCCCCGCTTGACATGCGCATGGACCCGGGCCAGGCGGTCTCCGCCCTCGAGGTGGTCAACGACTGGCCCGAAGACCGGCTGGCGGCGGCGATTCGCGAGCACGGCGAGGAGCGCCACGCGCGCTCGATCGCCCGTGAGATCGTCCGCAGCAGGCCCCTGGCGACGACGGCCGAGCTGGTCGATGTGATCCGCCAGGCGGTGCCACCGGCCTACCGCTTCGGTCGCGGGCACCCCGCCAAGCGGACCTTCCAGGCGATCAGGATCGCCGTCAACGACGAGCTCGGCGCAATCGACCGCGCCTTGCCGGCGGCCTGGGATCTGCTCGAGATCGGCGGACGCATCGGCGCGATCTCGTTCCACTCGCTCGAGGACCGCCGGGTGAAGCGGTTCTTCGCCGATCGCGCCCGCGAGTGCATCTGCCCGCCCGAGCTCCCGGTCTGTCGCTGTGGGCGCCAGCCGGAGGCCGAGCTCGCGACCCGCAAGGCGGTCACCGTCAGCCCGCAGGAGTCCGAGCGCAACCCCCGCTCGCGCTCGGCTCGGCTGCGCGTCGCCCGCAAGCTTTCAGACGGCCGCCCCGGAATCGAAGCAGGCCGCCTCTGATGGCCGCCACCGCCGCCGCCCGCAGGGTCTCCGCCTCGTCGTCTCGCCGGGCCTCCGCCAGCCGACCGGCGCTGAAGCCCCGCCCGGCGCGGTCGGCGCCGGCCCGCCGCCGCTCGCAGACCACACCCGTCGTCGGCCTTGTCCCGATCGCGGTCGGGCGCACCGCCGGTGCCGTCGGTGGCATCGCCGACTCGGGCCTGGTCGTAGGGCTGGCGCGCGGTCGACTCTGGATCGGCGCCCTGGCGGCGCTGCTGGTCGGGATCGTCGCCCTCAACGTCCTCTCGCTCAGCCTCAACGCCTCCTCCAGCCAGGTCGCCCAGCAGGCCGATGGCCTCAAGCGCGCCAACTCCGCCCTGCAGGCACGGATCGCGGGCGAGGTGTCCAACGATCAGGTCCTGGCCGGCGCCGCCAAGCTGGGGCTGTTCTACCCGGCGACCGACGCGACCCGCTACCTCAGCCTCAAGCCCGGCGACGCCGAGCTCGCGGCGCAGCGCCTGCAGGCGGGGGACTTCGCCGGCGCCGATACCCCGGCGAACCCGCTCGTCACCGACCCCGTCGCCCCGGTCCCCGTCGCCACGGCGCCCGAGGCCATCGCCCCGGAGGTGGTCGCGGAGACCGCCGCCGCGCCGGCACCGGCGGCCGCCGTCGCCCCGGCAAACGTCGCCGGTGGGGTCGGCGCCCCCTGATCGTCGTCGGCCCGCGCGCAAGGACCGGCGGGGGCGGAAGCGAAATCAACCACCGATGGGCTTGATCGAACGCCGCATCGGCCTGCTGTTCGCGCTCTTCGTCTGCGCGTTCGCGCTGATCGTCGCCCGAGCCGCCTGGCTTCAGGGCATCCAGGGCGGCGAGTTTCGCGCCGACGCCCAAGGCCAGCAGACCGAGACGGTGGTCGTGCCCGGCTCCCGCGGGGCGATCCTCGACCGCAACGGCGACGAGCTGGCGATCTCCCGGGATGCGGCGACGATCGTCGCCACGCCCTACCAGGTGAAGGACCCCGAGCGCACGGCGAACAAGCTCGCCCGGGCGCTCGATCAGAACCCGAACGTGATCCTGCGAACGCTCGCCGACCGCGACTCGGGGTTCGCCTACGTGGCGCGCAAGGTCGACCTGCCCACCGCGGAGAGGATCCGCAAGATGAAGCTGGCGGGCATCGGGGCGGTTCCCGACAGCGAGCGCATCTACCCGCAGGGCGAGCTCGCCTCGCAGATCGTCGGCTCGGTCGGCATCGACAACCAGGGCCTGTCCGGGCTCGAGGCCTCCGAGGAGCCGGTGCTGCATGGCACCACCGGCGAGCGCGAGGTCGTCCGCGACGCGCTCGGCAAGGAGCTGGAGCGCAACACCCTCGCGGGCGCCGAGACGGGCGAGAGCCTGCGCCTGTCGATCGACGCCAACCTTCAGGCCGGGACCGAGGAGGTCCTGCAGAACCTCGCCGCGACGTACAGCCCCAAGGGCGCGACCGCGATCGTCATGGACCCCAACACGTCCGAGGTGCTGGCGATGGCCAACTACCCGGCCGCCGACCCCTCCGACCCCGGCTCCGCTACCCAGCAGGAGCTGGCGAACCGGGCCACCGGCTACACCTATGAGCCCGGCTCGACCTTCAAGGCGTTCACCGTCGCCGGCGCCCTGGAGGCGGGTGTCGTCAACCCGGAGACGATGTTCGACCTGCCGCCGACGATCCAGGTGGCCGACCGCGTGATCGAGGAGTCGCACCCGCGCGGATACGTCACCCTCAGCGTCGCCGACATCCTCGCTCAGTCCTCGAACGTGGGTGCGGTCAAGGTCGGGCTCGAGACCGGCGCCAAGCGCTTCGACGCCTGGATCCGCAAGTTCGGCTTCGGCGAGCCCACCGGCATCGACTTCCCCGGCGAGGAGCAGGGGATCGTGCCCCACCCCGACGAGTACTCCGGCTCGACGATGGGCAACCTGCCGATCGGCCAGGGCCTCTCGGTGACGCCGATCCAGATGGCCGCCGCCTACTCGGCGATCGCCGGCGGGGGCGTCCTGCACCCGCCCCGGGTGATTCTCAGGGAGGGGAGCGAGCGCGTCCCCGAGCCCGAGGGCCGGCGGGTGATCAGTCGCGGCAACGCCGCCAAGCTGCGCCTGATGCTGAAGGGGGTGCTGGCTCCGGGCGGCACGGCCTCGGAGGTGAGCGTCCCCGGCTACACGCTCGCCGGCAAGACCGGTACGGCGGAGAAGGTGATCGACGGCGGGTACTCCGAGTCCCAGTTCGTCGCCTCGTTCGTCGGCTTCGCGCCCGCTGACGATCCGCAGCTGCTGGTCGCGATCGTCGTCGACGAGCCACAGGGCGACTACTACGGCGCCACGGTCGCGGCGCCCGCCTTCGGCGAGATCGCCAAGTTCGCGCTCCCCTACCTCGGCGTCGAGACCAACTAGCGCGGCTGGGGCCGGCCGCCCCGCTGCTCCATACAATCGCGGCGATGGAGCTGCGCGAGGTTCTCGCAGGCGCTTCGGTCGCCGAGTGGATCGGTGAGGCCGGCGTCGAGGTCTCCGGCCTCGCCTACGACAATCGCGAGGTCGGGCGTGGCGATCTCTTCTTCTGCGTTCCGGGAGGCCGCTCGGACGGGCACGCCTTCGCCCCGGCCGCGGTCGAGGCGGGCGCCGCCGCGCTGGTCGTCGAGCGTCGCCTGGACCTGCCGGTCGCGCAGGCCCTGGTCGCGGACGCACGCGCCGCGATGGCGCCGGCGGCGGCGGCGTTTTGGGGCGACCCCACCGCGGAGCTGCAGGTCGCGGGGATCACCGGCACCAACGGCAAGACGACGACCGCCTTCCTGGTTCGCCACGTGCTCGAGCGGACCGGCACCCAGACCGGCCTGCTGGGCACCGTCAAGCGGATCGTCGGCGGGCGCTCCGAGGAGGTCGAGCGGACCACCCCCGAGGCGATCGACCTGCAGCGGACCTTCCGCGAGATGCTCGAGGCCGGCGACAGGGCGTGCGTGATCGAGGTCTCCTCCCATGCCCTGGCGCTGGGACGGACCGACGGGGTCCGCTTCGCGGCGGCGACCTTCACCAACCTGACCCAGGACCACCTCGACTTCCACGACGACATGGAGGACTACTTCCTGGCGAAGAGCCGCCTGTTCGCAGCCTCGCCGGTGCCCGCGGCCGGGGCCGCGGTCAACATCGACGACCCCTACGGGGCTCGTCTGGCCGGCGAGGCCCGCGACGCGGGCGCGCCGGCGCTGCTCAGCTTCTCGGCCGACGGCGCCGACGCCGATCTGGCCGCCGTCGAGATCAGCTTCGACGCCGGTGGCTCGCGCTTTGTCTGTCGCGCGCCGGACGGTGAGCATCACGTGTCGCTGCCGCTGCCGGGCCACTTCAACGTCTCCAACGCGCTGGCTGCGATCGCGACCGCCTCGATCCTGGGCGTTCCCGCCGGTGAGGCGGCCGCGGCGCTGGCCGACGTTGAACTCGTCCCGGGCAGGATGGAGCCGATCGACGAGGGGCAGCCGTTCGCCGTGGTCGTCGACTACGCCCACACCCCCGACTCGGTCGAGAACGTGCTCGCGGCGGCGCGGCGGATCACCGCGGGCCGGGTGATCGCCGTTCTCGGAGCCGGCGGCGACCGCGACCGTGACAAGCGCCCGCTGATGGGGGCCGCCGCCGCCCGTCTGGCCGATGTCGTCGTGGTCACCTCCGACAACCCGCGCTCGGAGGAACCCGGAGGGATAATCGAGGAGATACTGGCTGGGATGGGTGGAGACGACGCTGTCGCCGAGGTTGAATCCGAGATCGATCGCCGCGCGGCGATCGCGATCGCCCTGGCCAGGGCACGGCCGGGCGACGCGGTGGTGATCGCCGGCAAGGGACACGAGCAGGGCCAGGAGTTCGAGCGCGGTCGCAAGCTCGCGTTCGACGATCGCGACGTCGCCCGCTCGGAGTTGCGCGCGCTGCGCGCCGCAACGTGATCGACCTCGCCGCCGAGCGGATCGTCGCCGAGTCCGGGGCCACCGTCGTCCGCGAGGGCGGGCCCCAGCGGCCCGAGCGAGCCGTCGTCGACTCCCGCCACCTCCGCCCGGGCGACGTCTTCTTCGGCCTCGCCGGCGAGCGCGCCGACGGCGGCTCCTTCGCGGCCGCGGCACTGGAGGCAGGCGCCTGGGGCGTGGTCACCACCCCCGACCACGCGGAGCGGCTCGCCGGGGCGCAGGGCGGGGGGTGGGTGCTGGCGGTCGACGATCCCCTGCGCGCGCTGCAGCTGCTGGCTCGCGGCTGGCGGCGCGAGCTCGGATGTCCGGTGGTCGGAATCACCGGCTCGACCGGGAAGACCTCGGCGAAGGACATCACCCGGGCCCTGCTGCCGCTGCGGGTCCACGCCAGCGCCGACAACTTCAACACCGAGATCGGCCTACCGCTGACCATGCTCGCAGCGCCCCCGGAGACCGAGGCGCTGGTGCTGGAGATGGCGATGCGCGGCCTCGGCCAGATCGCCGAGCTGTGCGCGATCGCAGAGCCCGACATCGCGGCGATCACCAACGTCGGCCCCGTCCACCTGGAGCTGCTTGGAAAGCTGGAGGCGATCGCGGAGGCCAAGGCCGAGATCCTGGCCGGGCTCAAGGCCGACGGCAAGGCGGTCATCCCCGAGGACGCCGACGTGCTCGAACCGCATCTTGGCGACAGCCTGGAGACGATCACCTTCGGGCCCGGAGGCGACGTCAGCGCGCGCCGGGCCGAGACCATGGCCGAGGGCATCGCCGCCACGGTGACCACGCCCGCCGGGGAGGCGAGCTTCCAGTTCCCCTTCACCGAGGCCCACAACCTGCTGAACGCCCTCTGCGCGATCGCCATCGGAGTCGCCCTCGGGGTGCCGCTGGAGCAGATGGCGCGTCGGGCGCCCGGGGTAACCTTCTCGCGCCTGCGAGGTGAGCTGATCGACCTCGTGGGCGAGGTCCTCCTGGTGAACGACTGCTACAACGCCAACCCGGTCTCGATGCGCGCCGCGCTGGAGCACCTGGCGACAGATATGGGCGGAGCCGTCCCGGGCGAGCGCCGGGTCGCCGTCCTCGGCGAGATGAAGGAGCTTGGGCCCGAAGCCGGCGCCTACCACCGGGAGATCGGCACCCTCGCCCGCAGTCTCGGGATCGGTCCCCTCGTCGGCGTCGGCGAGCTCGCGCGCGAGTACGCCCCCGACCAGTGGGCGGCTGACGCCGAGGGGGCCGCCGAGCTGGTCCACGCCCTGCTCGAGCCGGGGGACTCGGTGCTGATCAAGGGCTCGCGCTCGGTCGGGCTGGAGCGCCTCACCGAGGCTCTGGTGACATGGCGCGGGCGCACGGACGACGCCGCTGGGGACGCCGGCAGCCCGAATGGCTAGATGACCACCGCGGCGCTTGCGAACGAGGTCGCCTCGGCTGCCATCGATCGCGGCGAGGTGCTGATCGCCGCGATGGCGGCGATGCTGATCACGATCTTCCTCGGACCCAAGTTCATCCAGTTTCTGCGGGTCAAGGAGTTCGGCCAGCAGATTCGCGAGGAGGGCCCGCAGGAACACCACGCCAAGGCCGGAACCCCGACCATGGGCGGGCTGGTCCTCTTTCTCGGGATTGCGGTGCCCTACCTGGTGCTGTCGGAGCGCGACACCCAGAGCATGGCCGTGCTGGGGGTCGCCCTCGGCGCCGCCGCTTTGGGCTTCGCCGACGACTGGGTCAAGATCTCCAAGCGCCGCTCGCTCGGTCTGGGCGCGCGTTACAAGCTGCTGGTCCAGATCGGCCTGGCGGTAGGCCTTTGGTACGTGGCGACCGAGGTGGTCGGCCTCGACCCGGTGCTGCGCTCGCCGGTCTTCGACGCCGAGATCGATGTCGGGCCGGTCGCCTACCTGGTCTTGGTCTTCATGGTGATCGCCGGCGCCTCGAACGCGGTCAACCTCACCGACGGCCTCGACGGCCTGGCCGCGGGGTCGTGCGCGATCGTCCTGCTCGCCTACATGGCGATCACGATCACCACCGGTCAGGAGGGGCTGGCGCTGCTCTCGGCCTGTCTCGTCGGGGCCTGCATCGGCTTTCTCTGGTTCAACGCCTTCCCGGCCTCGATCTTCATGGGGGACACCGGCTCGCTCGGGCTCGGCGCGGCGATTGGCGCGCTGGCGGTGATGACCCAGACCGAGATGCTGCTGATCATCCTCGGCGGGATCTTCGTGATCGAGGCGCTCTCGGTCGCGATCCAGGTCTTCAGCTTCAAGATGTTTCGCCGCCGGGTGCTGCTGATGGCCCCGGTGCACCATCACTTCGAGATGCTCGCCTGGTCGGAGACGAAGATCATGCTCCGCTTCTGGATCATCGCCGCGGTGTGTGCAGGGATCGGCTACGTGTTGTTCCAAAACAGCCTCGGGTAACGCTGAATATCTCCGCCGCCTCCTCCGCTTCGCGTCCGGGGGCGGCGGGCGAGGGCGCGAGACCTGACCCGGCAGGCCCATGCGTGTGACCCGGGACTTCGTCCCTAGCCCCGGCGAACGCCCCTTGGGTGGTCGGTTGGGGCTAGCGACGCAGTCGCGGTAGACCACAGCCACCCTGCCGGGTAAGGCGGGACCCTCGCCCGGCCAGACCGGACGCGCAGCGGAGGATCTGGCCGGAGTTATTCCCGGGCTGAAGGTGGCGCCCAGGGCGAAGGTTGCCGGGCCCCCAGGGCGAATCTGTAGGCATGGGCTATCCGAAGCCACGACCGCCGCTGCCCTCAGGCCCGTACCTGGTCGTCGGGCTGGCCCGGTCCGGGCAGGCGGCGGCGCGGCTGCTGGCCGGGCGAGGGGAGGAGGTGATCGGCGTCGACGCCGGTTCGCCGCCCGGCGCCGCAAGGCTTGCGGAGGCGGGCGTCGAAGTGAACCTGGATGGCCAGGGAATCGAGCACCTCGAGCGGATTCGCTGCCTGGTCAAGAGCCCGGGGGTGCCGGCGCAGGCCCCGGTCGTCGCGCTGGCACGAGCGCGGGGGCGGGCGGTCATCGGCGAGCTCGAGCTGGCCTGGAGACTGCTCCCCAACCGCTTCGTCGCGGTGACGGGCACCAACGGCAAGACGACCGCGACCGAGCTGGGCGCCGAGGTCTGGCGGGCCGCCGGCAGGCCCGTCGCCGTGGCCGGCAACGTCGGCACCCCGGTCGCTTCGCTGGTGGGCGCGATCTCGGCCGGCGCCACGGTGCTCTGTGAGTGCTCGAGCTTCCAGCTCGAAGACACCGAGTCCTTCGCTCCCGAGTGCGCGGTCTTGCTCAACCTCAGCCCCGACCATCTCGATCGCCATGGCACGTTCGAGCGCTACGCCGAGGCCAAGCTGCGGATCTTCGCCAACCAGTCAAACGACGACTTCGCGGTCTTCAACGGCGATCAGCCCGAGCTTCACGGGCGCGATCTCGGCGGGTGCGCACGGCGGATCGCCTTCTGCCGCACCAGCCGGGGCTCGGACTGCGAGGTGGCCGTCGACGGCGCCACGATCGTCGCCGCCGGCGAACCCCTGGTCGAGGTCTCCGAGCTGCCCCTGCTGGGCGCCCACAACGTCGACAACGCGATGGCCGTGGCAGCCGCGGCTCTGGCGATGGGCCTCGACCGCGACTCGGTTCGCGGCGGGCTCACCAGCTTCGAGGGCGTGCCCCACCGCCTCGAGCGCGTCGCCGAGGTCGGTGGGGCCCTCTACGTCAACGACTCCAAGGCGACAAACGTCGCCGCCGCGCGTGCGGCGGTGCTCTCCTTCGACGGCGGCGTCCACGCGATCCTCGGCGGCAGTTCGAAGGGCGAGAGCTTCGAGGCGCTCGCCGATGCGCTCGCCGAGCACACCGTCGCCTGCTATCTGATCGGGGAGACCGCCGACGATCTCGAGCGCGACCTGGCGGCGGCCTGGTCGGCGGGTGTCGGGCTGGTCCGCTGCGACGGCCTCGCCGACGCCGTTCGCAAGGCCTCCGAGGCCGCGAGCGAGGGCGAGGTGGTCCTGCTCGCGCCGGCCTGCGCCAGCTTCGACTCCTACCGCGACTACGAGGAGCGCGGCGAGCACTTCCGCGTCCTTGTCGAGGAGCTGCGGTGAGCGCCCTGAGGCTGGCCGCGGTCGGTCCGCGCAGGCGAAAGGGCGCGCCGCCCGTCGAGCACTCGCTGCTGCTGACGGCGACGCTCTGTTTGGTCGCCTTCGGCGTCGTCATGGTCTTCAGCGCCAGCTCGACCACGTCGCTGCTGGGCGACGCGGGCGACAGCGCCTTCTATTTGAAGCGGACGGTCCTGTTTGGGATCGCCGGCTTGCTGGTGATGCGGATCCTGGCGATCCGGGGAGTCCAGATCATCCATCGCCTGACGCCGCTGATCCTCGCCGTCTCCCTCATCCTGCTGGTCGTGGTGCTGATCCCCGGCGTCGGCGTCGAGGTCAACGGCGCCAAGCGCTGGCTCGGCGCCGGCCTCTTCCAGATCCAGCCCTCGGAGATCGCCAAGCTCGCCCTGGTGCTGCACGGCGCCAGCCTGCTGGCGGCGAGGCCGAAGATGACCCGCAGCATCGGCTCGATGATGCCGTTCCTGGTGCCGGTCGCGGTGATCTGCATGCTGGTTGTCCTCGAGCCGGACCTGGGGACGGCGGTGATCTCCTGTCTGACTGCGGCCGCGCTGCTGATCGCCGCCGGCGTGCCGATGCGCTACCTCGGCGTCCTCGCCGCCGCCCTCGGCGCGATCGTCGTCATCGCGATCCTGGTCGAGCCCTACCGGGTGGCCCGCCTGACCGGCTTCCTCGATCCCGGGAGCGACCCGGGTGGCGCCGGGTTCCAGGCGATCCAGGCGAAGATCGCGCTCGGCTCGGGGGGCGTCTTCGGAGTCGGGCTGGGAGAGAGCCTGCAGAAGGCCTTCTACCTGCCCGAGGCGCACACGGACATGATCGCCGCGGTGATCGGCGAGGAGCTCGGGTTGCTCGGGATCACCACCCTGGCCGGGCTCTTCGGTCTCTTCGGCTACGCCGGCCTGCGGGCGGCGCAGAGGGCCCGGGACCGCTACGGCAGGCTGCTCGCGGCCGGGCTCGTCTCGATGGTCATGGTGCAGGCGATCATCAACCTCTCCGCCGTGCTCGGGCTGGCGCCGTTGACGGGCGTGCCGCTGCCGTTCGTCTCCTACGGGAACTCGAGCCTGCTGGTGATGCTGGCGGCGGTGGGGCTGTTGTTGAACGTCGCCTCGGGGGCGGTTGCGACCCGCGCCAAGCCGAAGCCCGCGACGTCGAGGCGAGGCAGCGCGGGGAGCGCTCGCCCGGCGAGCCGGCGCACCGCCAGCAGCGGTGGCAGACTGCGCGTCGTCGAAGGCAATCGGGCGGCCTCGGGCCGCGCCGGTGCCCAGAGGAGGAGTTCGTCCAGCCGTGCCAACGGTCGCGATAGCCGCGGGGGGAACCGCCGGGCACGTAGTGCCGGCTCTCGCCGTCGCGGACGCGCTCAGGGCTGAGGGCGCCGATGTCTTCTTCCTCGGCGCGCGGGGCCGCGTCGAGGCCGATCTGGTGCCCGACGCGGGCTTCGAGATCGAGCTGCTGGACGTCCGCGGGCTCGACCGGCACAACCCCGTCAGGGCGGTGGGCGCGATCGCCCTGGCGGTTCGCGCGGTGCCGGCCGCGACCGACGTCCTCCGACACCGCGGCGCCGACGCGGTCCTCGGCGGCGGCGGCTACGTCGCGGGCCCGAGCGGGATCGCCGCGCTGCGGCTGAAGCTGCCGCTCGTCCTAACCGAGGCCGATCGCCACCTCGGGCTCGCCAATCGCCTCCTCGCCCGCCGCGCCCATCGGGTCTGCCTGGCCTTCCCGATCGACGGGCGCGAGGGCTGGCGCTATGTCGTCACCGGCCGCCCGGTGCCGGCGGCGATCCTGACCGCGGACGGCGCTGCCGCGCGCGAGCGGTTCGGGATCGACCCCGACGATCGCTGCCTGCTGGTCTTCGGCGGCAGCCAGGGCGCACGCTCGATCAACCTGGCGGCGCTCGACGCCTTCATCGGCGACGCCGGCACCGCCCCAAACCGCGACTTCCACGTGCTCCACGTGGCAGGACACCGCGACTACGAGCTTGCCCGCCAGCGCCTCGAGGCCGCCGGTGGGGCCGAGCGCTACACGCTGTTGGCCTACGAGCCGAGCCTCGGCGACGCCCTCGCCGCCTGCGACCTCGTGCTCGCCCGCTCGGGGGGCTCGATCTTCGAGCTGGCCGCAGCCGGCCGCCCGGCGATCCTGGTGCCGTACCCGCACGCGGCGGCCGATCACCAGCGTGCCAACGCAAGCTGGATGGCCGACGCCGGCGCCGCCACCGTGATCGAGGACTCCGCGCTCGACCCCGGCGCGGTCGCCTCGGCCGCCGCTTCGATCCTCTCCGACCCCGCCAGGCTGGAGGCGATGGCGACCGCCTCGGCCTCGCTGGCCCGCCCCGACGCCGCCGAGCGGGTCGCATGCGAGATCCTTGCCGCGTGCCGGTGAACGACCTCAAGGGACGCGAGCTTCACTTTGTCGCGATCGGCGGCGCCGGGATGAGCGGCCTGGCGCTCGTCTGCGACCAGCTCGGCGCCGCCGTCTCGGGCTCGGACCGCGCCGAGAGCTCCTACCTGCGCCGGGTGCGCGCGGCCGGGATCGAGGCCCGCCTCGGCCACGACGCCGACGCGGTGCCCGAGGGCGCCGACGTCGTCGTCTCGACCGCGATCGCGGAGGACAACCCGGAGCTTCGCCGGGCGCGTGAGCGCGGCCAGCGGGTGCTTCATCGCGGTGCGCTGCTCGCCGAGCTGTGCTCGATGAAGCGGTTGATCGCCGTCTCCGGAACCCACGGCAAGACGACCACCGCGGGGATGCTCGCCCACGCACTGCGCGCGATCGGCGCCGACCCCGCCTTCGTCCTCGGCGGGGAGCTTCCAGGCGCCGGGGCCGGCGGAGAGCCGGCGAATGCCGGCTGGGGGGATGGGGAGTGGATCGTCGCCGAGGCCGACGAGTCCGACGCCAGCTTCCTCGAGCTGCGCCCCGAGGTCGCGACCGTGACCAACGTCGAGCTCGACCATCACTCGCACTGGGGCTCGACGGCGGCCCTCATCGACGCCTTTCGCCGCTTCGCGGCGCCCGCGTCCGGCCTGGCGCTGTTGGCCGACCCGGCGCTGGATGCGGTCGTCGACGAGCAGCGGACCCTCCGGTTCGGGGCGGCACTGCTTCCCCTGGGCGTTCGCCCCTCCGGCGAGCACTGGGAGCCAGAGTCAATGCCGAAGCTGGCGGTCCCCGGACGCCACAACCTGATCAACGCCCTCGCCGCGCTGGCGACCGTCGAGCTGGCCGGGCTCGATCTGGCGGCGGCGGCCGGGGCGCTGGCGGGCTTTCCCGGGATGGTGCGCCGGCTCGAGCGCAAGGGCCGGTGCAACGGGGCGGTGGTCTACGACGACTACGCACACCACCCGACCGAGGTCGCGGCGGCTCTGCAGGCGCTTCGCGAGCTCCAACCGCGGCGGCTGATCGCCGTCTTCCAGCCGCACCTGTACTCCAGGACCAAGGCGCTCGCCGAGCGCTTCGGCGCCGCGCTCGCCGCCGCCGACGAGGTCGCGGTCCTCGACGTCTATCCGGCGCGCGAGGAGCCGGTCGGGCCGTTGGCCGGCGTCAGCGGCCTGGCGGTCGCGCGGGCGGCGGCCGACAACGCCTCGGGGCGTCCTGTCTGGTGGTTGCGCGATCGAGATCACGCGCGGGCGGCGCTCGCCGGCCGCCTCGGCGAGGGCGACCTGCTGGTGACCCTCGGAGCGGGCGACATCCACGAGCTCGCAAGCGAGCTCGTGGATGAATCGACGCCCACCGACTCCTCCGCTTCGCGTCCGAGGTCCGCACGCTCCCGGGGGGAACCGGGGTGAACGAGCGACCACCAAGTATCGAGCGCGACTATCCGCTGGCTCGGCTGACGACTGTGCGGTCGGGCGGGCCGGCGGACCTGTTCGTGCGCCCAGAGACCGCCGCTGCCCTGGTCGCGCTGTTGGCCTGGGCGAGTGGGGAGGGCATTGCCATCGGGATCGTCGGCTCGGGCTCGAACCTGCTCGTCGCCGACGACGGCTTTCGCGGTTTGGCGTTGAAGCTGGACGGCGAGCTCAACGCCGTCGAGCGGCTGGGCAACCAGGTTGTCTGCGGCGGCGGTGCCAGGCTGCCGTCAGCGACTGCCAAGACGGCTCGGTGGGGGCTGACCGGGCTGGAGTTCGGGATCAGCATCCCGGGAACGGTCGGCGGGGCGGTGCGGATGAACGCCAACGCCTACGGGGGCCAGCTTGCGCGGGTGCTCGAGTGGGTGGATGTCTGCACCGGCGACGGGGTCCAGCGCCGCCGGCCGTCAGAGCTGGGCTTCAGCTATCGCCAGTCCAACCTCGAGGCCGGCGCCGTCGTCTCGCGCGCCTGCTTCGGGCTGGCAGAGGGCGATCCCGTTGCGATCAAACAGACGCTCGCCGAGATCCGCCGCAAGCGCCGCGATGCCCAGCCGTCCGGGATCAAGACCTTCGGCTCGACCTTCAAGAATCCCGAAGACGAGCGCGCGCAGGGCCGCAGCGCCGGTCAGCTGCTCGACGCGGCGGAGTGCCGCGGCCTGCAGGTGGGTGGGGCCAGGTTCTCGCACAAGCACGCGAACTTCGTCGAGAACACGGGAGCGGCAACCACCGCCGACATCCTCGAGCTGATGGCCGAGGGTCGCCGGCGCGTACACGAGCGCTTCGGCGTCGTCTTGGAGCCCGAGGTGCAGATCCTCGGCGCAATCGAGTGGCCCGCGGGTTGGCAGCTCGGCTGAACCGATAGCCCGCGCCGGCAGGAGCCGACCCGGTCGGCCGCGAACCTAGGGGGCGTGGCCAGCCGTGCCTCGACCGCCGTCGGCAAGCGGCGCGCTTCCGCGCGCACCCCGCGCGCTGCCTCGACTCGGCGAAAGCCCGCCAAGCGCGGCAGCGTGGCCACGCGCAAGCCCCCCAAGCAGGTGCCGGCGCGCTCGGGCTCGTCCCGCCGCGGCAATGGTCACGGTCGGGTGCGCCCGACCGCGAAGGCCAGGCGCCCGTCGGCCCGCGGCAGCGGCTCCCGGCGACGCCGGCTCCTGGTCCGGGCGCTGATCGTGATCGGGATCCTGGCGGTGGCCGGGACCGCCGGCTACTTCGGCTGGCTTCGCAACTCCTCGCTGGTCGCGGTCGAGCAGGTGCGCGTGAAGGGGACGACCACCGCCGACGCTGATCGCGTCAACGCCGCGCTCAAGGACGCCGCCACCTCGATGACCACGCTCAACTTCGACCCGGACGAACTGCGGAATGCGGTCAGGTCGTTCCCCACCGTGGCCTCGGTCAGCGCCGACCCGGACTTTCCCAGCCGCGTCGAGATCACCGTCACCGAGCGTTCGCCGGCACTGATCGTCGAGTCCGGCGGCGATGCGGTCCCGGTGGCGGCCGACGGAACGGTGCTGCGAGGCCTCTCGCTTGGGGCCGCCGGCAGGCGGTTGCCGACGATCGCGCTGCGGGATCTGCCGGCCGCCGGCAAGCTTGGGGGCGAACCCCTGGCGCAGGCGACGATCGCCGGTGCCGCGCCCCGGCCGCTGGTGCCGCTGATCGAGAAGATCTCCCACGCCGCCGTCGGTGGTGTCGAGGTCGTGATGAAGGGCGAGATCGCGATCCGGTTCGGAACCCCCGCGGCCGCCACACAGAAATGGGCCGCCGCCGCGGCGGTGCTCGCCGATCCCCGTCTCCGCAACCTCACCTACGTCGACGTCCGGGTCCCCGAGCGACCCTCGGTGGGGGGAGCCGCCGCCCCGGAGGTCGAGGCCACCGCGCCCGAAACCGCACCCGTCGGCCCCTGATCTGCGCCCCACCCTGAGACCGCCGGCGACCCCCAACCTTCCAGTGTTGATTGAGGGTATGGGCCGATGCACGATTCCGTGCCGGAGGAGATCGTGGACATTGACACCTGCTGGGGAATGCCGTACGGTCATTCACACGTCGAGGGAAGGCCGAGCCACAAAGTCTCAAGTTTGGCTTTAGCCTTCGGCGGGAACCAAGGGTCAACTATTTCGTCTAGGGAGTCATGGTCGAGTCCTCGTACCTCGCGGTAATCAAGGTCGTCGGCGCGGGCGGCGGTGGAACCAATGCCGTTTCGCGGATGGTCGACGCCGGCCTCAAGGGCGTCGAGTTCATCGCCGTCAACACCGACGTGCAGGCACTCCAGGCCTGCGACGCCGACATCAAGCTCTCGATCGGCCACCAGCTCACCCACGGGCTGGGCGCTGGCGCCAACCCCGAGGTGGGGGCAGGCGCTGCGGCCGAGTCGCGCGACGAGGTCAAGGAGGCGCTGAAGGGCGCCGACATGGTCTTCGTCACCGCCGGCGAGGGCGGCGGCACCGGCACCGGCGCCGCGCCAGTGATCGCCGAGATCGCCAAGGAGGAGATCGGCGCGCTGACCGTCGGCGTGGTTACCAAGCCGTTTGAGTTCGAGGGCACCCGGCGGATGACCCAGGCGCTGGAGGGCATCGACAAGCTGCGCTCCAAGGTCGACACCCTGATCATCGTCCCCAACGAAAAGCTCTTGCAGGTGGTCGAGCGCCAGACCTCGGTCCAGGAGGCCTTCCGCATCGCCGACGACATCCTCCGCCAGGGCGTGCAGGGGATCACCGACCTGATCACCACGCCCGGGCAGATCAACCTCGACTTCGCCGACGTGCGCACGGTCATGGTCGACGCCGGCTCGGCGATGATGGGCATCGGCTCGGCCTCGGGCGAAAGCCGCGCGATCGAGGCCGCCAAGGCGGCGGTCTCCTCGCCGCTGATGGAGCTGTCGATCGACGGCGCGACCGGGATGTTGCTCAACGTCACCGGCTCGGAGGACCTGAACCTGTTCGAGGTAGACGAGGCCGCCGAGTTGGCGGTCGCCTCGGCCGACAAGCAGGCCAACATCATCTTCGGCACCGTGATCGACCCGACGATGGGCGACGAGGTGCGGGTGACCGTGATCGCGACCGGCTTCGAGGGCTTCGAGACCCTCGCCCGGCGTCCGATTCAGGTCCGGGAGCGCTCGCGCGAGCGCAGCATCTCCCCGCTCGGTGACTCCGAGCGCCGCGACCTGCGGGTCTCGGACGACGAGATCGAAGTCCCGGCCTTCCTCCGCGACCCCTGAATAACTCCGCCGGCTCCTCCGGAATAATTCCCCCGCCTCCTCCCGCGGGAGCGAGCCGCAGGCGAGCGGGAGCAGAGCAGCCGTCGGAGTTATTCGTCGCTAGCCTCGGCGCATGACGCTGCGGCGCACGCCTCTCTTTGACCGGCATGTGGCTGCCGGGGCGAAGCTGGTGCCGTTCGCGGGCTGGGAGATGCCGGTCTCCTACGCGGGGGTCCGCCAGGAGCACCTCGCCGTTCGCTCCGGGTGCGGCGTCTTCGACATCTCGCACATGGGCGAGATCGAGACCGCAGGCCCGCAGGCCCTGGAGCTGTTGCAGCGGCTGCTCTCCAACGACGTCTCCAAGCTCGAGGTCGGCGGCGCCCAGTACTCGGTGCTGTGCCGTGACGACGGCGGGATCATCGACGACCTCTTCACCTATCGCCTCGGCGAGCAGCGCTACCTGACCGTCACCAACGCCGCCAACCACGACCGCGACCTGGCCTGGTTTCGCGAGCACTCCGAGTCCTTCGACGCCGAGCCGATCGACGCGATCGATCGCTGGGCGATGCTGGCCGTGCAGGGGCCCCGCGCCCGCGCCGCCGCGGAGGGCCTGTTCGCCGGCGGCTTGCCGGCGCGGATGCGTGCCGCGACGCTGGCGCTCGACATCGGCGGTGCCGAGGGCGCGGAGGCACTCGTCTGCGGCACTGGTTACACCGGTGAGGATGGGGTCGAGATCCTCTGTTCGCCCCAGGCCGCGCCTGCGCTCTGGGACGCGTTGGTGGCGGCCGGCTCGACCCCGGCCGGCCTCGCCGCCCGCGACACCCTCCGCCTCGAGGTCTGCTTCCCCCTCTACGGCAACGACCTCTCGACCGGGCGCGGCCCGATCGCCGCCGGGCTCGGCTGGTGCTGCAAGGAGGAGTCCGGCTTCATCGGCTCCGAGGCGGTCGCCGCGATGCGCGAGCGCGGGCCCGCCGAGAAGCTCGTCCCGTTCGTCCTCACCGGGCCGGGGATCCCCCGCCAGGGCAACCAGGTGATCGCCGGCGCCGAGCCGGCGGGGGTCGTCACCAGCGGCACCCTCTCGCCCTCGCTGGAGGTGGGCATCGGGCTGGCCTACGTGCACACCGGGCTGGCCGAGCCCGGCACCGAGGTCGAGATCGACGTGCGCGGCCGCCGCCGGCCGGCGCGCATAAAGTCCAAGCCGCTCTACTCGAAGGGCTAGCGCGAACGCGAGACGAAGGAGGCGAGTTGGCAGCCGAGGAGACCTACCCCGAAGGCCTCAAGTACCACCCCGAGCACGACTGGGCCCGGATCGACGGCGACGAGGCCACCTTCGGCATCACCTGGCATGCCCAGGACGCCCTCGGTGAGGTCGTCTTCTATGAGCCTCCCGAGGTCGGCGCGACGATCGCCAAGGACAGCACGTACACCGAGGTCGAGTCCGTCAAGGCTGTCTCCGAGGTCTACGCGCCGCTCTCGGGCGAGGTTCTCGAGGTCAACCAGAAGGTCGTCGACGGCCCCGAGCTGATCAACGAGGATCCCTATGGCGACGGCTGGCTCGCGCGGGTGAAGCTCTTGGATCCCGCCGAGGCCGACGAGCTGCTCGACGTCAACGCCTACCGCGAGCTGCTCGCCGACTGAAGCCCGGCCCGGGCCCCGGCCAGACCGCGCCGGTCCCCTCTCTACGATCAGCGAAGTGAGCCGCTACACCTCAGCCACGGACGCGGACCGCTCGGCGATGCTCGGCGCGATCGGCGTCGACTCGATCGACGAGCTGTTTGCGGCGATCCCGCCGGACCTGCGGCTCGAGGGGCCGATCGACCTACCCGACGGCCTCTCGGAGACCGAGTGCTTCGATCATCTCGCCGCGCTGGCGGCGCGCAACTCGCACGCCGACGCCGAGGCCTGTTTCCTCGGTGCCGGCATGTACGACCATTACGTCCCGGCGCTCGTCGACGCGATCACCCAGCGCTCCGAGTTCCTCACCCCCTACACGCCCTACCAGGCGGAGGTCTCGCAGGGTGGCCTGCAGGTGATGTTCGAGTTCCAGACGGCGATCTCCGAGCTGACCGCGCTGCCGGTCGCCAACGCCTCGCTGTACGAGGGACCGTCGTCGGTGGCGTCCGCAGCCTATCTCGCGCTCGGCGCGACCAAGCGCTCGAAGCTCGTCGTCTCGCGCGGGCTGCACCCGCACAGCCGCGAGACCCTGCGGACATACGCCCGCGGCTTCGGCGCCGAGGTGGTCGAGGTCGGCCTCGACGATGGGGCCACCGGAGCGGCCGAGCTCGCCGGCGCGGTCGACGACGAGACCGCCGCCGTGATCGTCCAGAACCCGAACTTCCTCGGGGTGATCGAGGACCTCGCCGAGCTGGCCGCTGTGGCCGAGAGCGCCGGGGCGATGGCGGTGGCCGCGGTGGACCCGATCTCCCTCGGGGTGCTCAGGCCTCCGGGCGAGTGCGGGATCGAGATCGCCCTCGGAGAGGGCCAGCCGCTCGGCAACCGCCTCGACTTCGGCGGCCCCTCCTTCGGCTTCTTCGCGGCGACCGAGCAGCACCTGCGCCGCATGCCCGGGCGTATCGCCGGCGAGACCACCGACGTGGACGGGCGCCGCGGCTTCGTGATGGCGCTGCAGACCCGCGAGCAACACATCCGCCGCGAGAAGGCCACCCACAACATTTGTACCTCGCAGGCGCTGAACGCGCTCGCCGGGGTGATCTACCTGAGCTGGCTCGGCAAGCGTGGTCTGGTCGAGCTCGGCGAGCTGCTGGCAAACCGGACCGCCTACGCGGTCGAGCGCCTGACCGCGATCGAGGGCGTCGAGCTGCTGCACGAGGCGCCCGTGTTGCGCGAGTTCGCGGTGAGGGTCGACGCGCCGGTGCAGGGCGTGCTGGATCGCTGCGCCGGGGATGGCATCGCTGCCGGGTATCCGCTGGGTAGGGAGTACCCGGAGTACGAGGACGGGCTGTTGGTCGCGATCACCGAACGGCGGTCGAAGGACGACATCGACCGGCTCGCGGATTCCCTCGCCCGGGCCCTCCGGGCCGCCGATGGCGAGTTGGCTGCGCATAGCGCCAGGAAGTCGCCAAAGGCCGAGGTCTCGGCGTGACCGCCCCCGTTGCCCCGCCCACCAACGCCGATACTCCGAGCGGGCAGCAAAGAGAGCGTGCGGCAACGGTCTACGAGAAGTCCGTCGAGGGCCGGCGGGCCGCGACGCTGCCCCTCTGTGACGTTCCCGCGCGCCCGCTCGCCGAGCTGATCCCGGAACGGCTGCTGCGCGCCCAGCCGGCCGAGCTGCCGGAGATCTCGGAGCCCGAGATCGTTCGCCACTACACCCGCCTTTCCCGGCGAAACTTCGACCTCGAGACCGGGCCCTACCCGCTCGGCTCGTGCACGATGAAGCACAACCCACGGCTGAACGAGCGAGTCGCCGCGCTACCCGGCCACGCCCGCCTGCATCCGGCCCAGGACCCGGCCCGCGCGCAGGGCGCGCTGGAGTTGATGTGGAACCTGGAGCGCTCGCTGGCGGAGATCACCGGGTTGTCGCAGATCAGCCTGCAGCCCTCGGCGGGCTCCCACGGCGAGCTCGCGGGCCTGTTGCTGACCCGCGCCTACCACACCGATCTCGGCCACCAGCGCACGAAGGTGATCATCCCCGACACCTCGCACGGCACCAACCCGGCGAGCGTGACGATGGCCGGCTACGAGGTGGTCAAGGTGGCGACCGACGAGCGCGGCGGCGTCGACCTCGACGACCTGCGCTCGAGCGTCGACGAGCAGGTCGCCTGCCTGATGTTGACCAACCCGAACACACTCGGGGTATTCGACGAGAACATTGCCGAGATCGCCGCGCTGGTGCACGGGGTGGGGGGGATCCTCTACTACGACGGGGCCAACCTGAACGCGGTCATGGGCCGGTCGAGGCCGGGTGACATGGGCTTCGACATCTGCCACCTGAACCTGCACAAGTCGTTCTCTCAGCCGCACGGCGGCGGCGGCCCGGGCTCCGGGCCGATCGCGGTCTCCGATCAAATCGCGCCGTACCTGCCGGTGCCCCGGATCGTCCGCCGCGAGGGCTCCAACGACTCCGGTGCGAGTTTCGGCCTCGACCATGACGAGCCAAGGTCGATCGGCCGCCTGCGCGGCTTCCAGGGCAACTTCGGCGTCTTCGTCCGCTCCTACGCATACATCCGCTCGCTCGGCGGGGACGGGCTGCGCGACGCCTCCGAGACGGCCGTGCTCAACGCCAACTACCTGCTGTCGAGGCTGGGCCAGGGCCGCGCCGGCAAGTACCTGCCGCTGGCCTTCGACCGGGTCTGCATGCACGAGTTCGTCCTTTCCGGCGCGCCGGCCAAGCTCGACCTCCAGGTGAAGACGCTCGACATCGCCAAGCGGCTGCTCGACTACGGCTTCCACCCGCCGACGATCTACTTCCCGCTGCTGGTGGACGAGGCGCTGATGGTCGAGCCGACCGAGACCGAGACCCGCGAGTCGCTGGACGAGCTCGCCGACGCGATCGACGCGATCCTCGCCGAGGCCGAGCGGGATCCAGAGATCCTGCGCCAGGCCCCGTACACGACGCCGGTGCGGCGCCTCGACGAGGCGACGGCCAGCCGCAAGCCGGTCTTGCGCCAACCCCGCTCGGAATAGCCGGCACCGCTGCCGTCGTCAGACCTCGGGCAGTTCCTGCTGAAGATCCAAGACGGGGGCGAACAGGTCTCCGTGCCCTTGCACCCGCTCGAGCACGTCCGCGGGCTCGAATCTGAGGGCGTCGGCGTCGCCCTCGCCGGCGGCCTGCTCGACCTCCTCCCAGCGAAGCGGCGTGGAGGCCGTCGGGCGCTCGCGCGCCCGCAGCGAGTAGACGGCGACGGTCGTCTTCGCCCGGTCGTTCTGGCTCCAGTCGACGAAGACCTTGCCCTTTCGCAGGTCCTTGCGCATCCGTGAGACGACGTGCTCGGGGTCGTCGCGCTCGAGCGCCCGGGCGACGGCCTGGGCGAAGGGCTTGGTCTGGTCGAAGCCCACTTCCGTGTTCAGCGGTATGTAGACCTGAAGGCCCTTCGACCCGGACGTCTTCGGAAAGCAATCGAGGCCGAGGCCGGAGAACATCTCGCGCAGGCGCAGCGCCACCCGGCAGCAATCGATCGCGTCGGCGGGGGCGCCGGGATCGAGGTCGAAGGCCACCACCGTGGGGCGGTCGGGGTCGGGCACCAGCGCCAGCGAGGGGTGAAGCTCGAGCGCCGCCAGCTGTCCCAGCCAGATCAGCGTCGGCAGGTCGTCGCAGACGACGAAGTTGAGCTCGCCCTCGCGCCCGATCGCGATCGGCGCCGTGCGGACCCAGTCGGGGGTGTGGGAGGGGGCTCGCTTCTCGTAGAAGTGCTGGCCATCGACACCGTCGGGGAAGCGCACGCGGGTCAGCGCTCGCGCCCGCAGGTGGGGCAGGACGGCCCCGGAGACCCGGGTGTAGTAGTCGATCGCCTCGCCCTTGGTGAAGCCGGTGGCGGGCCACAGGGCCTTGTCGAGGTTGGTCAGCGCCAGCCGGCGCCCCTCCACCTCTACTTCTTGGCTTTGCCTGCGCTGCGCGATCGCGACGAGCTCTTGCTCTTCGACGAGGGCTTCTTCGCCGGCGCCCTGCGCTTCGAGCTGCTCTCGCGCTTGCCGCCGCCGCCGAGCGAGTCGCCCTTGACGGCCGCCAGGCTCTCCTCCAAGGCCGCCATCAGGTCCGGCGCCTTGGTCGGTGTCGGCTCCTCGGAGATCACCTGCACGACCTCCTCGCCCTTGGCCTTGCTCTCGACCCGCGCCAGCAGCTCCTCTCGGTACTCGTCTCTGAACGAGTCCGGGTCGAACTCCGAGGCGAGCGAGGAGACGAGCTGCTTGGCCATCTCCAGCTCCTTGCGCTTCGGCGGGTCGGCGTCGTCGGGGACGATCCCCTCGAGCTCCGAGGGCGGCATGATCTCGTCCGCGAAGCGCATCGTCGTCAGGGTGAGGACGGCGCCCATCGGCCGCAACGCCGCCAGGTGCTCCTTGTTGCGCAGGACGAAGCGGGCGATCGCGACCTTGCGCTGGTCGGCCATCGCCTTGACCAGCAGCGCGTAGGCCCGCTCGGCGCCGGGCTCGGGGCCGAGGTAGTAGGGCTGTGCGAAGTAGATCGGGTCGATGTCGTCGAGGTCGACGAACTCCTCGACCTCGATCGCCTTCGTCTTCTTCGGGTCGAGCTCGTCGAGCTCGTCGCGGGAGAAGACCACGTACTGGTCGGGCCCGAGCTCATAGCCCTTGACGATGTCGTCGTAGGCGACCTCCTCGCCGTCGGCCTCGGCCACCCGCTTGTGGCGGACCCGCGAGTTGTCGGAGGAGCGCAGCTCGCGGAAGCTGACCTGCCGCCGCGAAACCGCGCTGTACAGCTTCACGGGCACGTTCAGCAGCCCGAAGCTGATCGATCCGCTCCAGATCGCCCTCGCCATGGACCCCAGTTTCTCACTTCAGCGTCGGCTTCTTGCACGAGCCGCGCCGGGGGCGCGATCTTGCGGTCGCGAGCCAGGTGCCGACGCACGGGGCGGCGATAATCCCCGCGTGCTGTTCAAACTCGAGCGCGTGGTCCTCGCGCGCGCCGGCAAGCCGGTCCTGCGCGGGCTGAGCGCCGGGCTGCGCGAGGGCGCCACCTGCATCGCCGGGCCGTCGGGCTCGGGCAAGTCGACGCTGCTGCGGCTGCTCGACCGGCTGGCCGACCCCGAGTCCGGGCGGGTGCTCTATCGGGGCGAGGACGTGCGCTCGCGCGACCCGCTGGCGCTGCGGCGTGAGGTCTGCCTGGTGCCGCAGCTGCCGGCGCTGCTCGAGGGGACGGTGGAGGACAACATCCGCTTCGCCGCCTCCTGCGGCGAGGTCGAGCCGAACGTGGCCAGGCTGCTCGAGCTGGCCGGGCTCGACTGGTCCTTCGCCGAGCGCGACGGAGCCAAGCTGTCGGTCGGGGAGCAGCAGCGGGTGATGCTGGCGCGCGCGCTCGCCCTGGAGCCGCGGGTGTTGCTGTTGGACGAGCCGACCTCGGCCCTCGACGCCGAGGCACGCGCGGCGGTCGAGGCGACCCTGCTCGACCTCCGGCGACGCCTGCAGATCTCCACCGTGCTCGTCACGCACGACCTCGACCAGGCGAGGCGGATGTCCGACTGGGTCGTGCGGATGGATGCGGGCCGGGCCGTGGGGGAGGGCCCCGTGCGCGAACTGCTTCCCGCATGACCTCCTCGATCGACATCACGGTCGGGCAGGTCGCCGCGAGCCTCGTGCTGGTCGCGCTCGCCGTCGCCCTCTCGTTCTGGCGTCGCGCCGACCTCGAGCGCGACATCGGCATCGCCGTCGTCCGCTCGATCGTCCAGCTGACGGCGATCGGCTATGTGATCCAGGCGATCTTCGAGATCGACAGCCTGGCGCTGGTGGCGGCGCTGATCGCGGTGATGGTCGTCTTCGGCGCGGTTCAGGCTCGGCAGCGCGCCCGCAAGGTTCCCGGCGCCTTCCTGCCCCTGCTGATCGCGCTCGCGGTCGCCGGCGCGAGCACCCTGGGGCTGGTGGTCGCGCTCGGCATCTTCGAGCCCGAGCCACGCTTCCTGGTCCCGGTCGGCGGCATGGTCGTCGGCAACGCGATGACCGCGGCGGCCGTCGCACTCAACCGTCTCGGTGACGAGATGTCGGACCGCTCCCGGGAGATCGAGGCGACGCTGGCGCTCGGCGCCACGTCCACCGAGGCCGCCGCGCCGACGGTGCGCCGGGCGCTGCGCTCGGGGACGATCACGCTGATCGACTCGATCAAGACCACGGGGCTGATCTTCTTCCCGGGGACGATGGTCGGGATGCTGCTCGCCGGCGCCGACCCCACCGACGCCGTCCGCCTCCAGCTCATCCTCCTCTACGTCCTGCTCGGCAGTGTCGCGATCGCGGCCCTGCTCGCCACCACCCTCGCCTACCGCAACTTCTTCACCGCGGCCCACCAGTTGCGCGAGCCGCCGCAGCCGTAGCCCGTCTGGCCCGAATAGATTCCCCGGCGTGCGCATCTTCTCGGGCATCCAGCCGACCGGCCGCAAGCACCTCGGCAACTACATCGGCGCGATCCGTCAGTACGTCGAGGGCCAGGACCGCGGCGAGGCGATCTACTGCATCGTCGACCTGCACGCGATCACCGTCGACTTCGACCCGGCCGAGCTGCGGACGAATGTCCACGACACCACGGCGATCCTGCTCGCCGCCGGAATCGACCCCGCCCGCTGCATCCTCTTTCGCCAGTCCGACGTGCGCGAGCAGACCGAGCTCGCCTGGCTGCTGGGCGCCGTCACGGCCTGGGGCGACCTCAATCGCATGCACCAGTGGAAGGACAAGCGCGAGCTGCTGGAGTCGCGCCAGGGCGCCTTCGTCTCGGTCGGGCTGTTCACCTACCCGGTGCTCCAGGCCGCGGATGTGCTCGCCTACCGCGCGGACGAGGTACCGGTCGGCGACGACCAGCGCCAGCACATCGAGCTGATGCGCGATATCGCCGAGCGCTTCAACGCGCGTTTCGGGGAGACGCTGGTCGTCCCCTCCCACCGGATCCCCGCGATCGGGGCGCGGATCATGGACCTGCAGCAGCCCGCCTCGAAGATGGCGACGACGGGCGGCACCGAGGCCGGGACGGTGCTCGTGCTCGACGAGCCCGACGCCGTCCGCAAGAAGCTGATGAGCGCGGTCACCGACTCGGGCTCGGAGATTCGGCGCGCCCCCGACAAGCCCGGGGTGACGAACCTGATCGACATCCTCGCGGTCATCCGCGGCTGCGACCCGGCCGAGGTCGAGCGCGAGTTGGAGGGCTCGGGCTACGGGGACTTCAAGGCCGCCGTCGCCGACGCGGCGGTCTCCTACCTGGCGCCGGTGCGCCAGCGCTACGCCGAGATCCGCGGCGACGAGGCCGCGCTCGAGGCGGCCCTGTCCGGCGGAGCCGAGAAGGCCCGGGCGATCGCTGCCGACACCCTCGGCGATGTCCGCGAGCGGATCGGAATCGGGCCCGCGGGCTAAGCGCCGATCACCCGGGCGGAGGTCGCTCCGGGGCACCTTCTAGGCTCTCGACCGATGAGAGCCGCCGAGCTCGAGCTCGACCTCGACGTCTTCGCGGGCCCGTTCGACCTGCTGATGACGCTCGTGCTGCGCGAGGAGCTGAGCCTGGCCGAGGTCGAGCTGGGCGAGATCGTGATCGCCTACGTCGACCACCTCGACCAGCGCGGGGAGCTGGATCTCGAGGCCGCGACCGAGTTCCTCGTCCTGATCGCCTCCCTGCTGGAGCTGAAGTCGCGGCTGCTGCTGCCCCAGCCCGAGGAGGCGGAGCAGCTCGGCCCGGAGGAGGCGGCCGACGAGCTGCTCGCCCGGATGCTCGAGTACCGGCGCTACCGCGATGCCGCTGCGCACCTGCGGGAGCTGTTCGAGGTGGGCCGCCGCTTCCTCTACCGGCTGGCGCCGCTGCCGCCGGACCTGCGCCGGGTCTCGCTCGAGGCGGCGCGCCCTGCCTATGAGGCCGATCAGCTCGCCGTCGCGCTCGGCGACCTGCTGCGCGCCCCGCCGGCCCCCGACACCAGCCACATCCGCCCGACGGTCTCGCTGGAGAAGCGCCTGGGCGTGCTGCGGCGGCTGCTGGCCCGTGGCGGCGGCTTCGACTTCGACGAGCTGTTCGCCGACGATGACCGCCTGACCCAGGCCGTGACCCTGTTCGCGCTGCTGGAGATGCACAAGCGCGGCGAGGCCAGCTGGACCCAGAAGGAGACCTTCGGCCCGATCCGGGTGGATGGCCTGTGAGCGCGGAGCCCGACAAGGGAGCGGTGATTTCTGCGGAGCGCGAACTGGAGGTTGTGTGACCGATCTCGAGCGCACCGTGGAGGCGCTGCTGTTCCTGGCGCCGCAGCCCGTCTCGACCGCGGAGCTGGCCGAGGCCTGCGATGTCACCGAGGCCGAGATCGACCGGGCGATCGACGCCCTGGGCTCGACCCTGGCCGAGGGCGAGCGTGGGGTGGTCCTGCGCGAGGTCGCCGGGGGCCACACGCTGGCCGCGGATCCGATCGCCGAGAGGGCCGCGCGGCGCCTGCTGGCGAAGCCGCGGACACCGCCGCTCACCCAGGCCCAGGCCGAGACCCTGGCGATCGTCGCCTACCTGCAGCCGGTGTCCCGTCCCGAGGTCGCGCGCATCCGCGGCGTCAACTCCGAGTCGGCGACCCAGACGCTCTCCGAGCGCGGCCTGATCGAGGAATCCGGCCGCTCCCAGTTCGGAGCCGTTGTCTACCGCACGACCCAGCTCTTCGAGCGGCTCTTCGGGCTCGCCTCACTCGACGCGCTCCCGGACCCGGCACGCTTCGATCCCACGCCCTCAGACGAGCGCGATCTGCGCGAGCGCCTGCTCAAGGCCGGCGAGCAGCGCGCCTCCTAGGCCGCCGGCTTGCGTCTCGCCAAGTACCTGGCCCACTCGGGGGTCGCCTCGCGCCGCCGGGCCGAGGAGCTGATCGCGGCCGGTCGCGTCCGCGTGGGCGGCGAGGTGGTCACCGATCCGGCCCGCGACGTCGGCGAGGACTCCGGGGTCGCGGTCGACGGCCACGCGGCGGCGCCGGAGCCGCGCGAGGTGTGGGCCGTCAACAAGCCCACGGGGGTGGTCTCGACCGCGCGCGAGCCCGGCCGGCGGCGAGCGGTGACGGAGCTGGTCGACTCGTCGCGGCGCCTTTACCCCGTCGGCCGCCTCGACGCCGATTCGACCGGGCTGATCCTGCTCACCAACGACGGCGAGCTGGCCGCCCGTCTCACCCACCCTCGCTACCAGGTGCCACGCACCTACCGGGTGCGGCTGTGGCGCCCGCTCTCGCCCGAGCAGCTCAAGCGCCTCGCAGGCGGGGTCCGGCTCGAGGATGGCCCGGCCTCCCCCGCCCGGGTCCGCAAGTCGTCGGCGCGCGTGGTCGAGATCACGATCCACGAGGGGCGCAACCGCCAGGTGCGGAGGATGGTGGAGGCTGTCGGCAACCAGGTGGTCGGCCTCCAGCGGGTGCGCTTCGGCTCGCTTGCCCTCGGCGAGCTCGCCGAGGGCAGTGCCAGGCGCCTGCGGTCCGCCGAGATCGACCGGCTCTGGAAGGATGCGTCGAATGAGCGGTGAACAGCGCCTCTTTGCCGTCCGTGGCGCGGTCAAGGCCGGCGCCAACGATGTCGCCGCGATCCTCGCCGCGACCGAGGAGCTGCTGGGCGAGCTGATGGCCCGTAACGACCTCGCCCCGGAGCAGTTCGTCAGCTGCCTGTTCACCGCCACCGACGACCTCAACGCCGAGTTCCCGGCCGTCGCCGCACGGCGCCTCGGCTTCGCCGGGGTGCCGCTGCTGTGCACCCGCGAGCTCGACGTCCCGGGCGCGATGCGCGGCGTGATCCGCGTCATGGCCCACTACCACGCCCCGGCCGATCACCTGCCCGCCCACGTCTACCTGGGCGAGGCCCAGAAGCTGCGCGCCGACCTGCACTCAGCGCAATGACGGTCACCTTCGCCGACAGGCTGGCCTCGATCCCCGGCTATCAGCCCGGCGTGCCGAAGGGCAAGGCGCCCGAGGCGATCGCCGACTCCGAGATCGCGCAGCTCGCCTCGAACGAGTCGCCCTTCGGCCCGCACCCGGCGGTGATCGAGGCGATCGCCCGCGCCGCCGCCGCCTCGAACCGCTATCCGGACCCGGGGGCGACGCTGCTGCGCCGCCGCATCGCCGACCGCTTCGAGGTCGACTCGGCGCAGATCGCGGTCGCGAACGGATCCTGCGAGGTCCTGCTGGCGGCGGGGCTGGCGCTGTGCGAGCCCGGCGCCGAGATCGTCTACGCCTGGCCCTCGTTCTCCATGTATCCGTATCTGGCGCCGCTGTCGGGCGCGCGGGAGATCCGAGTGGCGCTGAACGATTCCGACGAGCACGACCTTGACGCGATCGCAGCCGAGATCACCGTCGCGACGCAGATCGCGATCGTCTGCAACCCCAACAACCCGACCTCCACGCACCTGCCCGCCGAGCGCGTCGGAGCCTTCCTCGAAGGGGTGCCCTCCCACGTCACCGTGATCCTCGACGAGGCCTACGTCGAGTTCCAGACCCACGATCACCCGGATGCGACGGCCGACCTGCGTCGCGCCTTCCCCAACCTGGTCGTCCTGCGGACCTTCTCCAAGGTCTACGGGCTGGCCGGCCTTCGCGTCGGCTATGCGCTCTGCTCGCCGGCATTCCGCGCCGCCGTCGACGCCGTCCGCCAGCCCTTCAGCGTCAACGCGCTCGCCCAGGCCGCCGGCGCCGAGGCGATCCTCCATTCCGACGACGTCTCCCGCAGGGTGGAGGCGACGATCGTCGAGCGTGTCGCCGTCGAGGAGGGCCTGCGCGACTTGGGCCTCGAGACCGCCGCCTCGCAGGCCAACTTCTCCTGGGTGGATCTGGGCGACGCCGACGAGGGCGAGGTGGTCTCGAGGCTCGCCGACGCCGGCATCCTCGTTCGCGCGGGCACGCCGCTCGGCGGCCCCGGTCACGTTCGCGTCACCCACGGCACCCCGGACCAGAACCGGCGGTTCCTGGACGCGCTCGCACGGCTCAAATAGGCCCGGCGTGATGGTCACCCTCCTGGCCCGGCGACTTGCCTAGATGCCGATCCCGTGCTACAAACCTCTGTCCATGCAGCGCTTCTGCACGCCCTCCACCCTGCGCGGTGCCTCCGACACCGCCCCGCGTGCCTGCCTGTATCCCCGGTATTGGCGATTTAGCTAGGCGTCCGGCCTGGCGGGCCCTCCCGCGCAGACAGAGGACTAGACCGCCGGACGCCGTAGCGGCCCTACGTGGCCATCAGCCGTGAACCACTCCGTAACAGGAACCGAAGCAGAGACTGAAAGGCTTTACCGAAGATGATGATCGTGATGAAAGAGGGCGCGACCGACGAGCAGGTCGACGCCGTCGTCAAGAGGGTCGAGTCGGTCGGCTGCTCGGCGCACCTGTCGCGCGGCGAGTTGCTGACCGTGATCGGCGCGATCGGGGACCGCGACCGGGTTGCCGGCCTCGGCCTGGAGGGCGCTCCCGGGGTGGACCACCTGGTGCCGATCCTGAAGCCGTACAAGCTGGCGTCGGCGCAGTTCCGCAAGGGCGAGCGAACCGTGATCGAGATCGACGGGCGCAAGCTCGGAGGCGATCACTTCGGCCTGATCGCCGGCCCCTGCACGGTCGAAAGCCGCGAGCAGACGCTCGAGGTGGCGCGGGTCGTCGCCGAGAACGGCGCGACGATGCTCCGCGGCGGCGCCTACAAGCCCCGCACCTCCCCGTACTCCTTCCAAGGACTGGGCGTCGAGGGCCTGCGGCTGCTGCAGGAGGCCAAGGACGAGACCGGGCTGCCGATCGTCACCGAGGTGATGGACGCGCGCGACCTCGAGGACGTCGTCGGGGTCGCCGACGTGATCCAGATCGGCGCCCGCAACATGCAGAACTACCCGCTGCTCGCCGAGGTCGGCCGCACCGGGATCCCGGTGCTGCTCAAGCGCGGCCTGGCGGCGACGCTGGACGAGCTGCTGATGGCCGCCGAGTACATCCTCAAGGAGGGCAATCCCGACGTGATGCTCTGCGAGCGCGGAATCCGCACCTACGAGACCGCCTACCGGTTCACCCTCGACCTGATGGCGGTGCCGGCGCTGAAGGAGCTCACGCATCTGCCGGTCGTGATCGACCCGAGCCATGCGGCCGGGCGGCGCGACTGGGTTGAGCCGATGTCGCTGGCGGCGGCGGCCGCCGGCGCCGACGGGATCATGGTCGAGGTCCACAACCAGCCCGACGAGGCCATCTGCGACGGCCCGCAGGCGATCGCGACGGAGCGCTTCGCGGAGTATGTAGAGCAGCTTCGCCGGGTCGTCGAGGTCGCCGGCAAGCAGGCCTCGGCCGTCTAGCCCGCCGCAATAGGCTGGCGCGGTGCGCATCGCGGTACTAGGCGTCGGCCTGATCGGCGGCTCGGTCGGGCTGGCCGCGCGCAATCGCCTCGGCGCCGAGGTCGTGGGATTCGACCCCGACGCCGCCAACCGCGAGCGCGCGCTCGAGGTTGGCGCCCTCGACCGGATCGCCGAGGCGCTCGCCGAGGCGGTGGCCGGCGCCGACGTGGTCTTCTGCGCCGCCCCGGTGGCGGCGCTTCCCTCGCTGGTCGCCGAGGCCGTCGCCAGCGTCGGCGGCGAGGCGGTCGTCACCGACGTCGGCTCGACCAAGCTGCAGGTGATCGCCGCGCTGCCGGAGTCGGCCCGCGAGCGCTTCATCGGCGGCCACCCGCTCGCGGGCGCCGAGACCGCCGGCGTCGAGAACGCCCGCGCCGATCTGTTCGAGGGCGCCCGCTGGTACCTGACCCCGACCGAGCGCTCCGGCGGGCTGCAGTACGACCGCCTGCAACGGACGGTCGCCGACCTCGGCGCCCGGCCGCAGGCGATCGACCCCGAGGCCCACGACCGGCTGATGGCCACCGTCAGCCACCTCCCGCACGTGATCGCGAATGTCTTGGTCCAGACCGCGGCGGCGGCGCTCGCCGAGGAGTCCGAGCACCTGCCGGAGGTTGGCCCCAGCTTCCGCGACACCACCCGCGTGGCGGGCGCGAACCCGCCGATCTGGGAGGACATCTACGCCGCCAACTCCGACGCGGTCGCCGATGCGATCGATGCCGTCTCGACCCGCCTCGGCGAGGCCTCGCGCCTGATCCGCGCGGGCGAGGCGCCGGAGGTCGGACGGTGGCACCGCGCCGCCGGCGAGGACCGCCGCCGCCTGCTCGAGGCCGGCAGCGCCGGCGGGTCGCTGCACGCGCTCCAGGTGGCCGTGGAGAACCGTCCCGGCATCGTCGCCGAGATCGCCCTGGCGCTCGGCCGCGAGCGGGTCAACATCGAGGACATGGCGCTGTACCCGGCCACCGACATGAACACCGGCGCGATCACGCTCTGGGTCGCCGGCGCCGATGAGGCCGATCGCGCCGCCGCGGTGATCCGGGGCCTCGGGCACTCCGTCGCGATCGCCGGCCGCGAGGACTAGCGGGCGTGGCGGCCGCCCGGTTCGACCCGGCGGGCCCTCTTCGGGGCTCGTTGCGCCCCCCGCCCGACAAGTCGATCTCACATCGAGCGGCGATCGTCGGGGCGATGGGGGATGCAGAGATGCGGGTCGACGGCTACCTCGACGCCGCCGACACGCGTTCGACGATCGCCGCCGTGCGCGTGCTCGGCGCCGAGGTTCGCGAGCTGGGGGCCTCGGCCGGGGCCCCGGGCGGGATCGACCTCGCGATCGGGGGGATCGGGCTGCGCGGCCCGGCGGAGCACGCGCCCGGTGAGCCGCTTGCGATCGACGTCGGTAACGCCGGCACCCTGATGCGCCTGCTGCCCGGTTGGCTGGCGGGACAGCCGGGCGGCGCCTGGATCCTCGACGGCGACGACTCGATTCGCCGCCGCCCGGTCGACCGCGTCGCCGAGCCCCTGCGGGCGATGGGCGCCGAGGTCGAGGCCGTCGACGGGCGGCTGCCCCCACTGCGGGTCGTCGGCAGGCCTCTCGAGGGGATCTCCTACCGGATGCCCCTGGCCAGCGCCCAGGTGAAGTCCTGCCTGCTGCTGGCCGGCCTGCTCGCGGCGGGCGAGACGACCGTGATAGAGCCCGCGCCGAGCAGGGACCACACCGAGCGCATGCTCCGTGCCGCCGGGGTTGAGCTGGCCAGCGCGCCCGCCCGCACCCCGGTCGCGTTGCGTGGGCGGCTGCCCGGCGAGAAGATCACCGTGCGCGCGGTCGAGCGCCTTGCCCTGGACCACCAGCCGGTGCCGGCCGACTTCTCCTCGGGCGCCTTTGCGTTGGTCGCGGCCGTCCTCGTGCGTGGGAGCGAGGTGACGGTCTCCGGCGTGGGCCTGAACCCGACCCGGATCGGCCTGCTCGGCATTCTCAACCGCATGGGGGCCGGGATCGAGGTGACCGAGGGGCTGCCGGTTGCCGGCGAGCCGCGGGGATCGGTGACCGCCCGCCACGGCGCGCCGCTGACCGCTGTTCGAGTCGGCGGCGGGGAGGTGTCGCTGGCGATCGACGAGCTGCCGCTGGTGGCGCTCTTGGGCTGCTTCGCGGAGGGCGAGACGATCGTCTCCGGCGCCGAGGAGCTGCGGCACAAGGAGTCCGATCGGATCGCCTCGGTCGTCGAGGGCCTGCAGGCGGTCGGCGCCGAGATCGAGGCCACCGAGGACGGCTTCGTCGTCCGCGGAGGCGGCGGGCTCGACGGCGGCACCCTGGACTCGTGCGGCGATCACCGACTGGCGATGCTGGGGGCGGTCGCAGGGATCGCCTCGCGCGATGGCGTCGAGGTCGAGGGCTTCGAGGCTGCCGCGGTCAGCTATCCGGGCTTCGAGGCCGATCTCAAAGCGCTGCTCGGCGCCTAACGCGTTCAGCCTGGGGGCGGCCTCAGGCGCGGCGGCTGGGATGGCCTTCGCCGGGCCAGGGGGAGAGCACCAGCAACACCCGCGCGGTCTCGACCGCGACGACCTCGTGGCGCTCGGCCGGGTCGAAGATCGCCAGCAGCCCGGCGCCTCCTTCGGCATCCTCGCCGTTGGGCTTGGAGATCCGCACCCTGCCGGAGACCACCAACACCCAGGCGCGCTCGTGCACCTGGTGTTCGGGCAGAGCCTCCCCTGCCAGCAACGCGATCAGGATCGCCCTGCCCTCGTCCTCGGAGTCGACGACCACCGGCTTCTGTGGCTCGACGTCGATCTTCGAAAGGTCCCAGCTGCGCATCTCACTCCTCGGTTCGCTCTCTCGCGCGGTTGCCCGCGCCAGGCCCAACCCTATATTCACCCGCGCATGGTGATCGCAATCGATGGCCCCGCCGGGGCCGGGAAGTCAACCGTCGCCAGGGTGCTCGCCGAGCGCCTCGGAATCACCTATCTCGACTCCGGGGCGATGTACCGCTGCGTGGCGCTCGCCGCCCTGCGAGCCGGGGTGGACCTCGACGACCCTGACGCCACCGGCGAGCTTGCCGAGGGGCTCGGCCTCGACCTGGGCCGCGGCTCGGTGAGCCTCGACGGCACCGACGTGACCACCGCGATTCGCGAGCCCGAGGTGTCCGCCGCGGCCTCTCGCGTCTCGGTTCACCCGCGCGTGCGGGCGGCGATGGTCGAGCGCCAACGGGCGCTGATCGAGGTCGCCGACTACGTCGCCGAGGGTCGTGACATCGGCACCGTCGTCGCCCCGGGCGCTGCGCTCAAGGTCTTCCTCACCGCGAGCCCCGCGGAGCGTGCCGAACGGCGCGCCGCCGAGACGGGCGAGCACAGCCGCGAGGTCCTCGTCGCGCAGACCACCCGCGATGGCCGCGACCGCGAGCGCGAGCACGGTGCCCTGCGCCCGGCGGCCGACGCCGTCGAGCTCGACACCACAGGACTCGACGTCGGCGAAGTCGTCGGGCGCGTCGCCGCGCTGGCCCGGGATCGCGGCCTGGCATGAGTCGCCGCCTGCCGGAGATCGCCGTCGTCGGCTTTCCCAACGTGGGCAAGTCGACGCTGGTCAACCGCCTCGCAGGGGGGCGTGAAGCCGTCGTCCATCGCCAGCCCGGCGTCACCCGTGACCGCAAGGCGCTTCGCTGCGAGTGGAACGGGATCGAGTTCAGGCTTGTCGACACGGGCGGGGTCGACCTGGCGGCCGACGACTCGCTCTCGCGCGAGGTTCAGCGCCAGGCGCGCGAGGCGATCGCCGACGCCGACGCCGTCGTGCTGGTGCTCGACGCGAGGGCGGGCCTGGGCCCGGGCGACACCGAGGTGGCCGACATCCTTCGCCGCTCACGGCGACCCGTGGTTGTCGTCGCCAACAAGGTCGACCGTCCCGACGACGAGGCGCTCACCGCCGAGTTCCATCGCCTCGGCCTCGGCGCCCCCGAACCCGTCTCCGCCGCCCACGGCACCGGCACCGGCGACCTCCTCGACCGCCTCGCAGCCCTGGCCAAGCAGGCGGTTCGGGCTAGGGACGAAGTCCCGGACACCGCGGATGACCCTGCCGCCCGGTCGGCGCCCAAACCCGCCGACACCGGACGCGAAGCGGAGGATGTCGGCGGAGGTATTCCGGAGGACATGGCCGCAGGTATGCCGGAGGCGAGCGAGAGCGGAGCAGCCGGCGGAGTGATTCCCGATCCGCCACCGACATCGGCGGAGGGCCTCGACCAGGACGAAGTTCGCGTTGCGGTCATCGGCCGGCCCAATGTCGGCAAGTCCTCGCTGGTCAATCGCTGGCTCGGAAACGAGCGGGTGATCGTCTCGGAGCGGGCGGGGACGACCCGTGACGCGATCGACACCGAGCTCGTCTTCAACGGGCGCGACCTGGTTCTGATCGACACCGCCGGGCTGCGCCGGCGCAGCAAGGTCGCCGGCACGGTTGACTACTACGCCCAGCTGCGCTCGGAACGGGCGGCCGACCGGGCCGACGTCGCGATCGTCGTCTGCGACGCCACGGAGGGCGTCACCGCCGAGGATCTGAGGGTCGCCGAGCTGGCAATGCGGACCGGCTGCGCGACGGTGGTCGCGCTGAACAAGTGGGACCTCGGAGGCACCGACCTCGAGGACGCCAGGGCGCGCATCGCCAAGCGCATCCGCCAGCGACCGCCCGTGATCACCTCCTCGGCGATGGCCGGGCGCAACCTCCCGAAGCCGCTCGCGCGGGCGGTCGAGCTCGCCGACCTGCGCGCCGGCCGGGTCCCGACCCCCGAACTCAACCGCTTCGTCGCCGAGGTCGTCGCCAACCACCCACCGCCGTCGAAGCGCGGCCGGCGGTTGCGGCTGTATTACGCGGCGCAGGTGGAGCGCCGCCCGCCGCGGATCGCGATCCAGGTCAACGACCGCCGGCTGATCACGCGCGACTGGGCCTACCACCTGGAGAACCGCTTGCGAGAGCGCTATCGGCTCGAGGGAGTCCCCCTGATCATCGACTTCGTCCCCAAGGCGGGCAGCCGTCGCCGCCGAGGGCGCACTCGGGCGGGAGCGGTCGACTAGCGCTGGGCGGACGCCTGTGTGGGGACCGAATCGGTTCGGTACAGTCGCCCCCTCGTGAGCCTTTCCGAGAACGAGTTCCTGTTCACCTCCGAGTCCGTGACGGAGGGTCACCCGGACAAGATCGCCGACCAGATCTCGGACGGCATCCTTGACGCGGTGCTGGGCGACGACCCCAACGGGCGCGTTGCCTGCGAGACCCTGGTCAACACCGGCCTGGTGATCGTCTCCGGCGAGATCTCGACCGAGACCTGGGTCGACATCCCCGAGGTTGCCCGCGAGACGATCCGCCGGATCGGCTACAACGACGCCAACCTCGGGTTCTCGGCCGATTCCTGCGCGGTGATCAACGCGATCGACAAGCAGTCGCCCGACATCGCGCAGGGCGTGGACCGGGCGCTCGAGGCGCGAACCGACCCCGCCGACGACGACGAGCTCGACGTCGCCGGGGCGGGAGACCAGGGGATGATGTTCGGCTACGCGACCCGCGAGACGCCCGAGCTGATGCCGATGCCGATCTCGCTGGCGCACAAGCTCGCTCACCGCCTCGCCGAGGTCCGCAAGGGTGAGGTCCTGCCCTATCTGCGGCCAGACGGCAAGACGCAGGTGACGATTCGCTACGAGCACGGGCATCCGATCGAGATCGAGAAGATCCTGATCTCGACCCAGCATCGCGACGGCGTTGACGCCGACAGCCTGATCAGGCCCGACCTCTGGGAGCACGTGCTCCATCCGATGCTCCCGTCCGAGCTCTACGACGAGCGCAAGCTCAACACCAAGCACAACTTCATGGTCAACCCGACCGGCCGGTTCGTCATCGGCGGCCCGGTTGGAGACGCGGGCCTCACCGGCCGCAAGATCATCGTCGACACCTACGGCGGCATGGCCCGGCATGGGGGTGGCGCCTTCTCCGGCAAGGACCCCTCGAAGGTGGACCGCTCGGCGGCCTATGCGGCGCGCCACGTCGCCAAGAACGTCGTCGCCGCCGGCCTCGCCGATCGCTGCGAGCTCCAGGTCGCCTACGCGATCGGGGTCGCCCACCCGGTCTCGCTGATGGTCGAGACCTTCGGCAGCGAGCAGATCTCCCGGGCCCGCATCACCGAGCTGGTGCACGAGCACTTCGACCTGCGCCCGGGCGCGATCCGCAGGGACCTGCGCCTGCACCGGCCGATCTTCGAAAAGACCGCCGCCTACGGCCATTTCGGCCGCGAGGACCACGACTTCACCTGGGAGCGCACCGATCGCGCCGATGCGCTGCGCGAGGCCGCCGGCCTCGGCGCGAGCGCGAGCGCCCCCGCCTAGAAAGCCCGTCGGCGCGCCCCCACTATGGCTGCGGAGGTGGCTGCGGCTGTTGCTGGGTGGCCTCGGTGGGCGGGGCCTGCCGGCCCTGCGGCCCGAGGCCGTCGCCGGCGTGGTGGGTCGCCTCGTCGACCATGTGGACGACGTCCTCGGGGTCGGCGACCCCGGTGAAGATGAAGTTGTAGTCGTCGCCGGCGGCGGTGTCGAAGTCGACGTCGCCGATCTGCAGGATCCGTTGGAAGACGCCCTGGTGGAAGTTGACGTTCTGGACCCGCTCCAGGCGCGTCTCCTGGATCGTCCGCGAGACGATCCCCCGCTTGATGTTGAGCCGGCGGTCGGTGATCGTGTAGCTGGTCGCGACCCGCTTGACGAAGCCGACGAGGATGGTCAGCGCGACGCCGACGGTCGCGATCAGGGTGGTCGTCCCGCTCTCCCCGGTGATCAGCTGCACCGCCAGGCAGATCAGCGCCGTCGCGATCAGGCCCTTCAGGTAGAAGTCGAGAATCGAGCGCCAGCAGGGATGGCCCTCATAGAGAACGCGTTCGCCCGGCTGCAGCTTCGGTGCCATCGGCGCGATCCTAGTCGCTCGACGCGGGCTTGGGCGCGTCGTTCACCGATCTCGCCATCCGCGCGCACGCCTAGCCTGCGAGAGATGGCCATCGCCCGGGTCGAGCCGCTGACGACCGCCCGCTCGCTGCGGGGGCCGTTCGACTACCTGCTGCCCGAGCGCCTCGCCGAGGTGGGGGTCGGCAGCGTGCTCCTGGTCCCCTTCGGCCCGCGCCGCCTGCTGGGCGTGGTCGTCGAGGTCGCCGAGCGCAGCGAGCTGCCTCCGGAGCGCCTCGCGGAACCGATCAAGGCGCTCGAGGCCGGCGTCACGCCCGAGCTCATCCGCCTCGGCCTGTGGACGGCGCGGGAGTACTGCTCGACCCCGGCCCGGGGGCTCGAGTTGGTGCTGCCTCCCGGCACCGTCGCGGGACGGCGCCAGCCGGGCCCCAAGCGCGAGTTGCGGGCGGCAATAGCCCCGGCCGGCCGTGCCGCTCTCGACGGTGGAGAGCGTCTGGGATCCCGGCAGCGCGGGGTCCTGGTCGCGCTCGCCGAGGCGCCCGGTGAACTCGCGGCGAGCGCGCTCGCCGGCCGTTGCGGCTCCGACCGCGCCACCTTACGGCGGCTCGAGGCCCGGGGCCTGGTCGAGCTGTGCGAGGTCGAGGTTCGCCGGCGCCCGGCGACGATCCCGGTCGGGGCGCCTGCCCGGCCGGTTGAGCTCAACCGGGCACAGCGCAACGCGGTCGCTGGGATCGTCGCGGCGCTGGACGAGGAGCCGCGCGAGCTCCTGCTCCACGGTGTCACCGGGTCGGGCAAGACCGAGGTCTACCTCGCCGCCGCCGAGGCGGCGCTGGAGCGGGGGAGGGGCGTGATCGCTCTCGTCCCCGAGATCGCCCTGACGCCGCAGACCCTGGGTCGTTTCCGCGGCCGCCTCGGCGAGCGGGTTGCGCTCTTGCATTCGCGTCTGACCCCCGGCGAGCGCCGTGACGAGTGGTTGCGCCTGCGCAGCGGCGAGGCCCGGGTCGCGGTCGGCCCGCGGTCGGCCGTGTTCGCGCCGATCGAGGGGCTGGGGCTGATCGTCGTCGACGAAGAGCACGAGGCCTCCTACAAGCAGGAGAGCGATCCTCGCTACGACGCCCGCGACGTCGCCAGCCACCGCGCCTCGGCGACGGGGGCCGTGCTCGTGGCCGGCACCGCGACCCCCCGGCCGGAGAGCTGGGTGCGGCTGGAGCGCCTCGAGCTCCCCGCGCGAGCCGATTCCCGCCGGCTGCCAGAGGTGGAGGTGCTCGACATGCGCGCGCGCTCGGGGCGCTCGGGGCCCGTGCATCCGCGCACCCGTGAGGCGCTGGCCGGCGTCACCGCCGCCGGGGGCAAGGCGATCGTGATGCTGAACCGCCGCGGCTGGGCGCCGTTCTTGGATTGCCGTTCCTGCGGACGGGCCTTCGGCTGCCCGTCGTGTGACGTCTCGCTGGTCGTCCACTCCAGCGAGCTGCGCTGCCACCATTGTGGCCACCGCGAGCACCTACCCGGGTCCTGTCCCGACTGCGGGTCGGTGACCCTGGCGCGTCACGGCGCCGGCACCGAGCGGGCGCACGAGCTGATCTCCGAGATCGTCGCCCCGGCACCGGTGTTCAGGCTGGACTCGGACACCGCCGCCGGGGCAGGCGGGCACGGGGCGATCCTTGCCCGCTTCGACGCGGCCGACAGCGGGGTCCTGCTCGGCACGCAGATGGTCGCCAAGGGCCATGACTTCCCGGAGGTGGTGCTGGGCGTAGTGCTCGACGCCGACGCGACCCTGCGCTTCCCCGACTTCCGCGCGGAAGAGCGGACATTCTCGCTGGTCGCCCAGCTCGCCGGCCGCAGCGGTCGCGGCGACGGCGACGGCCGGGTCCTGGTGCAGACCCTGGCGCCGGACGCCGACGCCATCCGCCACGCCGCGAAGCACGACGCGGCCGGGTTCTTGGCGGGAGAGCTCGAGCGCCGCCGCGCCCTCGCCTATCCACCCTTCTCCCATCTGCTGCGCGTGCAGACCGCCGCGGCCGACGCGCAGGCCGCGGAGGCCGCGGCCTGCGACCTGCGCCGGCGGCTCGGCCCGCTGCTGCCCGATTCGGCGACCCTGCTGGGGCCGGCGCCGCGGTTCCGCCTTCGCGGGCGACACCGGCGCCAGCTCCTGGTCAAGGCCCCGGAACGCGCTCCCAGCGTCGCCGCGGTCCGCGAGGCCGTCGAGGCCGCCGCCCGCTCCCGCTCGCTCCGCGGCGTCTCGCTGAGCGTCGACGTCGACCCCTCCTGAGACGGGTGACTGACCAGCACTAAACTCGAATCCAGTGACCGAATCCCAGCCCCACAGCCCGATCAAGGACGCCCCCGCCCGGGCTAGCGGCGAAGCCGCGGGTCAGGACAGTGACCCTGCCGCCACGGTGGCGTCGCAACCCGGCCAGACCGGACGCGAAGCGGAGGATCTGGCCGGAGTGGTGTCCGCGCCCGAGCCCGCCGGCA
>JBDTSW010000006.1:0-39234 GCA_039930945.1 bacterium
GGGCGATGTCCGGTCACTCGAAGTGGTCATCGATCAAGCACCGCAAGGCGGCCACCGACGCCAGGCGCGGGCAGCTGTTCACCAAGCTTGCGAGGGCGATCGCGGTGGCCGCGCGCGAGGGCGGGGGAGACCCCGAGGCCAACTACACGCTGGCGGCGGCGGTCGAGAAGGCCCGCGGCTACTCGATGCCCAAGGACAACATCCAGCGGGCGATCGACCGTGGCACCGGCGACGGCGACGGCGGCGATATCGAGCGCGTCGTCTACGAGGGCTACGGGCCCGCGGGCGTCGCCGTGCTGGTCGAGGCGCTGACCGACAACCGCAACCGCACCGGCGCCGAGGTGCGCAACGCCTTCGACAAGCACGGCGGCAACCTCGGCGAGCCGGGCTCGGTCGCGTGGCAGTTCGAGCGCAAGGGGTCGGTCCTGATCGACGGCTCGCGCTACACCGAGGACGACCTGATTCCGGCGATCGATGCCGGGGCCGAGGACGTGATCGCCGAGGCGGGGTCGCTGAAGGTGCTGAGTCAGCCCCAGAGCCTCGCCGCCGTCCGGGCCGCGCTCGCCGAGTCGGGCGTAGCTGTCGAGTCGGCCGAGCTGACGATGGAGCCGAAGACGACGGTCGATGTCACCTCCGCGGCGGACGCCCGCGCGGTGATGCGGCTGCTGGACTCCTTCGACGACCACGACGACGTCGACTCGGTGCACGCCAACTTCGACATCCCCGAGGCCCTGCTCGAACAGGCCGAGGCCACCGCCTGAGCGTCCGCCGGCGCTCTCGGAAAGAGGCATCCGAGGCCGGTTCCAGAATCAATACCCATGATCGTGGTCATGGGTATCGATCCGGGTGTGGCGAACACCGGCTTCGGCGTGGTCCGGGTGGCCGGTGGGCGCATGAGCGCCATCGACGGCGGCGTCATCGAGGCGCCGGCCGACGAATCGGCCGGCCAGCGACTGGCCCGGATCCACGGGTCGCTGACCGAGCTGATCGGCTGGCACGAGCCCGTCGCCGTCGCGATCGAGGATCTCTACTTCGGCAAGAACGTGCGCTCGGCGATGGGCGTCGGCCAGGCCCGGGGCGTGGCGATGCTGGCGGCCGCCCAGCGGCAGGTCCCCTGCTTCGACTACAACCCGCAGGCCGTGAAGATGGCCGTCTGCGGCAGCGGCGCCGCCGACAAGCAGCAGGTGCAGCACATGGTTGGAACCCTGCTCGGCCTGCCCCAGGCCCCCTTCTCGGACCATGCGTCCGACGCGCTCGCGGTGGCCATCTGCCATGCCGGCCACACGCGTCCCTCGCACGCCTTCGCGCCGATCGACCACGACGCCGTCGCGGCGCCGGGGGCCGTCAGCGGCGCCAGGGCGGCGACGTGATCGCGTCGGTCGCCGGCGAGGTGCTGGTTCGCCGGCCCGACCACGTCGTGCTCGACGCCAACGGCGTCGGCTATCGGCTCGCCGTCTCGACCGAGACGCTGAAGGCGGTGCCGGCGAGCGGCAGACCGGCGACCCTGCACGCGCACCTCGTCGCCCGCGACGACTCGCTCCAGCTCTACGGCTTCGCCAGCGAGGAGGAGCGCGACCTCTTCCTCAGCCTCACCTCTGTCTCGGGGATCGGCCCCAAGGTGGCGATCGCGATCCTCTCCGGCGGCGCCCCGCGCGAGCTGCTGCGGGCGATTGCGGCGGGCGACGCCAAGCGCTTCCAGGCCGTGCCGGGCATCGGCAAGCGCACCGCGGAACGGGTGATCGTCGAGCTTCGCGAGAAGGTGGCCGGCCAGCTCGAGGAGTCGGTCGCGCTCGCTGCGACCGGCGGCGACGGCCCCCGCTCGCTCGCTCGTGACGGGCTGATGCATCTCGGCTACACGCTCACCGAGGCCGACAAGCTGCTCGACGGGGTAGGCGGAGAGTCGGCCGAGATCCTGATCAGCTCGGCGCTGCGCAAGGCGGGACAGGGTGCGAGATGAGGCGCTTTGGCACCGAAACCAGCAGGTCAGGCGGCGAGGCCGCCGCAGCTGGCTGTGGATGACATGACCATCGCCCGCGACCCCAACTTCGACCCCGACGCCGGCCCAACGCCGCCGCCCGCGGCCGAGCCCGACCCCGCCTCGATGGCGGAGATCCGCGTCGACGGCCCCGACGACGAGCTCGACCGCTCGCTGCGCCCGCGGACGCTGGGCGACTTCGTCAACCAACTGCAGGTGACCGGCCAGCTCGAGGTCTTCATCGAGGCTGCCAAGCGCCGGGGCGAGGCTCTCGACCACGTCCTGTTGGCCGGGCCGCCCGGCCTGGGCAAGACGTCGCTCGCCCACATCGTCGCCTCCGAGCTGGGGGTGCCGCTGGTGCACACGGCGGGCCCAGCGCTGGAGCGGAAGGCCGACATCGCCGCCTTCCTCACCTCGCTCGAGCCCGGGTCGGTCTTCTTCATCGACGAGATCCACCGCCTCAACCGGGCGATCGAGGAGACGCTGTACCCGGCGATGGAGGACCAGCGCCTGCCGGTGGTGCTTGGCCAGGGCGCCGGCGCCCGCACGGTGATGCTCGACCTTCCCCAGTTCACCCTGATCGGTGCGACCACCCGCTCGGGGCTGCTGACGACGCCGCTGCGCGACCGCTTCGGCGTCTCGCACCGCCTCGAGCACTACGAGCCCAAGGACCTCGCCCTGATCGTGCGCCGCTCCGCGGAGATTCTCGAGATCGAGATCGAACCCGGCGGCGAGACCGCGATCGCCGGGCGCTCGCGCGGCACGCCGCGGGTGGCGAACCGGTTGTTGAAGCGCGTTCGCGACTTCGCCGAGGTCCGGGGCCGAGGCGTGATCACCGAGGAGATCGCCGGCTTGGCGCTGAGCCTGCTCGAGGTCGACGAGGCGGGGCTCGACCGCCATGACCGGGCGATCCTGGGGACGATTGCGGTCAAGTTCTCCGGCGGGCCGGTCGGGCTCTCGACGCTCGCCGCCGCGGTCGATGAGGAGCAGGACACGATCGAGGACGTCTATGAGCCCTACCTGCTCCAGCAGGGCCTGATCAAGCGGACGCCACGCGGCCGGGTGATCACGCCCCGGGGCGCCGAGCACCTGGGAGTGGCGCTGCCCGAGGCAGCAGCGAGCCTGTTCTGAGCCATCGCTCGGCGTCGAGGGCCGCCGAGCCTATGCCGCGCCCTCGCTACGCTTTGCGCGTGGCCTTCTTCATCTGCCCCAACTGCGGCAACCGCGAGCTTGCGGGCGAGCGCACCGCGGGCCTCGCCGCCCGCCCCCGGGGTTGCTCGAAGTGCGGTTTCGGCTTTCTCTTCGAGTTGCTCGACGACTACTACCCCGCGCCCGGAGCCGCCTTCTTCACCTGCGACGGCAGCGGCCGCCTGATCGACGTCGGCAAGGGTGGGTACGAGTTCACCGGGCTCACCGACGAGCAGGTGATCGGCCGCCCGGTGCAGGAGGTACTGGGATTGCGCTGGCTCGATCCCGGCGCCGGCGACAAGGCGGCCGACACCGATGGCGACGGCAACACCGACCCGATCGAGACCACGCTCGAGTGGGGCGTGCGCTCGCTCGGCAAGCGGGTCGCCGTCCGAGCCGAGGGCGACCGGCCCGCCGAGGCCGTCGCCGACCTCTTTCCCGCCTACGACGACGACGGCGGGCTGCTGCTCGTCCTCACGCCTGAGTGACGCCCCGGCCAAGTAGGCTGGCGCCGGTGCGCCCGGGCTCGGCCACGGGCGACGATCCTGCACGCTGATGGGAAGCCGGCGCCGAAATCTCCTGATCCTGTTGTTCGTGGTCGCCCTGACCGCGGCGTCGCTGTACGCGATCACCGCCAAGAAGACGGTCCTCGGCCTCGACCTTCGCGGCGGCACCGAGCTCGTCTACCAGGCGAGCCCGACCCCACAGAACCCGACGATCGAGCCCGCCGACGTCGACCGCGCGATCGAGATCATCCGCGAGCGCACCGACTCGCTGGGCGTCTCCGAGCCCGAGATCGCCCGCGTCGGCGCGGACCAGATCGAGGTCGGCCTGCCCGACGTTCAGAACGCCGAGCGGGCGATCGAGCAGGTGGGGACCACGGCGCAGCTCTACCTCTACGACTTCGAGGACAACGTGATCCCGCCCGATCCGGAGGTCCAGAACGCGACGGAGCGCTCGTTCAGCCGCCTCTACGACGCGGTCAGGTTCGCCGCCAGGCAGAAGCCGCCACAGGACTGCGGCGAGTGCACGACCAGCGGCGACAGCTACTACCTGTTCGACTCCGGCTCGCTGGAGCTGCTCGCCGGCCCGTCGGACAAGAAGCAGGACCTGTTCGTCGACTCCAACGACAAGCAGCCCGAGGGGTCCGAGGTGCTGACGGTGCCCCAGGGGATCATCGTCGTGCAAAAGGAGACGCCCGGCGACGACCCCACCACCGACGTCGACGAGAGGGAGAACGCACTCCCCGAGTACTTCGTCCTTCGCGACCACCCCGAGCTCTCAGGCGATCAGATCTCGGACCCGGAGCAGTCCTCGGATCCCAACTCGAATCAGCCCAACGTCACCTTCGACTTCACCGACGAGGGCCAGCAGGCCTTCCAGGAGGTCACCAGGCGGATCGCCGAGCGCGGGGCGGCGAAGGCGGCGCCGACGACCTGCTCGCAGCCGCAGGGCGGCGACGCGTTCTCGGATCACTTCGCGATCGTTCTCGACACCGAGATCGTCTCCCGGCCGATCATCAACTTCTGCGAGAACCCCGGCGGCATCGACGGCCGCACCGGGGCCCAGATCGCCGGTAGCTTCACCCTGACCGAGGCCCAGGACCTCGCCAAGTTCCTGCAGATCGGCGCCCTGCCGGTGGACCTGACGCTGATCAGCCAGAGCACCGTCTCGGCGACCCTCGGCTCGGAGGCGCTCGACCAGGGCCTCAAGGCCGGGCTGCTCGGGCTTGCCCTGGTCCTGCTGTTCCTGATCGCCTACTACCGCGTCCTCGGCCTCGTCGCCGGCCTCGGACTGCTGGTCTACGCGATCTTCTTCTTCGCCCTGATGAAGATGATCCCGGTGACGCTGACGCTCCCCGGCATCGCCGGCCTGGTGCTGACGATCGGGGTCGCGGCCGACGCCAACGTCGTCATCTACGAGCGAATCAAGGAGGAGGCTCGCGGCGGCAAGTCGCTCGCCTCGGCGATAGCCACCGGTTACCGCAAGGGCATCGCGACGATCATCGACGCCAACGTGATCATCCTGATCACGGCGTTCATCCTGTTCGTGCTGGCGAGCGCCGGGGTGAAGGGATTCGCCTTCACCCTGGGCATCGGCACGATCGTCTCGCTGTTCACCGCGGTCCTGTTCACGCAGGCGATCCTCGGTGTCTTCGGGCGGGCGCGGTTCATGCGCTCGCCGGCCGCGCTGGGCGCGGGCGAGGAGCGGGTCCGGTGGAGCTTCAATTTCGTCGGCGCGAGCCGCTGGTTCTTCTCGATCTCGGGCCTGATCCTGAGCATCGGCGCGATCGCCTTCGCGACCAAGCAACTCAACCTGGGGATCGACTTCGAGTCGGGCACGCGGATCACCGCCAGCCTCTCCGAGCCGGCCAGCGGCGAGGAGGTCCGCAACCTGCTGGTCTCCGAGGGGATCGGGGGCGCGGGCGCGGCGGAGGTCCAGGAGACCGAGGCCGCCGAGGGCTCGGACTTCGGCGACAACGTCGTCCAGATCCAGGCCAAGATCCCGCCCGAGGAGATCGGGCTGGTGCAGGACGCCCTCGACAAGCAGTTCGGCCTCGCGGCCACAGGCCAGGGCTTCGACTCGCAGAGCATCGGGCCGACCTTCGGCGCCCAGATCGCCCGCAGCGCGATCATCGCGATCATCTTCTCGCTGCTGGTGATCTCGGCCTACGTCGCGATCCGCTTCGAGGGCAAGTACGCGGTGCCGGTGCTGATCGCGCTGGTGCACGACATCCTCATCACCGGCGGCATCTACGCCCTGGTGGGACAGGAGGTGTCGAGCGCCACCGTGGCGGCCTTCCTGACCATCCTCGGCTACTCGATGTACGACACGGTGATCATCCTCGACCGGATCCGCGAGAACGTGCCGCGGATGCCGCGCGCGGCCTTCTCGCAGATCGTCAACCGGTCGATGAACGAGGTGCTGACCCGGTCGCTGATCACCGGCCTCGCCACCGTGTTCCTGATCGGCATGCTGCTGGTCTTCGGCGGCGAGACGCTGCGTGACTTCGCCTTCGCGATGATGGTCGGCGTCGCCTCCGGTACCTACTCGTCGCTGTTCATCGCCGCCCCCGTGCTCACCGAGTGGAAGGAGCGCGAGCCGACCTACCGCAGCCGCCGCGCCCGGATCAAGGAGGCGATGGGCTTCGTGCCCGTCTTCCCCGAGGACAACGTCGTCGCGCGCATCGACGAGGTCGAACGCCACATCCCCGGCCCGGAGGCCGGCGCTGGGGTCGGCGACGGGGCTCCGGGGCCCGCCCGCCCGGCGGTAGAGCCGCCGCCCGCTGAGGAGACCGTCGCGACCGCGACCGACCCGGTCGAGCGGGCTGCGCCGGTCGCCCCCGAGAAGCGCGAGCAGAAGCCCAAGTCGCGACGCAGCCGCCAAAAGCGCCGTCGAAAGCACGGGAGGAATCGCTGATGGCCGCTCTCGTCTGGTTTACGACAGGTGTGGCGCTGTGGCACTTCACCGTCTTCATCCCGGACCGGTTCTGGGCCGGGATCGTCGGCGCCTTCCTCGGGGCGTCCGCCGGCGCGATGGTCTCCGGCGCGGTCGCCCAGATCGTCATCGGCAGAGGCATCGGCGAGACCGACATCGTCACCCTGATCGCCGCCATCCCGGGCGCCCTGATCGGGCTCGGGGTGATCGACGCGCTCGGCCTGCGCGCCGAGGCCGACGAGCGCGAGCCCGCCACCTAGGGGGCGATTCCGTCGGGCCCCGGCCCTAGGTTCAGACGGTGACCGCGTCTGCATCCGCCCGTCAGGCTCCCGAGAGCTCCTTCAGCCTGGAGCCCTATGCCTACTCGGAGGCGCGGGCGCTGGCCCAAGAGCTGGGCCTGCCCGAGCCGGTGGCCGTGACCCTTGTGCGCCGGGGATACCGCACCGTGGACGCGGCCCGGGCGTTCCTCGACGCCGGCGAGAGCCACGACCCATTCGAGTTCGACGGCATGGCCGAGGTCGTCGAGCGGCTGCGCGCCGCCGCTTCCTCCGGGCGCCAGATCACCGTCCACGGCGACTACGACGCCGACGGGGTCTGCTCGACGACGATCCTCGTCTGCGCCCTGCGGGCGCTGGGGGCGCGCTGCGACTGGTTCATCCCCGATCGCCTCGCCGACGGCTACGGGCTGACGGCCGAGGGAATCGATCGCCTGCGCGAGCGGGGCACCGAGCTGCTGATCACGACCGACTGCGGGATCACCTCCGCGGGCGAGGTCGGCGCCGCCATCGCCGCGGGGATGGAGGTGATCGTCACCGACCATCACCAGCCGGAAGAGCGGCTGCCGGACTGCCCGATCCTGCACCCGGTCGTCAGCGACTACCCCTGCGCCGACCTGTGCGCGACCGGGGTGGCCTACAAGCTCTCGGCTGCCCTTCAGGGTGACGAAGCCGATTCCGACCTGGACCTGGTGGCGCTGGCTACGGTCGCCGACCTGGTGCCGCTGCGGGGCGAGAACCGCGCGCTCGTGCGCCGAGGCCTCGTGGTCGCCCGGCGGGCCCGGCGACCCGGCATGCGAGCGTTGATGGCCGCCGCCAGGATCGAGTCCGAGCGCCTCGACGAGGGCGACCTCGCCTTCCGGCTGGCCCCGCGGATCAACGCTGCCGGGCGGCTGTACCGCGCCGACGCCGGGGTCGAGTTGATGCTGACCGGCGATCTGGACCGCGCCGAGGAGATCGCCACCGAGCTCGACCGGGTCAACCACGAGCGCCGGGACACCGAGACCGAGGTGCTGCGCGGCGCCGAGGCCGCCTGGCGCGAGCTTCCCCCCGATCTCGCCGAGGCGCCGGGCCTGGTGGTCGCCGGCCTCGGCTGGCATCCCGGCGTCGTCGGCATCGTCGCCTCGCGCCTGGTCGAAAGCAGCGGCCGCCCGGTCGTGCTGATCGCCGTCGACGACTCCGGCCGCGGGCGCGGTTCGGGCCGCAGCGTCCCGGGCTTCGACCTGCTCGCGGGGCTGCAGGCGTGTGGCGAGCATCTGGCGCGGTTCGGCGGCCACCGCGCCGCCGCCGGGCTGGAGATCGAGGCCGACAGGATCCCGGCCTTTCGCGAGGCGTTCGCGGCCCACGCCCGCGAGGCGCTGGGCGAGACGCCGGCCGTCCCCAGCGAGCGGATCGACGCCGTCGTCGGCACGGACGAGCTCGGCCGCGACGTCGCCGAGCAGCTCACCCGCCTCGGCCCCTTCGGCAAGGAGAACCCGCCGGTGCGCCTGATCGTTCCCGCCGCACGTGTTCGCGACGTCCGCCCGATGGGCGAGGGCGATCGCCACGCCCGCTTCAGCCTCGAGGGGGCCACCGGCCGCGCCCGCGGCGTTGCCTTCGGGGTCAACGGCGGGCTCGAGGCCGCCGCCGATCGTCCTGCGATGGACGTTTCGGTGAGCCTCGAGCTGAACCATTGGAACGGCGCGGTCGAGCCCAGGGTGGTGCTCGGCGAGATCTACGAGGGCGAGCCCTCGGCGGGAGCGCCGGAGGCGCCTGCGCCCGGCGCCGTTCCCGCCGCGAAGGAGTGGGACGAGCGGCTCGCGTCCGAGCTGGCGCGACCGCCGGACGGTGGGCCGGACCGAGCGCTGGTCGAGGCCGGCCGCTCGGGCGAGCGCCGCTCGGTGATCGACCGCCGCGGCCACTCGGGCGTCGCCGCGGTCGCAGCCCTGGCCTCCAGCGGTGAGTCCGTGCTGGTGCTCTGCGCCGACGCGCTTCGCCGGCGGGGGCTGGTCGAAAGCGCGGCGGTGCCGCAACGCTTCGGCGGTGGCAGGGTCGCGATCGCCGCCGGCGCCGGGGCCGACGAAGCGGTGCGCGCCGAGTGCGAGGCGGTGGCGAGCGACGACGGGGGCGGCGTGGGCCTGGCCGACTGGGCCCGGCTTGGCCGCGATCCCGGGCTCGCCCCGGGCTTCGCGCACCTGGTCTTGATCGACCCGCCGCCGCTGGCAGCCCTCGAGGACGTCGCCGACCGCTCCGGGCCGGGCTTTCTGCACCTCGCCTGGAGCGAGGCCGAGGTCGAGCTCTCGCTGCGCCTGTGGGATGCGGAGTGGCCGTCGCGGCCGCTCTTGGGCGCGCTTTTCCGCGATCTGCGCGACGCCGCCGGCTCCGATGTCCAGGTCGGCCCGGAGCGGCTGCGCGCCGTCCTGCGCGGCAGCAGCCCGCTGCCGCGCTCGCCCGAGGTCGCGGCGCGCTCGCTGCGGGTGCTGTTGGAGCTGGGCGTGGTCGGCTGGCACGAGGGTGATTCGGCCGATGCTCCGCGCTCCATCGTCGTATCCTCGGAGGGGAGCGACCTGTCGCGATCGCAGGCATTCAGCGCCTACCGTGAGCGCCAGGAGGAGGGTCTGCAATACCTGAGAAGGCGAAGACACCCGAACTAGGTGGCCACACACGCGTCGGCGCCACCGACGCTCCCGCCGACGCGGCGCCCGTCGATGAGTTCACCGCGCAGCTGACCGACTCCGAGCGCGACCTGCTCGGCGACCTGCTGGCGGTCGTCGCCGAACACTCCGAAAACGGATCGACGACGTTGGACCGCGAGGCCGTTGAGCGCGCCTTCGCCTTTGCCTGCGAGCGCCACGCCGACCAGCGCCGGCGCTCCGGGGAGGACTTCATCACCCATCCGGTCGAGGTCGCGAAGATCTGCGCCGGGCTTCGCCTCGACACCGAGACCCTGTGCGCGGGGCTCCTGCACGACACGGTCGAGGACACCAGCGCCAGTCTGCAGGAGGTCGAGGAGCTGTTCGGAGAGCCGATCGCCCAGCTCGTGGACGGGGTGACCAAGCTCACCGGGATCACCTTCCAGAGCCGCGACGAGCATCAGGCCGAGAACTACCGGAAGATGATGGTGGCGATGGCCACCGACGTCCGGGTCATCCTGATCAAGCTCGCCGACCGCCTCCACAACATGCGCACCCTCGACGCGCTACCGAAGCCGAAGCAGCTCGAGAAGGCGCGCGAGACGCTCGAGATCTACGCGCCGCTGGCGCACCGCCTCGGCATCCACGCGATCAAGTGGGAGCTGGAGGACCTCTCCTTCGCCCGGCTGCACCCGCGCAAGTACGAGGAGATCAAGAAGCTGGTCGCCCAGCAGCGGGAGGAGCGCGAGCGCTACGTCACCGAGGCGGGCGAGTTCCTCAACGGTGAGCTTCGCGAGGTCGGGATCGAGGCGGAGATCTCCGGCCGCGCCAAGCACTTCTACTCGATCTATTCGAAGATGACGAAGAAGGGCCGCGAGTTCAACGAGATCTACGACCTCACCGCGATGCGCGTAATCGTCGGGTCGGTCAAGGACTGCTACGGGGCGATCGGGATCATCCACTCCCTGTGGAAGCCGCTGCCCGGGCGGTTCAAGGACTTCGTCGCGACCCCGCGGATGAACCTCTACGCGGCGCTGCACACGACCGTGATCGGGCCCGAGGGTCGGCCGCTCGAGATCCAGATCCGCACCCGCGAGATGCACGAGCTGGCCGAGTACGGAATCGCCGCGCACGTGATCTACAAGGAGGACACTCCCGGCGGCAAGCCCTCGCGCGATCCCGAGCGCGAGAAGATGACCTGGCTGCGCCAGCTGCTGGAGGATGAGGGCGACCAGGACCCGGCCCAATTCCTCGAGGCACTGAAGGTGGACCTGTTCGAGGAAGAGGTCTTCGTCTTCACCCCGAGGGGTGAGGTCAAGAGCCTCTCGGCGGGATCGACCCCGCTGGACTTCGCCTACGCCGTGCACACCGACGTCGGTCATCGCTGCGTCGGGGCCAAGGTCAACGGCAAGATCGTGCCGCTGCACTACCAGCTGAAGTCGGGCGACATCGTCGAGATCCTCACCGCCAAGCAGGAGCGCGGGCCCTCGCGCGATTGGCTCGCCCTGGTGCGGACCACCCGCGCGCGCAACAAGATCCGCGCCTTCCTCACCCGCGAGCGCCGCGAGGACGCCGAGCGGCGCGGCCGCGAGGAGCTGCAGAGCGCGCTGCGAAAGCGCGGGCTGCCGATGCAGCGGATCGCCGGCTCGCCGCTGCTGGCCGACGTCATTCGCGAGATGGGCTTCCGCAAGGCCGACGACTTCTACATCGCCCTCGGCCAGGGGAAGATCTCCTCGAAGACCGTGACGACCAAGGTCTTCCAGCGCCTGAAGCAGGGCGAGGCCGTCGCCGGCGACACCACCGAGGCTTCCCTGGCGAGCGTCCTCGAGGGCCGCGACGAGCCCCGGCGCCGGACCGAGGACGCCTCCAGCTTCGGGATCGAGGTGAAGGGCGTCAGCGACGTCATGATCCGCCTCGCCAAGTGCTGCCGGCCGGTTCCCGGCGACGAGATCGTCGGCTACGTCTCGCTCGGGCGGGGGATCACGATCCACCGCGAGGACTGCAAGAACGTTGTCGCCCTGCGCAGGGCGCCGGAGCGCTTCACCGACGTCTCCTGGGACGGGGACAACTCCACCTCCTACCGGGTCGAGCTGCAGGTGGACGCCTGGGATCGCACCCGCCTGCTCGAGGACCTCTCCCGGGCCTTCTCCGAGGCCGGGATCAACATCCTCGACGCCTCCTGCTCGACCAAGCACCCGATGGTCAAGAACCGTTTCGTGGTCGAGGTCGGCGACACCGAGCAGCTTCGCCACTGCATCAACCGGCTGCGCAACGTCGAGTCGGTGTTCGACGCCTACCGGATCACCCCGGGCGAGTAGCGCCTCCGGTGCCGAGGGGTCGCCCGGCCGTCAGCGTGGTGGTGCCGTTCGGGGGCACCACCACCGAAGTCGAGCCGCTGCGGACTGCGCTCGCCGGGATCGGCCTCGACGACGCCGACGAGCTGATCGTCGCCGATAACTCCGGCGGCGCGGCCGCGACTCTCAGGGACATCGCCCGGGTCGTGCCCGCGATCCGCGAGCAGAGCTCCTACCACGCGCGGAATGCCGGCGCCGCGGCCGCGAAAGGGGACTGGATCCTGTTCATCGACGCCGACTGCGCGCCGGGCTCGGGCCTGCTCGACGCCTACTTCGCCCAGCCCCCGGCCGAGCGTACCGGGGCGATGGCCGGCGAGATCGTCGGCGAGCCCGGGCAGGACGCCCTCGCCGCCCGTTACGCGCGCGACCGCAAGGTCCTGAGCCAGACCGACGGGCTCTACGGGCGCGGGCGGACGGTGGCGGCGACCGGCAACCTCATGGTCCGCCGTCGGGCCTTCGACGAGTTGGACGGCTTCGTCGAGGGGATCCGCTCGGGCGGCGACGTCGACCTCTGCCTTCGCCTCCGGGACGCCGGCTGGAGCCTCGAGTTCCGCCCGGGGGCGCTGGTGCGCCACCGCCACCGCGAGAGCGTCTCGGCGCTGCTGGGGACCTTCGCCCGCTACGGCGCCGGCTCACGCTGGCTGAACGAGCGCTACCCGGGGCTCTCGGGCCGCTGGCCGCTCTCGCCCCGCGAGCTGCTGCGCGCCGGCGCCGACGCGACCCGCCACGCGCTGCGCGGCGAGCGCGACCAGGCCGCGTTTCGCCTGATCGACGGCGCCGGGCTGGTCGCCCACAACGTCGGCTACCGCAGCGCCAACAGCGCCGGATAGGTCCCACCGCGGTAGCGGCCCGTGGGCGAGTGCGGCCTGATAGTCGCACCGCGACGGCGTCCCGTGGGCGAGTGCCGCCTCCGCCCGCTGGTCGACATTTCGCTCGGGGGCCGGGAAGAAGTTCGACCAGCGTAGGTGGGTGGTGGGGTCAGCGTTCGAGTTGAGCGCGGATCCTCGCCGCGGTCGCGGCGGCCTCGGCGTCGCTGGGGTACTTGCTGCGCGGCCAGAAGAAGCCGCGCAGGCCGTCCTTTCGGTTTCGGGGGACGAGGTGGACGTGGAGGTGGGGCACGGACTGGCTGACGACGTTGTTGAGCGCGACGAACGCCCCCTGCGAGCCGGTCGCTTCACGGATCGCCTCGGAGACGCGGCGGGCGTTGACAAACAGCGACCCCACGAGCTCGTCGGGGAGGTCCCAGAGCGTCTCGTGGTGTTTGCGGGGGATCAGCAGCGAGTGTCCGGGGAAGAGTGGTCGCGTGTCGAGGAAGGCGATGGAGACCTCGTCCTCGAAGACGAGATGGGCGTCGGTCTCGCCGGCGACGATCGAGCAGAAGACGCAGTCCGCCACTAGGCGATGATCATCAGCGCCCCGGGCTCGATCCCGAGGTCGAGCTCGGCGTGGTCGCCGATGTAGTCGCCGTCGACCTGCACCGGAATTGGCCTGATCCGGCCCTCGCGATCGGTCGAGACCGACTCGAGCCGCGCCTTGGTGACGCCGTCGAAGTGATCGACATGGCGATGCTGCGGAACGCTGAGACGCAGCGCCAGGGCTCGGGCTGCGATCGTCGGCACGTCGCGCTGGGCGGCACGCCGAAGCACCCCTACCGAGAGCGTGCCGTTGTCGATCGCGGCGTCCTCGCAGACCCGGATCGGCTGCTCCCCGAAATAGGTGAATGGGTCCGAGTTCTGCACCAGCGTGGTGACGCCCTCGGTCGGCTCGGCGCCCTCGACCTCGACCCGCATCCGGATCGGGTTGCGCAGGTACTGCGTGTAGAACCCGGAGACGGCGGCCCAGGTGTAGAACCAGCGGCCGCCGCGCGCCTTCAGGCGCGGATTGGCGTCGACCCGGCGGGCCGCGGTCGCGTCGAGCCCGGCGCCGCAGGCGAAGACGAAGCGGCGGTCGTTGACGGTGCCCAGGTCGATCGGCCGGGGCTGAAGGCGGTCGGCGAGCCCCAGCAGGTGCTCGGTCGCATCGACGACGTCGTTGGGGATGCCCAGGGTGCGGGCGACGACGTTGGTCGAGCCCCCCGGCAGCACCGAGACCGGCACCTCGGTCCCCGCGAGGCCGTTGGCGACCTCGTTCAGGGTGCCGTCGCCTCCGAAGGCGACGACGATGTCGTAGCCCTCCTCGCGAGCCTCGCGGCAGATCCGGGTGGCGTGGTTCTGCGCCTGGGTGGAGACGGCCTCCACCCGGTAGCGGCCCTGGAGGGCGTAGACGACGAGGTTCTTGAGCCGGTCGGAGACCGTGGTCGCGTAGGGATTGACGATGATCAGCATCCGCTTCTTGCGGGCCGAGCGCGAAGTCCTGGCGGCGCCGGCGCCGGCCTCGAAGCGCGGCGGCGAGGGGGGTGCGACCGTGCCGCCGGTGACCGCCATCACCTGGCCACGGACTCGAAGCGGGCGATGCCGTCCGGCCCCTCGACCTCGCGCACGGCCCCGGCGCCGAGCAGCAGATCGACGTGGCCGACGACCTCCGAGAGGGTGAGGAAGGCCTGGGTGACGGCGACGTTGCCCCACAGCTCCTGGGCGAGCTCGTAGGCCGACAGCGGGCGCTGCTCGATCAGGGCCCGGAGCTTGTTCGCGCGCTTGCGGTGCATCGCCAGTCGCTCGTCGATCAGCGCCACGTGGTCGGTGATCGGCTCGCCGTGGCCTGAGAGCACGATCTCGGCCGGCAGCTCGCGGGTGCGGCGCAGCGAGGCGATGTAGTTGACCAGCGCGCGCGGGCGCTCGGCGGAGTCGTCGAGCGGGCGCGAGAGCAGCGGGTTGGAGGAGATGTGCGCGATCAGGTGGTCGGCCGCGAGCAGGATCCGGCGGTCGGCGTCCCAGAAGACGGTGTCGGAGGGACTGTGGCCGGGGCGATGCTGCACCTCAAGGGTGCGGTCGCGCAATTCGAGCCGCTCGCCGTCGGCCAGCGGCCTGGTGACCTCGGCGCGTGCTCCCCAGCCGCGGAAGCTGCGCGAGACCGAGCGCAGGGCGGTGACGACGTCGTCGGGGATCCCGTAGCGGCGCATCAGCGCACCGGCGAACTCGTCGTCTCGCTCGGCGTCTTCGTCGAAGTTCCGCAAGCGGTTGACGGCGACGTCGATCGCCGCCACGTCGGCCCCGGAGCGATTGACGATGATCTCGATCAGGCCGACGTGGTCGATGTGCTGATGGGTGAGGATGACCAAGCCGAGGTCCTCGATCCGGTGACCCAGGTCCGCGAGCTGGCGCTCGAGCTCGTCCAGGGCCGTGCCGGAGTTGGGGCCGGTGTCGACCAGCGTCAGCGGCTCGTCCTCGATCAGGTAACAGTTGACCCGCCCGACGGCGAAGGGCGTCGGGATCCCCAGGCGATGGATTCCCGCCTCGGCCGCCGTGGCCAGCGCCTGCTCCGCACCGCTCACGGCGCTTCGCGCCAGGAGCGAGCTCTGGTCGCGCTTCGCCCGTGCCTCATGCTCTGATCAGCTCCAAAACGCGGTCTCTCCTTTGCTCCATGTCCGCGTGCGAGACGAGCGACTCGAGGTTGAGGCGCAGCAGTGGCTCGGTGTTGGACGGGCGCACGTTGAAGTGCCAGTCGGGGTAATCGACCGAGACGCCGTCGAGCCAGCTCACCTCGGCGTCGGCGTGGAGCTCGGCGATCTCGCGCATCTTCGCCTCCTGGTCTGAGACCTCGGAGTTGATCTCGCCGGAGATGAAGTAGCGCTCGCGCAGGGCACCGACCAGCTCCGCCAGCGTGCGCTTCTGGGTCGACAGCAGCTCGAGGACGAGCAGGGCCGGAATCGTGCCCGAGTCCGCGCACCAGAAGTCGCGGAAGTAGTAGTGGCCGGAGACCTCGCCGCCGAAGGCCGCGTCGTAGGTGCGCAGGGCCTGCTTGAAGTAGGCGTGTCCGACCCGGTTGATCTGCGCCTTGCCACCGAGGCTGGTGACCATGTCCGGGACCGCGCGGCTGGCGCGGACGTCGTAGAGGATCGTCGCGCCGGGCTCGTTTTGGAGCACGTGGCGTGCCAGCAGCGCCGTGAGGAAGTCCCCGTCGACGAACGCGCCCTCGCCGTCGATGAAGAAACAGCGGTCAGCATCACCGTCCCAGGCGATCCCCAGGTCGGCCTGCTCGGCGAGCACGCGGTCGACCACGAACTGGCGGTTCTCTTCGAGCAGCGGGTTGGGCTCGTGGTCGGGGAACTCGCCATCGGGAACCCAGTAGGTCGTGGTCGGCTCGAGCCCGAGGCGCTCCAGCAGCGGCCCGATCATCGGCCCGGCCATGCCGTTGCCACCGTCGACGACAAGCTTGATCGGCCTGATCGAATCGGCGTCGATGAAGGAGAGCGCGTGTTGGTCGAATTCCTCGTAAACATCGATCGCCTCGATCGAGCCGCCGCCAGGCGGCGGCGGCAGCCCGCGCTCGATCAGGTCCCGGACGTCGCCGATCCCGGCGTCGCCCGAGAGCGCCAGCGCTCCCTCGCGGACGAGCTTCACCCCGGTGTACGCCTTGGGGTTGTGAGACGCGGTCACCATCGCGCCGCCGTCGAGCTTGCGCGAGCCGACGAGGAAATAGAGCATCTCGGTGGCGACCAGGCCGGCGTCGAGGACGTGGCAGCCCTCCTCGACCAGGCCCTCCCGCAGCCGCCCGCTCATCTCCGGCGCCTGCAGGCGCATGTCGCGGCCGAGGCCGACCCGGAGGTCGGTCGTGCGCTTGCCCCGCAGGTCGGCGAGCACCCGGGCGAAGGCGCGGCCGATGAGGTAGGCGGTGTCGCCGTCCATCTCGGATCCGTAGAGGCCGCGGATGTCGTAGGCCTTGAAGATCCCAGGCGGCGTCTTCACCGGGGGGCTAGTCAAAGGCGCCTCCCAGTGCCTCGTAGGTCTGCTCGAGCGTCTGCGGCATCACCCGGGTGTCGGCAAGTACCGGCATGAAGTTCGTGTCGCCGCCCCAGCGCGGGACGACGTGCATGTGGATGTGGTGCTCGACGCCGGCGCCGGCGACGCGGCCCTGATTGAAGCCGACGTTGTAGCCGTGAGGCTCGTAGCGCTCCTCCAAGGCGGACATCGCCCGTTGAGCCAGGGCCATGATCTCGGCCGTCGTCTCGGTGTCCAAGGCGGTGATGCTGGCGACGTGCTCGAACGGCGCCACCATCAGGTGCCCGTTCGTGTACGGGTAGAGGTTGAGGATGACGAAGCAGCGATCGCCGCGGTGGACGATCAGGTTGGCCTGGTCATCTGACTCGGCCGGCTTGGCGCAGAAGATGCACTCGTCGGCGGAGTCCTTGGAGGCGTCCGTCACGTAGGCGAGGCGCCACGGCGCCCAGATGCGTTGCGTGGCCACACGGCCGCATCCTAGGGATGGCGTCGCGACTACAGCCAGCCGCGGCGGCGGAAGTAGCTGAGCATCCCCACCAGCAGGGCCGCCATCGCGCCGACGATGATCCAGAAGCCCGCCGGGTCGCCCTCGCCGGGGACCCCCACGTTCATGCCCCAGAGGCTGGCGATCAGGGTCAGCGGCAGGATGACCACGCTGAACGCGGTGAGCACGCGGAGGATGTCGTTGACTCGGTGAGAGAGCACCGACTCGTTGGTGTCCTCGAGGGCCTCGACGGCCTCCTTGTAGTTCTCGAGCATGTCCCAGATGCGCTCGTGCGCGTCGGCGATGTCGTCGAAGTAGACCTCGAGCTCACCCTCGGTCGGGGCGAGGAAGGCCTGCTTGGAGTTCTCGAGGTCGCGCAGCACCGTCCGCTGCGGGCGGATCACCTTGCGGAAGTTGATGATCTCCTGCTTGACGTTGGAGATGTCGCGCACGATCTCCTCGGAGCGGCCCTCGAAGATCTCGTCCTCGACGGCGTCGAGCTTGTTGCCGATCTTTCGCAGCATCGGGAAGCAGTAGTCGAAGCTGTCGTCGACGATCCGGTAGAGCAGGTAGCCGGAGCCCTTGGAGAAGTGCTGCTCTCGCAGCTCCTGCTTGGCGCGGCAGCGCTCGAACAGGTACTCGACCGGCTGCAGCGGCTGGTTGGGGATGGTGACGAGGAAGTCGCGGCCGACGAAGATGTCGAGCTCGCCCGCGTTCAGGCGGCCGACGGCCCGGTCGAACACCGGGAAGTGGAGGACGATGAACAGGTAGTCGTCGTACTCGTCGATCTTCGGCCGCTGGTTGCGCGATAGCACGTCCTCCAGGTCCAGCGGGTGGAAGTCGAAGTGCTCCTCGAGCCAGCCCATCTCGAGCGTGGACGGGCGCTCGATGTTGACCCAGCGCAGGCCCTCGCCGGCGATCGCCTCGACGTTGGGGGTGCGCTCGCGCTGAGGCTCAGGGGATGAGGCGAGCGCGGCGCCGCGTGCGCTGCGGCGCAGCCTGGGCTTCGGAAGGCTCGGCATCGGCTTGGCTCGATTCGCTCGCTCGCGGGTCCATGACTGGCCCTAGGGTACCCGCAGCCGGGCCGCGGGAGCGGGTCATGGCAACCGGCTTGCAGGCGCCAAACCGCTTGCTATATTGCGCAGCACATAACCGCCACATCTAGAGGGGTGGAGGGACTGGCCCGTTGAAACCCCGGCAACCCCCCCGAAGCGAGAGCTGAGGGGAAGGTGCCAATTCCAGCAGGTGGATTGCCTGACAGATGTGAGTTGAAGTCCCGAGACGGACCTCTACTCGCACCGGGTGGAGGTTCTTTCGTTGAGCACAAGCGAATCGGGACAGAGAGCGAGGAACGACTAATGGCCGTCACAGGTCTGCGGTGCAAGGAATGCGAGGCCGGCTACCCGCTGGAGGCTCGCTATGTGTGTGAGCAGTGCTTCGGCCCCCTGGAGGTCGCCTATGACCACTCCGGGCTCGACCCCGCGGAGGCGCGGCGCAAGATCCAGGCCGGCAGCCCCGGCATCTGGCGCTACGCCGACTTCCTCCCGTTCGAGGAGCGTCCCCCCTCGACTCGCACCTCGCTGGAGCCGGGGATGACGCCGCTGGTGCGCGCCGACCGGCTGGCCGAGCGCCTCGGGCTGGGTGAGGTGTTCGTCAAGAACGACGCCGCCAACCCCACCCACTCGTTCAAGGACCGCGTCGTCGGCGTCGCCGTGGCGAAGGCGCGCGAGCTCGGCTTCACGACGCTCGCCTGTGCCTCGACCGGCAACCTCGCCAACGCGGTCGCGGCACACGCCGCCGCCGCCGGCCTCGACTCGTATGTGTTCGTGCCCGCCGACCTCGAGGAGCAGAAGCTGCTCGCCACCAGCGTCTACGGCACCGAGCTGGTCGGCGTCAACGGCAACTACGACGACGTCAACCGCCTCTGCACGGAGCTGTGCGAGACGCGCCCGTGGGCATTCGTCAACGTCAACCTCCGTCCCTACTACTCGGAGGGGTCGAAGACGGTCGCCTTCGAGGTCGTCGAGCAGCTCGGGTGGCAGCTTCCCGATCGAATCGTCTGCCCGATCGCCTCGGGCTCGCTGTTCACCCGGATCGGGCGCGGCTTCCAGGATTGGATCGACCTCGGGCTGGTCGAGGGCGAGCTGCCGGCCTTCAGCGGCGCCCAGGCCGAAGGCTGCGGGCCGGTGGCCCAGGCCTACGCGCAAGGGTGGGAGATCTGCAAGCCGACGCGCCCGGACACGATCGCCAAGAGCCTCGCGATCGGCGACCCCGCCGACGGCCCCTACGCGCTGGAGCTGGCGCGGCGGACCGGAGGCTCGGTCACCGCGGTCAGCGATGACGAGATCCGCGACGGGATCCGCCTGCTCGCCGAAACCACCGGCATCTTCACCGAGACCGCCGGCGGCGTCACCGTCGCCACCCTGCGCCGGCTCGCCGAGGCGGGCGAGATCGATCACTCGGAGCGGGTCGTGGTGGCGATCACGGGGGAGGGCCTGAAGACGCTCGACGCCACCCGTGACAGCTTCCGCATGACGGAGATCGAGCCGACGCTCGCCGACTTCGAGGCAAGCGCCGCCTGCGTCCAGCCCGCGGCCGCCTGAGCGCTAGATTTCCCGGTGATGGCGATCACGGTCAAGATCCCGGCGCAGCTTCGCGGCGTCACCAAGGGCGAGAGCGAGGTCGAGGTCGACGGGGAGACCGTCGGCGAGGCTCTCGACGCCGTCTTCGACCAGCACTCAGATCTGCGGGCGAGGATCACCGAGGACGGCGCCCTGCGGCGGTTCGTCAACGTCTACGTCTCGGGAGAGGACATCCGCTTCCAGGACGGGCTCGAGACCTCACTGTCCAACGGCGACGAGGTGACCATCCTGCCGGCGGTCGCCGGGGGCTGAACCCCCCGGGTGGCTGGGCCGGAGCCAGTCGCGATCCTCTGCGGTGGCCGCGGGACGCGGCTGCAGGAGCACACGCACGCAATCCCCAAGGCGCTGGTGGAGATCGGCGGCCGACCGATCCTCTGGCACGTGATCCGCATCTACGCCGCCCAGGGGCAGCGGCGCTTCCTCCTGCTCACCGGCCACCTCGGCGAGATGATCGAGCGTTTCGTCGCCGCGACCGAGTGGCCGGAGGCGCTCGAGATCGAGTGCGTGCGCACCGGCAAGGACACCCCCACCGGGGGGCGTCTGGCGCTCGCCGCCGCCAGGCTCGGCGAGGGGGCCTTCCAGCTCACCTACGCCGACGGCGTCGCCGACATCGACCTGGCGGCGCTGGCCGCGGCGCACCGAGGCCGGGGCGCGCTGGCGACGCTGACAGTGGTCCGCCCCCACAGCCAGTGGGGAGTGGCCGTGGTCGACGACGACGACCGGGTCAGCGGGTTCGAGGAGAAGCCGCGCCTCGACCACTGGGTCAACGGCGGCTTCATGGTGGTCGAGCCGGCGTTCCTCGAGCGGCTGGATCCCTCCAGCGTGCTTGAGCGGGCGCCACTGCAAGGCGCCGCCGCCGATGGCCGCCTGCACGCGCACCGCCACGCGGGATTCTGGGATTGCATGGACACCTACAAGGACGCGGTCGTCCTCAACGATCTCTGGGATGCGGGCAGCGCGCCCTGGGTGATCTGGGAGCGCGAGCCGGTCGGCGGGGGTCCGTGAGCGCCGGCACGGCGCTGGTCACCGGAGCGCGTGGCTTCGTCGGCGCCTGGCTGGTGAAGGCGCTGCTCGAGCAGGGAACGCGGGTGGTCGCGCTGGACTCGGGCCGCTCCGAGCGCCCCGCCTCGACCCTGGAGCTGCTCGGGCTCGAGGGGGAAATCGACGACGTCCGCGGCGATCTCAACGACGCCGAGGTGCTGGCACGAGCCTTCTCCGAGCACGCGATCGACTCGGTCTTCCACCTCGCCGCCGAGACGATCGTCGCCACCGTCCAGGCCTCGCCGACGCGCGGGTTCGAGACCAACGTCCGCGGCACCTGGACCCTGCTCGACGTCTGCAGGCGGGCCGAGACCGAGCGGGTCGTGGTCGCGTCCTCGGACAAGGCCTACGGCGCTCACTCCGAGCTTCCCTACCGCGAGGACTTCGCGCTGCGGCCGACGGCTCCATATGAGGTCTCGAAGGCGGCGGCCGACCTGATCGCGCGCAGCTATTGGCATTCCTACGGGGTGCCGGTGGCCGTGACCCGCTTCGCCAACATCTACGGCGGCGGCGACCTCAACTTCTCGCGCCTGGTGCCCGAGGCCGTCTGCGCCGCGCTCGAGGGCCGCTCGCCGGTGCTGCGCTCCGACGGCTCGCCGCAGCGTGACTTCCTCCACGTCTCGGACGCCGCGGCCGCCTACCTGGTGATCGCCGCCGCGCTCGACCGCGACGACGTCGGCGGCGAGGCCTTCAATGCCGGCGGCGGCGAGCCGCATTCGGTCGGCGACGTCGTCGCGCGGATCGCCGAGCTGGCGGGCACCGGCGTCGAGCCCGAGATCCGCGGCGCGGGGAACCCGGCCGGCGAGATCGACCGCCAGTGGGTCGATCCGTCGAAGCTGCGCGAGCGCTGCGGCTGGGCCCCGCGGATCGGCCTGGACGACGGGCTGCGCCGGACGATCGAGTGGTACCGCACCCATCCGCAGGCGCGGCCGGCCGCCTCGCCTTCGGGGTGATGGGTCGTTCAACGCGCCCGGCAGGATTCGAACCTGCGGCCTCCGCCTCCGGAGGGCGGCGCTCTATCCAGCTGAGCTACGGGCGCCCGCGGGGCAGTCTAGATGGCCCGAGGGTGGCGCCGGGCAGACCAGCGCCGCGGCTACCGTAGGCCGATGGACCTCGATCTCGTCTTCCTGGGGACCGGCGGATCCGTGCCCACGGCGCGGCGCGCGACCGCCTGCGTGCTGACCCGGCTGGGCGGTGACCGGCTGCTGTTCGACTGTGGCGAGGGTTCCCAGCGCCAGATGCAGCGCTCGACCGGTCTCGTGCAGGTGGACGAGATCTACCTGACGCATTTCCACGCCGACCACTACCTCGGCATCCCGGGCCTGCTGAAGACCTACGACCTGACCGCGCGCGAGCGTCCCCTGCGGGTGGTCGGTCCGCCTGGGCTTCGGGAGCTGTTCAAGTCGCTGGCGAGGGTCTTTGGGCGGATCTCCTATGAGCTCGAGCTGGTCGAGCTGGAGGACGGAGAGGCGATCCGCTACGACGGCTATGAGGTGCGCTCGTTCGGTGTGTCGCACCGGGTACGCGCCTACGGCTACGCGATCGTCGAGGACGAGCGGCCGGGCCACCTCGACGCCGAGCGCGCAGCCGAGCTGGGGGTCGCAGACGGGCCCGACCTGGGAAGGCTGCAGCGAGGAACGGAGGTGACCGGGGCCGACGGCGTGGTCACGCCGTCGCAGGTGATGGGCGAGCCGAGGGCCGGGCGCAAGGTCGTGATCACCGGGGACACCGCCCCCTGCGAGATGACCCGGCTGGCCGCTGACGACGCCCAGCTGCTGGTCCACGACGCATCCTTCGCCGACGCCGAGTCCGAGCGCGCCGCCGAGACCGGGCATTCGACCGCACGCCAGGCCGCGGAGCTGGCGCGCGACGCCGCCGTTCAGATGCTCGCGCTCGTTCACGCCTCGACCCGCTACGACGTCCGCGAGCTGCTGGCCGAGGCTCGAGAGGTGTTCGCCGGCACGGAGGCGCCACGCGACTTCGACATCGTCGAGATCCCCTTCCCCGAACGGGGCAGGCCGCGGCTGATCGAGCGAGGCGCGCGGCCCCGGAGGACGCAGGCCGGCTAGCCCAGGGGGGCGGCCAGGTCGCCGACCGCGCCGGCGATCGCGGGCGACTGGTCTTCCTGGAGGAAGTGCTTGGCCGGCAGCAGGGTGACGTCGTCGGTGTCGAGCGCCCGGCTTACAGCCTCGAGGCGGTCGAGGCCCAGCGCCGGGTCGCGCTCGCCCCAGACGATCCGGGCCGGCCAGGCGCGGTCCGCCAGCCCCTCCCAGAGGAACCTCTGCTTGTCCTCGGTCAGCTCGAAGCCGCGCATGATCCGCAGAAACGCGCGCCCGCGATCGCGGTGCTTGAGCAGGTGGATGTGCACCTGGACCTCGGCCCGGGGGGTCGCCGAGCGGTCGGCGATCCCCTGGCGGTAGAAGATCTCTGAGCCGAGGCCGGGCCGGAGCAGCGCCAGCCAGGCCTCGCCGATCCCCCGCCGGGCGTAGGGTGCCATCACCCAGGGGCGGCGGAAGGTGGCGACGTCGAGCAGCGTGTTCAGCGCCGTCACCGACAGCACCCGGTCCGGATTGCGGATCGCCCACTCGAGGGCGATCGGGCCGCCGATGTCGTGGACCACGAGGTGGCAGCGGTCGATCTCGAGGGCGTCGATCGCCGCACCCGTCCAGCGCGACAGCCCCGACCAGGAATAGTCGAAGTCCCGCGGGCGCTCGGCGAGGCCGAGCCCGGGAAGGTCGAAGGCGATCGCGCGCAGCCCCTGGCTCGCCAGCTCCGGAACCAGCTTGCGGTAGAGGTAGGAGCTGGTCGGAACCCCATGGACGCAGACGACCGCGCCGCCGTCGCCCCGCTCGCGGACGAAGCTGGCGACTCCGCCGGCCTCAAAGCGGCTGCCGGCCGCCTGGTGGATGGCGATCGCCTCGCGCGTTCCCTCGCTCATCTTCATCGTCTCGGGATCATCGCATCGCCCGCGGGCGATGCGATCGCCGAGTGTCCTGCTACGGTCACGGCGTCGGTTCCTTTAACCCGGTCCGGAGAGACCAGGAAGGGGCGCGTTTTGGAAGACCTGCAAAGGGTCGTGCTCGATCGTGACGATCTGCGTCGCACGTTGGTGCGGATCGCGCACGAGATCATCGAGAAGAACCCCGCTGGCGAGAACCTCGCCATCGTCGGCATCCACACGCGCGGAGCCCTGCTGGCGGCCCGCCTGCAGGCGCTGATCGGCGAGCTCTCGGGATCCGAGGTCCCGCTGGGCGACATCGACATCTCCTTCTACCGCGACGACGTCGACGATCGCGAGCCGGACGCGCAGCCGGTGGTGCACGCCTCGCACCTCGACTTCGACCTCGCCGGCCGCACGGTGGTCCTCGTCGACGATGTCCTCTACACCGGGCGCACGGCACGAGCCGCGATTGAGGCGCTGTTCGACTACGGGCGGCCCGGGCGGGTGCAGCTAGCGGCGCTGATCGACCGCGGGCATCGCGAGCTTCCCATCCGCCCCGACTACGTCGGCAAGAACCTGCCGACGGCGCGCGAGGAGCGGGTCTACGTCAGGGTGGTGGAGGCCGACGGGTTCGACGAGGTATCGATCGACCGGGCGCTCGAGGCAGCCGCGGCCGGCGGCGAGGAGGACGAATGAGGCATCTGCTGGCGATCGAGGGGATGGATCGCGCCGAGATCGAGCGCATCCTCGAGCGAGCCGAGAGCTTCGCCGAGGTGGGACGGCGAGACATCAAGAAGGTGCCGACCCTGCGGGGGCGGACCATCGTCAGCCTCTTCTACGAGGCGAGCACCCGCACCAGCTCCTCGTTCGAGCTCGCCGCCAAGCGCCTCTCGGCCGACGTCGTCTCGGTCAAGGCGGCCGGCTCCGCGGTGGACAAGGGCGAGTCGCTGAAGGACACGATCTCCACCCTCAGCGCCTACGGGCCGGCGGCGATCATCATCCGCTCGCCCCACGCCGGAGCCGCAGAGCTGGTCACCCACTGGACCGACGCCGCGGTGATCAACGCGGGCGACGGCAAGCACGAGCACCCCAGCCAGGCGCTGCTCGACGTGCACACGCTGCGGCAGCGACTGGGCGAGCTCGACGGCAAGCGGATCTGGATCGTCGGCGACGTCCTCCACAGCCGGGTGGCGCGATCCTGCGCGCTGGCCTTTCGCGCGATGGGCGCCGAGGTGACCCTCGCCGGCCCGCCGACGCTGATCCCGCGCGGGATCCAGGAGGTGCTCGACTGCGAGGTCGCCTACGGGCTCGAGGGACTGGACGAGGCCGACGTGGTCTACGCCCTGCGGATGCAGCGCGAGCGCATGAGCGAGTCCTTCGTTCCCTCGATCCGCGAGTACGCGACCCACTTCCAGATCGACTCGCGGCGCCTGGGCCCGCGCCAGCTGTTGATGCACCCGGGGCCGGTCAACCGCGGGGTCGAGCTTTCCGCCGAGGTGATCGACGGGCCCAGCTCGCTGATCGCCGCCCAGGTCGCCAGCGGCCTGGTGGTGCGGATGGCGATCATCTACGAGCTGCTCACCGGCAGCGACCGTCCGCCCAGCGCCCGCGAGCTCGCTGACGACGTCGAGCTGACCGCGCCGACGCCGATCGGCGAGCCCGCGTGAATCACTCCGGCGACATCCTCTCAGGGAGCCGAAGGCGACCGGTGATCCGAGCTTGCTCGGATTCGTCCGGTGTCGCCGGGTTCGGGCGCCGGCGTGGCGGCAGGTCCAGCCGATGAGAGCAATTAGCCAACTGGACTGGCGGGGGAAGGGGGTGCCGTGCCCCGACCTGGTGTTGAGGCGCGCCGGGCTGCTCGACCCGCGGGCCGGGATCGACGGCGTCTTCGACCTTGTCGTGCGCGGTGGCGAGCTGGCCGAGCTGGCCGAGCCGGGAAGCGTCGGCGAGGATGATGGGGAGGTGATCGACGCCGAGGGGATGCGCGTCTTTCCCGCCTTCTTCGACCCGCACGTCCACCTGCGCACGCCGGGCCAGGAGGACGTCGAGGACGTCGAGACCGGGTCGCGCGCGGCCGCCGCCGGCGGCTACTGCGGGATCCTGGCGATGGCCAATACCCGGCCGCCGGTGGACACCGCCGCCGACATCAGCGCCCTGCGCGAGCGCGCCTCGGCCGAGGCGTCGGTCCCGGTCGGCTTCCTGGCGACGGTCACCCGCGCGATGGCGGGGGAGGAGCTGACCGAGATGGCGGAGCTGGCGGAGGCCGGTGCCGCGGGCTTCTCGGACGACGGCCTGCCGATCCGCAGCGCCAGGGTGCTGCGCCGCGCGCTCCAGTACCAGCGCCTGGTCGGCGGCCAGCTCGCCCTGCACGAGGAGGATCCCGGGCTGTCGGGCGGCGGCGTCATGCACGAGGGCCCCGTCTCGGCGATCCTCGGCCTGGAGGGCATCCCCTCCGTCTCGGAGTCGACGATGATCGCCCGCGACGCGGCGCTCGCCGAGTTCGAGGACGCCCGCATCCACGTGCAGCACCTCTCGGCGCGGGAGTCGGTCGAGGTCGTGGCCGCCGCCAAGGAACGGGGGATAGCGATCAGCTGCGAGGCCACCCCGCATCACCTGACGCTCACCGACGAACAGGTGCGATCCCTCGACGCGGGCTTGAAGATGAACCCGCCGCTGCGCAGCGAGGATGACCGCCAGGCCCTGATCGAGGGCCTGCGGTCGGGGATCATCGACTGCGTCGCCACCGACCACGCCCCGCATCCCCCGGAGTCGAAGGAGGTCCCGTTCGAACAGGCGGCGATGGGGGTCACCGGCCTGGAGACGGCATTCGCCGTGCTGCACACCGAGCTGGTCCTGCCGGGGACGCTCGAGCTGGCGACCCTGGTCGACCGGATGAGCGCCGGGGCGGCGTCGTTCGACCTCGACCTGCCCAGCCTCGCCAAGGGAAGCGAGGCGAACCTGGTCCTGTTCGACCCCGAGGCCGAGTGGGAGGCCGGGGCCGACGGCTGGGAGAGCCGCTCTGAGAACTCGTGCTTCAACGGCAACCGGTTGCGCGGCAGGGTGCTGATGACCGTCGCCGCGGGCGGGGTCGCCTACCGGCAGCGCAGCTTCGCCGTCGGGGTCGCCGAGTGAGCACGGCGGGCAGGCTCGACCCGGAGCGAACGGCGCTGGTCGTCGTCGATGTCCAGGAGGCCTTCCGCAAGGCGATCCCGGGGTTCGACGGGATCGCCAAGGCGATTGCGACGCTGGCGCGCGGCGCCGAGGCCCTCGGCATCCCGGTGTTGGTGACCGAGCAGTACTCGAGGGGCCTGGGGGCGACGGTTGCAGAGGTCGCGGAGGCGCTGCCCGCGGGGACGGAGCCGATTGAAAAGCTCGTGTTCGCGGCGTCGAAGGCCGACGGCTTCGACCTCGCAGGCCGCGGTCAGGCGCTGGTTTGCGGGGTCGAGACCCACGTCTGCGTCAACCAGACGACCCTCGACCTGCTCGCCGGGGGGGTCGAGGTTCACGTCGCCGGCGACGCCGTCGGCTCACGCACCGAGGACAACAGGCGGATCGGTCTGGAGAAGATGGAGCGCGCCGGCGCCGTCGTCACCAGCGTCGAGACGGCGCTGTTCGAGCTCGTCGGACGCGCCGGGACGGACGAGTTCAAGCAGGTGCAGAAGCTGGTCCTCGACTTCGCCCCGAATCCGTGATCAGCGGCGAGGCGGGGTACCTGCTGCTGGAGGACGGCACCCGGAGCGACGGCGAGCTCTGCGGCGCCGACGGCGCGACCACCGGCGAGGTCGTCTTCAACACGGCGATGACGGGATATCAGGAGGCGGTGACCGATCCTTCCTATGCCGGCCAGATCATCACCTTCACCTACCCGTTGGTCGGCAACTACGGGGTCGGGGCCGCGGCGATGGAGTCCGACCGCGCCCACGTGCGCGGCGTCGTCATGCGCGAGGGCAAGAACGCCGAGGACGCCGCCGCGGCCGAGGGCGGCTGGCTCGACTGGCTGCGCGACTGCGGGGTGGCGGCGATCTCCGGGGTGGACACGCGCGAGCTGGTGCGCCACATCCGCGATCAAGGCGCGATGCGCGGCGGGATCTTCCCGGCCGGCCTGAGCCAGCAGGAGGCCGGAGCGCGAATCGGCACCGAGCCATCGATGGAGGGGGCCGATCTGGCCCGAACGGTGACTCCGGCCGAAGCGGTCGAGCTCCCGGGCGAGGGGCCCCACATCGTCGGCATCGACACCGGGATCAAGCTCTCGATCATTCGGCAATTCCGCGAGCGGGATTGCCGGTTGACGCTTCTGCCCTGTGGGTCCGACGCCGAGACCGTGCTCGCCCATGACCCCGACCTCGTCTTCCTCGCCAACGGGCCCGGCGACCCGGCCGCCCTCGGCGGTCTCATCGACACCGTGCGTGAGCTGATCGGCGAGCGGCCGATCGTCGGAATCTGCCTCGGCCACCAGGTTCTGTGCCGGGCCATCGGCTTGGAGACCTTCAAGCTGCCCTTCGGCCACCGTGGCGCCAATCATCCGGTCAAGGACCTGCGCACCGGCAGGATCGAGATCACCTCGCAGAATCATGGCTTCGCCGTCAGGGGCCCGACCGGCGAGTCACGGATCGAGGACGACGAGCCGGTCGGCTGGGATACCGACTTCGGTGCCGCGCAGCTCACCCACCTCAACCTCTACGACCGCACGGTCGAGGGGCTCGAGCTGAAGGACGTCGCCGCGGCGACCGTCCAATACCACCCCGAGGCCGGCCCCGGCCCGCACGACGCCCGCCACCTGTTCGACAGGTTCCTGGGGATGGCCCGTGCCCAGGCGTGACGACATCCACAGGATCATGTTGCTGGGCTCCGGGCCGATCGTGATCGGTCAGGCGGCCGAGTTCGACTACTCCGGGGTGCAGGCCTGCAAGGTGCTGCGCGCCGAGGGCTACGAGGTGGTGCTGGTCAACTCCAACCCGGCGACGATCATGACCGATCCCGAGTTCGCCGACCGCACCTACATCGAGCCGCTGACGCCGGACTCGGTCGCCCGGGTGATCGAGCGCGAGCGCCCGGACGCGCTGCTGCCGACGCTGGGCGGGCAGACCGCGCTGAATCTGGCCAAGGCGCTGCACGACGACGGCGTCCTGCAGCGGTTGGGAGTGGAGCTGATCGGCGCCGACTACGAGGCGATCCACCGCGCCGAGGACCGCGAGGCCTTCCGCGAGACGATGGAGAGCGCGGGGCTGAGGGTCCCCTGGTCGACGATCGTGACCACCGTCAGCGATGCCGAGCAGGGACTCGCCGCCGGCTCTCTGAAGCTGCCGGCGATCATCCGCCCGGCGTTCACCCTGGGGGGCCATGGCGGAGGGGTGGCCCACACCGAGATCGAGCTTCACCAGGTCGTCTCGGAGGGCCTCGCCGCGAGCCCGATCAACCAGGTGCTGGTCGAGGAATCGGTTCTCGGCTGGGGGGAGTTCGAGCTGGAGGTGATGCGCGACCGCAACGACAACGTCGTCGTCGTCTGTGCGATCGAGAACATCGATCCGATGGGGGTGCACACCGGCGACTCGGTCACCGTCGCCCCGGCACAGACCCTGAGCGACTCCCTGTACCAGGAGCTTCGCGACCAGGCCCTGCGGGTGATCAGGGCGGTGGGGGTCGAGACCGGGGGCTCGAACGTCCAATTCGCCGTCAATCCCGCCTCGGGCGAGATCCTCGTGATCGAGATGAACCCCAGGGTCTCGCGCTCGTCGGCGCTGGCCTCCAAGGCCACCGGCTTCCCGATCGCCAAGATCGCCGCCCGGCTCGCGGTCGGCTACGCGTTGGAGGAGATCGAGAACGACATCACCCGGGCGACGCCGGCGGCGTTCGAGCCGACTATCGACTACGTCGTCGTCAAGGTCCCGCGCTTCGCCTTCGAGAAGTTCCCCGGCGCGGAGGGCCGGCTGACGACGCAGATGAAGTCGGTCGGGGAGGCGATGGCGATCGGGCGAACCTTCCGCGAGTCCTTCGCCAAGGCGATGCGCTCCCGCGAGCTCGACGACGATCCGGTCGCGCCCACCGACACCGAGCAGCTGCTGAAGCGCCTGGAGGCCCCCGCCTCGGACCGGTTCGACCTGGTGCTGGAGGCGTTTCGCCGGGGCGTCGAGATCGAGGAGGTCGGTCGGCGCACCTCGGTCGACCCCTGGTTCTTGCGTGAGCTGAAGGCACTGGCGACCGAGGGCGACGGGACCGGGGGGATGAGCCGGACGTTCAAGTCGGTCGACACCTGCGCCGCCGAGTTCGAGGCGCGCACCCCCTACTACTACTCCGCCCACGAGCGCAACCCCGTCCGCAGCCCGAGCACGCCCGGAGGCGACGCGGAGGACGCGTTCGGGATTGGTGAGGTCCGGCGGGGCGATCGCGCCTCGGTGATGATCCTCGGCTCCGGGCCGAACCGGATCGGGCAGGGGATCGAATTCGACTACTGCTGCGTGCACGCGGCGATGTCGGTGCGCGACTCGGGTCGCGACGCGGTCATGGTCAACTGCAACCCGGAGACGGTCTCGACCGACTACGACACCTCGGACCGCCTCTATTTCGAGCCGCTGACCACCCCCGACGTGCTCGCGGTCGCCGAGGTCGAGCACCCCGAGGGCGTGATCGTCCAGTTCGGCGGCCAGACCCCGCTGCACCTGGCGAAGGACCTGGAGGCCGCCGGCCTGCCGCTGCTGGGGACGCCCGTGGACGCGATCGACCTGGCCGAGGACCGCGGGCGCTTCGGGGCGCTGCTGCGCCGGATGGGGGTCGCCCATCCTCCATACGGGACCGCGCTCTCGGCCGAGGAGGCCGCGGTGATCGCCGAGGATGTCGGCTTTCCCCTGCTGGTGCGGCCCTCCTACGTGCTCGGTGGCCGGGCGATGGAGATCTGTTACTCGTCCGAGGGCCTGAGCGCCTATGTGGAGGCCAACGTCAAGGCCGACCAGGAGCACCCGCTGCTGCTCGACCGCTTCCTCGAGGACGCGATCGAGGTCGACGTCGACGCGCTCGCCGACGGCGAGGACTGCGCCGTCGCCGGGATCATGCAGCACGTCGAGGAGGCCGGCGTCCACTCCGGCGATTCGGCCTGCGTGATCCCGCCGATGAGCCTGGGCGCCGAGATGCTCGAGGAGATCACCGATACCACCCGGCGGATCGCCCTGGAGCTGGGGGTGATTGGCCTGATCAACATCCAATACGCCGTTGCCGGAGGCAAGCTGCACGTGATCGAGGCCAACCCCCGCGCCTCGCGAACCGTGCCCTTCGTCTCCAAGGCGATCGGGGCGCCGCTGGCCAAGATCGCCTGCCGGCTGATGCTGGGCGAACGCTTGGTCGACCAGGAGCTGCCGACGATGCACAACGGCCACGTCTCGGTGAAGGAGGCTGTGCTCCCGTTCGCGCGCTTCGCCGGGACCGACTCGGTGCTGGGGCCGGAGATGAAGTCCACCGGAGAGGTGATGGGCGTAGCCCACGACTTCCCGAGCGCATTCGGCAAGGCCCAGGAGGCCGCCGGTGCCGCGCTGCCGGCCGACGGCACCGTGTTCATCACCGTCACCGACACCGACAAGGCTGCCGCGACCCAGCTCGCCGCGCGCTTCCACGACCTCGGCTTCAAGGTCATCGCCACCTCCGGGACCGCGCAGGCGGTCTCCCGCATGGGGATCCCGGTACGCACGATCAACAAGATCGGAGATGGGTCGCCGCACGTCGTCGACTTCATCCACGAGAGCGAGGTCGACCTGGTGATCAACACCCCCACGGGCAGCGGCGCCCGCGCCGACGGCTACGAGATCCGCTCCGCCGCGGTGCGCAAGGGGATCCCCTGCATCACGACGATGACCGGCGCCTCCGCCGCGACGCGCGCGATCGCCGCGCGCCGCAAGGGGGGTGTCGAGCCGGTCTCCTTGCAGGAGCTGCACGCGGTGGCGCGCAGCGAGCACGCCCCAAGCGGATGACCGAGCGGGTACCAGCCCCGCCCGGGCGCCGGCGCGCCGAGGTGGTCGCCACCGGCGCCACCGGCGGCTATCGGATCTTCTCGGCGCTCGACATCGAGGGCCCCGAGCCGGAGGCGGGCCAGTTCTACATGCTCGCCGGGGCCGATTGCTGGGGTGGGGAGGGGGGCCGGCCGTTCTTGCCCCGCGCCTTTTCGGTGGCGGCCGCGGTGCCGTCGCTCGGCGGCGTCCGCCTCGACTTCCTGGTCGAGGCGGTGGGACCCGGCACGCGCCGCCTGGCGGCGCTCGCCAAGGGGGACGGGCTGTGGCTCACCGGGCCCCTCGGCCGCCCGTTCGCGATGCCGGCCGAGATCAGCGCCGACGCGGCGGGGGCGATCCTGGTCGGCGGTGGGATCGGGATCGCGCCTCTGGCGCTGTTTCGCCGCCGCCTCGAGCGCGACGGGGTCCCGCAACGGGTGCTGCTAGGGTTTCGCGACCGCACCCACTCGGGCGGGGTCGAGGACCTGTTTGGATGCGAGCAGGTGCGCCTCGCCTCGGAGGACGGCCACGCGGGGCACCGCGGCTACGTCACCGACCTCCTGGCCGTGATCCTGGCGGGAGACGCGGCCGCGTCGGCCGTCGTCTATGCCTGCGGGCCGCCGGCGATGCTGGAGGCGGTGCGCGAGCTCTGCGGCCGCAGCGGCGTGCCGGCGGAGCTGGCGATGGAGTCGCCGATGGCGTGTGGCTTCGGCGCCTGCTTCGGATGTGCGGTGCCGCTTGCCTCCGGGGGCTTCATGCGCCTCTGCATCGACGGGCCGGTGGTCCGCTCGGCCGAGATCACCTCGGCGCTGGTCGCGGGGACCGGGCACCGGTGAGCGCCGACCAGGGGCTCGAGCTGTGCGGGCTGCGGCTCGCCCACCCGGTGCTCAACGGCTCCGGCACCTTCGACGCGATCGCCGCCCGCCGGGCATTCGGAGACGTGATCGTCGAGCGCTTCCCGTTCGCGGCGTTCGTCTCGAAGACGATCACCCCGCAGCCGCGGGCGGGCAATCCGCCGCCGCGCCTGTTCGAGACGCCCAGCGGGATGATCAACTCGATCGGGCTGCCGAACAAGGGCCTGGAGGGGTTCATCGAATCCGACCTGCCGCTGCTGGCCGAGCTCCCGGTGCCGCTGATCGTCTCCGTGATGGGGACCAGCCGGGAGGAGTTCGCTCGGTTGGTCGAGGGTCTCGCCTGCCGCGCCGAGGTCGCGGCGGTCGAGCTCAACGTCTCCTGCCCGAACGTCGAGTCCGGGCTGATCGTCGGCGAGCAGCCGGGCGAGACGCTGGCCCTGATGCTGGCCTTGCGGGCGCTGACGCCGAAGCCGCTGATCGTCAAGCTGACGCCCAACGTCGCCGAGCCCGAGGGGGTCGCCGCGGCGGCCGCGGAGGGCGGCGCCGACGCCGTCTCGCTGGTCAACACGCTGCGGGCGACCGCGATCGCCCCTGGCACCGGTGAGCCCTGGCTCGGCGCCGGCAGCGGCGGGCTCTCAGGGCCGGCGATCAAGCCGGTGGCCCTGGAGCAGACACGCCGGGTCGCGGCCGCGGTCTCGATCCCGGTGATCGGGATGGGCGGCATCGAGAGCGGCGCTGATGCGGCTTCCTTCATCGCCGCCGGAGCGACCGCGGTCGCCGTTGGGACCGCCTCGTTCCGCGATCCGATGGCCGCGGCCAGGATCCGCCTCGAGCTGGAGGAGGCGCCGGCGGCCGTCCGCTAGGGGCGCGAGCCCGTGTACCTCAAGTTGAGGTCGAACCGAATTTCGTCCGAAACTGCGCGCTACCCCTTGAACCCTTGCCCGTCGGGTATATGATCGCCGCCGCCGATGGCCCCTCCCGTCGACACCTCCGCTGTCGCTGTTCCAGAGAGAACCGGCGCGCAGCGGATGCGGGCCCTGGGAAAGGCAAACGAGATCCGCTCGGCCCGCGCGCAGCTCAAGCGCGACCTCAAGGCCGGCAAGACGAAGATCGAGAAGCTGCTGCTCGACCCGCCCGAGTACGTCCTCTCGGCGAAGGTCTTCGACATGATCCTGGCGGTGCCCAAGTACGGCCGGGTCAAGGCCAACAAGATCCTGACCCAGTGCCGGATCTCACCGTCGAAGACGATCGGCGGCCTCTCCGAGCGCCAGCGCACCGAGCTGGTGCACATGCTCCGCCGGTAGATGGCGCCAACCATCTAGGCGCCCAGGTGGCCAAGGTCTTCGTGATCACCGGTCCCTCCGGCGTCGGCAAGGGAACGCTGATTCGCGAGCTGCTCGCGCGCGAGCCGGAGCTGGAGCTATCCGTCTCGGCGACCACGCGGGAGCCCCGCGAGGGCGAGGTCGACGGGCGCGACTACCACTTCCTCTCACCTGGGCTCTTCGACGAGCGAGCCAGGGCAGGGGAGTTCCTCGAGCACGCCACCTACAGCGGACACCGCTACGGGACCCTGCGCTCCGAGGTCGAGCTGCGGCTGGCCGAGGGCCATTCGGTCGTGCTCGAGATCGAGGTCCAGGGCGCCCGGCAGGTGCGGGCCGCGATGGCCGACGCCGTGCTCGTGTTCATCGCGCCTCCCGACTCAGATGCGCTTCGCCGCCGGCTCGAGGGCCGCGGACTGGACTCGGCCGAGGCGATCGCCGAGCGCCTTCGCACCGCCTCCGACGAGCTCGCCGCCCAGCAGGAGTTCCAGCATGTGGTCGTCAACGACGACGCCGGTCGTGCCGCGGTGGAACTGGACCGGATCGTGCGCAGCGAGCTGGGCTGAGGGACTCGCCCGCCCACCCCCTACAATCACCGCCTGATGATCATCCATCCCCGCGTAGACAAGCTGCTCGACCAGACCCATTCGCACTATGCGTCGGTGGTCGTCGCGGCGAAGAGAGCCCGCCAGCTCAACAGCTACTACCGCGCCCTCGGTGAGGGCTCCTACGAGGAGTACACACCGCCGATGGTCGAGACCGGCACCGGCAACTACCTGACGATCGCGCTCGAGGAGCTGGCTGCGGGCAAGATCAAGTTCTCCTACCGGGCCTGAGCCACCCCCAGAGGAAGCTTCGATGGCCCGGATCCTGCTCGGTGTAAGCGGCGGGATCGCCGCCTACAAGGCACTGGAGCTGGCGCGGCTGGCCACCAAGGCCGGCCACGGCGTGCGCGTGCTGATGACTCCCGCGGCGACCCGATTCGTCGGCACCGCCTCGTTCGAGGGCATCGTCGGCTCCCCCGTGCTCACCGGCGAGTTCGCTCGCGACCCGATGCGCGGCACCTTCCCGGGCGACGGTGTCCCCGACCACGACCCGATCGGCCACCTCGAGGTCGCGGCCAACGCCGACGCCTACCTGATCGCGCCGGCCTCGGCGAACACGATCGCCAAGCTGGCGGCCGGAATCGCCGACTCGATGGTGACCACCGCCTTCCTCGCCACTCCGGGCCCGCGGCTGGTCGCGCCGGCGATGAACGACCGCATGTACGCCGACGCCTCGACCCAGGCCAACCTGGCGACGCTGCGCGGGCGCGGAGTCCAGGTGATCGAGCCGGAGACCGGCGCGCTCGCATCGCGGGGGGAGTGGGGGACCGGCAGGCTTCCCTCGCCCGAGGCTCTGCTGCGCGAGGTCACCTCGGCGCTGCCGTCGGCGCCGGGCCCCTGGGATGGACTGCGGGTGCTGGTATCGGCCGGCGGGACCCGCGAGCCGATCGATCCCGTGCGCTTCATCGGCAACCGCTCCAGCGGCCGCATGGGGCTCGCCCTGGCCGAGCGCGCCCGCCGGCGTGGCGCCGAGGTGACTCTCGTCGCCGCCAACGTCAGCCTGCCGGAGGCGGCGGGCCTCCGCCGCATCGACGTCGAGACAGCGGCCGAACTGGCCGCGGTGCTGCGCTCGGAGTTCGCCGACGCCCACGTGCTGTTGATGGCGGCGGCCGTCGCCGACTTCACTCCGGAGACGACGAGCGAGGGCAAGCTCGCGCGCGCCGGCAGCGGTGGCATCGAGCTGCGGCTGGCCGAGACCGAGGACATCCTTGCCGGCCTCACGGCCGAACGCCTCGAGGGCCAGACGCTGGTCGGCTTCGCGGCCGAGCACGGGGCCGAGGCGATCGAGCGGGCGCGCGGCAAGCTCGAGCGCAAGGCGGTTGACGCGATCGTCTTCAACGACATCTCCCGCGCCGACATCGGCTTCGATGCGGCGAGCAACGAGGTGACGATCGTCGAGGCCTCCGGCGCGCACAAGGTGCCGCTGAGCTCCAAGCAGGTGGTCGCCGACGCGATTCTGGACCGCGTCGAAGCCTTGCGCTCGGTTCTAGACTCGAAGCGTGCCTGAGACCTCCACCGACGGGACCTACGACCTCTACCGCCGCGGCGTCGAGTTGCTCGAGGACGCCAGCTTCGGCGAGGCGACCGTGCCGCTCGCCGAGGCCGCGCGGCGCGCCCCCGACCAGAGCTCGGTTCGCGAGGCCCTGGGCCGCGCCTACTTCCGCAACCGCCAGTTCGCCGAGGCGGCCACCGAGTTCGAGGCCGTGGTCGAGACGCATCCGGTCAACGACTTCGCCCAGTTCTGCCTGGGGCGGGCGCTGAGCCTCAGCGGACGGCGCGACCGGGCGCGCCATCACCTCGCCCTGGCCTCGAACCTCCGCCCTGAGCGCGAGGACTACCGTCGCTACCGCGACCGCCTGCGCATCGCCGCTGCTTAGCCCGGCGCCGTATGCGAGCACTCGTTCAGCGCGTCACCGAGGCCTCGGTTTCGGTCGACGGCGCCGAGCTGGCCTCGATCGGCCCGGGGCTGCTGGTGCTACTGGGGGTCGACGGGCGCGACTCGGAGGCAGAGGCGGACCGCCTCGCGGACAAGGTCCGCGCCCTGAGGGTGTTCGACGACGCCGACGGACGGATGAACGACCCCCTCGGCCGGCGCGAGGTCCTGTGCGTCAGCCAGTTCACCCTCTACGGCGACACACGCAGGGGAAACCGGCCCAGCTTCGCCGCCGCGGCACCGCCCGCTCTGGCCCGGCCCCTGTATGAGCGCTTCTGCGATCAGCTCGGCGCGAGACGTGGGGAGTTCGGCTCACGGATGGCCGTGGCGCTCGTCAACGACGGGCCCGTAACCCTCCTGTTGGAGGCGTGAGCCGCGCCTGCGCGTCGGGGGGCCGCGGCTATACTGGCGGCCAGCTTTCCTCGTACCCGAACCCTTTCGATAGGTGGGCCCGGGCCCACCTATCTTTTTGGTTGGGGAGGGAAGGGATAGGAATCAAAACGCACAGAGGACGAGTTGAGCGAAACCGCTGAGCTGGAGGAAACGATCGAGCGCCGGCTGGGCGAGCTCGACCCCACGATCGAGTTGATCGCGGTCGAGCGGCCCGCCGCCGAGGCCCTGCGCATCTACGTCGACCACCCCGGAGGGGTGGATCTGGCGCTGTGCGAGCGGGTCACGGCAGAGCTTCGCGACCTGCTCGTGCGGTGGTCCCTGGAGGTCTCCTCGCCAGGAGAGGAGCGCCCGCTGACCAAGCCCGAGCATTTCCAGCGCTTCCTCGGGAGCACGGTGCGGGTGCGCACGCTCGACGAGATCGAGGGCCGGCGGAGCTTCACCGGAACGCTGAAGGCGGCCGACGAGGCCGGCGTCGCGGTCGAGGAGGGGCCCAGAGAGGTGACCATCCCTCTGGCCCGCATCCGCCGCTCGAACCTCGTGCCCGAGCTTTCAGGACCTGTGAGTGCGGAGCTCGAGTAGGGAGACGTGATGTTGCGAAGCGTGAACTTGGAGGTGGTGGTGTGAGCCGCGAGATCGTCGATGCGATCAGGGGCCTCGAGCAGGAGAAGGGGATCGATTCCGAGACGCTGTTCGAGGCGCTCGAGGATGCGCTGCTCTCGGCCTACAAGAAGACGCCCGGGGCGGCCAAGTACGCTCGCGTCGACCTCGACCGTGAGACCGCCGACTTCCTTGTCTTCGAGCTGATCCTGCCGCCCGAGCTGGAGGAGAAGCTGCTCGACCAGGCGGCGGAGGCGCAGGAGGACGAGATCGACCCCGAGACGGGAGAGCTGCGTGAGCCCGAGGACCCCGAGCTCGACCCCGAGATGCTCGCTCCCTACGAGGATCAGATCCAGACCCGGGACGTCACCCCCGAAGACTTCGGCCGGATCGCCGCACAAACGGCCAAGCAGGTGGTGCTGCAGCGGATCCGCGAGGCCGAGCGCCAGATGATGTTCGACGAATACCAGGACCGCGTCGGCGAGCTGATCACCGGGATCATCCAACAGTCGGACAACCGCTACACCCTGGTGCAGCTGCGCGAGCGGGTGGAGGCGCTGCTTCCCCGCTCGGAGCAGGTCTGGAACGAGCGCTACGACCACGGGATGCGGGTCAAGGCGGTGATCACCGACGTCTCGGCCGAGGGCAAGGGGCCGAGCATCGTCGTCTCGCGCCGGGATCCCGAGCTGATCAAGTCGCTGTTCGAGCTCGAGGTGCCGGAGATCGCCGACGGCCTGGTCGAGATCGTCGGCGTCGCCCGCGAGCCCGGCTACCGGTCGAAGATCGCCGTGATCTCCCATGCCGATGGCGTCGACCCCGTGGGCGCCTGCGTCGGGCCGAGGGGCTCGCGCGTGCGCATGGTCGTCTCCGAGCTGCGAGGCGAGAAGATCGACATCATTCCCTACAACGAGGAGCCCGCCCGCTTCGTCGCCAAGGCGCTCTCACCGGCCCGGGTACGCGAGGTGCTCGTCGACGATGCCGACAAGCAGGCCACGGTGGTCGTCCCCGACGATCAGCTCTCGCTGGCGATCGGCAGGGAGGGGCAGAACGCCCGCCTCGCCGCCAAGCTCACGGGTTGGCGCGTGGACATCAAGTCCGAGACCGAGTTCTCCCAGCAGGAGGACGAGATCGAGATCGAGGGCGCCGACGAGGTCGATGGCCGCTGTGCCGCCGTGCTCTCCGCCGGCCGTCGCTGTCCGAACGTCTCGCTGCCGGGCTCGCGCTATTGCGGTCTTCCCCAGCACCTGGCGCTGGCCCGTTTCGACGCCAACGAGGTGACGATGGTGACCTCGCTGAGCGACGACGAGATCGCGATTCTCGCCAACGACGACGCCGACGAGGCCGAGGTCACGGCGCTCGTCGAGCGCGCGCTGGCCGCCCAGCCCGAGCCCACCCCCGAGCCCGAGGCCGCGGACGAGGCCGACCCCGGCGACGAGGACAAGCCCGCCGCCGAGGCCGACGGGTCCGTCGAAGCTGCCGAAGAGCCCTCGGCCGCGTAGGGGAGAGCGTGGCGAAGAAGCGCGTTCACGAGATCGCGAAGGCTCAGGGGGTCACCTCGAAAGAGCTGATCGCGGCCCTGGGCTCCGCCGGAGTCGAGGTCAAGGCCGCCGCGTCAGGCGTCGACGAGCAGACGGCGCTGGAGGCGCTGCGCAGTGCCGACGGCGCCTCCGCCGAGAAGCCGAAGGCGAAGTCAAAGGCGCCCGCAAAGGCCCAGGCCCCCGTGAAGCCAAAGGCGT
>JBDTSW010000007.1:0-38468 GCA_039930945.1 bacterium
GATCACGTAGCCCATGTGCTCGCACTGGCACTCGTCGTTGGGAAGCCCCCTGAAGAAGGGGGAAAGGTCGGCGTCCTGGGTGTAGGTCTCGAAACCCACTGTCCAGCCACCCGCGAAATGCTCGAAGTGGCCCTCGTAACCCTCGACCGCCTCATGCTCGGAAGCGGTTTCCTTCGATGCCTTCGGCATTCTCTACCTCCTGTTCGATGCCGTGGGACAAGTCTCCTCGCTCAGGCGCTGATATGCAATCAGTCGGCAATCAGTGTCTCACTGCTTCGGATCGCCCGCCAGGACGTCGCGCTCGCGGACGATGCGACCGTCCCGGATCTCAAAGATTCCGTTGGCGAGGACCTTGCGGCCGCCCGGAAACTCGCAGGTGACGGTGGCGGCGGCGCGATCGTCTGCCGCGACGCCGTTCTCCACCGTCGCCTTGACGCCGGCGGCGGCGCAGTGCTCGAACATGCCCTTGAACACCTCCTTGCCATGGCGGACACGCGGGGAGCTCGGGGGGTTGTCCCGGTCGATCTGGATCAGCTCGACCTCGTCCGCGTAGAGGTCGAGCAGAGTCTCGATGTCCCACGCCTCGTACGCGTGCGTGAACGCTTCGAGGTCGAACGATGTGATGGTCTTGACGGTCATCTTGTACCTCCTTGGGTTGTGGTGGATCTGACCGTTTCGGGCTACGATGGCACTTGAACCGCGGTTCAAGTCAAGGCTTTGTCGAAGATGGATGGATTTCCGGAGCTGACGATCGGCGAGGTGGCGCAGCGCGCGGGAGTGGCGACGTCTTCGATCCGCTATTACGAGCGGATCGGGCTCCTTCCCGAGCCCGACCGCCTGGGAGGCCAGCGGCGCTACGAAGCGGAAGTGCTCGGCAAGCTGGGTTTCATCGGCGTCGCCAAGAGCGCCGGGTTCAAGCTGCGCGAGATCAAGGAGCTGGTCAACGGCGTCGACGGCGCCAACGGCCTGGGCGAGCCGATGCGCTCCCTCTCAAGCCAGAAGCTCGGCGAGGTTGAGGCGCTTCTCGAGCGCACCAAGGCGATCAAGGGTTGGCTCGAGGTGGCGAAGGAGTGTGGCTGCGCGACCCCAGCAGAGTGCGCGCTGTTCCCTGCGGCTGGTGAGGATCCCCAGGGCGCCGACCTAACCCTGCCAGTCGTCCGCGTGGGCGGCAAGGACTGTCGTCGCCCGTCCGCGGACTGAGCTTGCGTCCAGCGCTGCGCCCCGGGCGAAGCGGCGGCGCGGCCTAGAGGTAGTCGTCGGCGCCTGCGGGCTTGCGCCGGTCCATGTAGGCGCCCAGGGGAACCCCGAGGAACCAGACGGCGACGGCCGCCGTGGTGCTGACGAAGGCCACCGGGATCGAGAGCGCGAAGAAGACGACGGGCGTGGTCGACATCAGCCGGCCCCAGCGAAAGATCTCCTCCGGCATCTCGCGTTCGAGCAGCCGCGCCCGGTGTGCGCGGGTGAACAGCAGCACCTCGAAGCCGCTGATGCAGGCGACGTTGACGGCGTACAACGCGACCGACAGCGGGTTCTCGAAGTAGGTGCCGAGCAGGTCGGTCGGGAACGGCAGGAAGGCGATGAAGCCGAGGTAGACGAGATTGAGGACGATGATCCGGTTGTCGATCGCCCGCAGCAGCGAGACGAACTGGTGGTGGGCGAGCCAGTAGCGGCCGATCACGGCGAAGCTGATGAAGAAGCTGATGAACTTGCTGGAGAGGTCGTTGAGGGCGTCGGCGAGCTGGCCCACGTCCCCGGCCGTGCGCAGCGTCGGCACCGCGATCGAGACCACCAGCAAGGTCATCGCGATCGCGAACAGCGCGTCGCTGAAGGCGATCACGCGGGAGAACTCGTCGCTCCCACGCGGGTATTGCCTGCCTCCTGCGCGGCGGGTCTCGCTCACGGGCTCAGCGGTGCAGGAGCTTGAAGGCGTGATCCCAGGAGCCGCGGCCAAGGCCGTGGTAGACCCAGGCCATGCACATCGGCTCGAGCACGCGCGAGCGCTCGATGCCGCCCAGATCCGACACCTCCCAGCCGAAGTCCTCGCAGATCCCGGTGACGGTCACCTTGGCCTCGGGATCGTCGCCGCCGATGAACATCGTCGGCGGACCGCCGGGCAGGTCGGGGTCGACCATCAGCGTGTTGCCCACCGTGTTGAACGCCTTCACCACCCGCGAGCCGGGCAGGCAGCGCTGCACCTGCTCTCCGAGCGAATCGTCGAAGCCGACGGAAAGCTCGGGCGGAGCTCCCTCGCGGAAGCGCAGCGGGTTGGTGGCGTCGATCACGAGCTTGCCAGAGAGCGCCTGATGACCCGCCAGCTCGAGCACGTCGGAGACCGCACTGCCGAGACAGGCCAAGACGACGACCTCGCCGAATGAGGCGGCGTCGGCGAAGCTGCCGGCCGCGGCGCCGGCGCCGGCCTCGCCCGCCCAATCCGCCAGCTTCTCCGGGCTGCGGGGCCGACGACCACCTCGTGCCCGTGCCTGGCGAACCCGCGGCCCAGGGCCCGCCCCACCTCTCCGCTTCCCAGCACTCCGGCCTTCATCAGCTACCTCCTCGTGGCGAAGAACGATTCCAGCAGACCCGCCGCCTCGGTGGCGAGCAGGCCCCCGTCGACCTGCGGCCGGTGGTTCAGCCGCGGCTCGCCGAGCACGTCGAGCACGCCGCCCGCGGCGCCGGCCTTCGGGTCGGTGGCGCCGTAGACGACCCGCGGCACCCTGGCCAGGATGATCGCGCCGGCGCACATCGCGCATGGCTCGAGGGTGACGTAAAGGACCGAGTCGGCGACCCGCCAGCCGCCGAGATGGGCGGCCGCCTCGCGCAGCGCCAGGACCTCGGCGTGGGCGGTGGGATCGGAGCGCAGCTCACGCTCGTTGCCGGCGGCGCCGACCACCTCCCCGCCGCTGACGACCACGGCGCCGATCGGGACGTCGTCGTGGGAGGCGGCGCACTCGGCCTCGCGCAGGGCGAGGCGCATGAAGTGCTCGTCGCGGCCGAAGAAGGTGTGCTCGGTCAGGTCGTGCGCACGATGTAGACGCTGCAGGGCGCGTGGTGGGAGACCTTGTTGGGTACGCTGCCCAAGAGGTAGCGCTTGGCCCCGGTCATCCCCTTGTTGCCGACGACGATCAGGTCGGCCTTGCGCTCCTCGGCGACATCGAGGATCGCGCCGGCGGGCTCGCCCTCGCGGGCGTGGGTCTGGACCTCGACCCCGTCCGAGCGGGCCGGCCCGGCCGCGGCCTCGAGCGCCGTGTTGACGTCCTCCCGCGGGCCGACGCCGAAGGCGACGTCGCCCGGCACCTCGGAGGTCTCCTCGCGAAGCCGGCTCTCGGGGACCGGCTCGTAGGCGCTGACGATGTCGAGGGTGCCCCCTGCGAGCTTGGCGAGCGCGGCCGCCTGACGCACCGCCTCGCTGGCGGTGTCGGAGCCATCGGTGCCGACGACGATTCGTTTGAACAAGACGCCTCTCCCTTTCGCTTTGCGCGGCTTCGCGCGGATCCTATGTGAGTCGGCCCGGGCTAGCGACGAAGTCGCGGGTCACCTGTATGAGCCTGCCGGGCAAGGCTGCGCGCACAAACCCGCCGCCCCCGGACGCGAAGCGGAGGAGGCGGCGGAGTCATGTCAGCTTCACGATCGCGATCACCATCGACACCGCCAGGGCGATGACGAGGATGGTCATGCTGTAGATCCAGCTGCGGGGCATCGCAACAGAGTACGGCGCGTCGCCCGCTCGCTAGGGTTGGCGCCGATGTCTGCGGCGACGCTTCACACCAACGCCGGGGCGATCACGATCGAGCTGTTCGACGAGGCGGCGCCGAAGACCGTCTCCAACTTTCGCAAGCTCGCCGCCGACGGCTTCTACGACGGCCTCACCTTCCACCGGGTGATCCCCGACTTCATGATCCAGGGCGGCTGCCCGGAGGGCACGGGCACCGGCGGGCCCGGGTACACCTTCGAGGACGAGTTCAACCCCAACAAGGTGGTCCGCGGCGCCTTGGCGATGGCCAACTCCGGTCCCGACACCAACGGCTCGCAGTTCTTCATCGTCACCACCGCCGAGGCGCCCTGGCTGGACGGCAAGCACACCGTCTTCGGCCGGGTCACCGACGGCATGGACTCGGTCGACGCGATCGAGTCCACGCCGACTGGCGGCGGCGACTCCCCGGTGGAGCCGCAGCTGATCGAGCGGATCGAGCTCGACGCCCAGCCCGGCGCCTGACCCGCGGGCCTCGGACCGCTAGATGGTGTTCGCGGCGGGCGCGGCGACCGGCGACCGGGCCTCGGCGAAGCTGACCAGGCGGCCGCGATCCTCGTCCCAGAGCTTGAGGCGGACCGAGCGGATGCCGTCCCGGAAGCCGAGGACCGGGACATCGTGGAAGATCTCGTTGTCGTCGTGGGCGCGCTGCAGGTTGTAGTTCGGGATCCGGGCGTTGAGATGGTGGACGTGGTGGAGGCCGATGTTGCCGGTGAAGAACTGCAGCACCTTCGGCAGCCGCAGGTAGGAGCTTCCGCGCAGCGCGGCGTCGGCGTAGGTCCAGTCGTCCGAGCTCTCCCAGTAGACGTCCTCGAACTGATGCTGGACGTAGAACAGCCAGACGCCGGCGATCCCGGCCATGATCACGGTCGGGGTCTGCACCAGTAGGAAGGCCTGCCAGCCGACCAGCAGGCAGAGGCCGCCGATCATCGCCGCGACGGCGATGTCGGTGAAGATCACGCTGCGCTTCTGGGCCCTGGTGGCGGTGCTTCCATAGAAGCGCGGCATCACCACCAGCGAGTAGATCGGGCCGATCCCGAACATCACCACCGGGTGGCGGAAGAGCCAGTAGCCGAGGCGCCCGGGCCTGCTCTTGGCCCGGTACTCAGCGACGGTCAGCGTCGGCACGTCGCCCTGCCCGCGGCGGTCGAGGTCACCGGCGGAGCCGTGGTGGGCCCAGTGGTCGTGGCGCCAGTTCTCATACGGCTGCAGCGCGAGCAGCCCGCAGAAGATGCCGACCCACCTGTTGGCCGTGCGATTGGGCAGAAACGACCCGTGGGTGCAGTCGTGGAAGAGGATGAAGGTGCGCAACAGGAACCCGGCCGCGGGCACGGCGATCGCCAACACCAGCCAGTAGGAGTAGTCGACGAGCATGTACATCGCCACCGACAACACCAGGTAGGGGACGACCGAGGTGGCGATGTCGAGCAGGCTGCGGCCCCAGCGGGGCTTCGCGTAGGGCTCGAGGTCGATCGCCCACTGCGGGCGCTCGCGCCGCGGGGTGGCGGTCGCTGCAGGGGGATCTTGGGTTGCCAGTGCGCTCATCTGAAGAGAAGGCCTCGGAGGGGCCGGGACCGGGGATCCTAGAGCCTTTGGGGGCGTTAGTGGGGAGGAGATTCGGGCTCCCTAACAATATCGGTGAAACACCTAGCGCAATTGCGGGAGATGGCGCGCGACATGGGCGGCCACCGTGCTCCGCACCCACCTCTGCGTCTCGGCGCCGGCGATCCGGTAGCGCCCCAGCAGCATCGCCTGCTCGGTCAGCGGCAGGCCCGCGATCTCCCAGCTCACCGCGAGGCGTTCGAACAGCAGCTCCTGCCGGCGCCGCCAGGCGTCGTCGGCCGTGGTCGCCGCGCCTGCGGGGGGCTCGCGCAGCTTGCCGATCGTGCCGGGGCTAAGCGACTTGCGCAGCCGCAGGACGTTGCCCTCGGCGTCGGCGTATTCCACCGTCTCCACGGGGTCCCGGCGGCGACGCTTGCTGCGCTTGGCCATCCGGGCAGTCTTCCAGCCGAGCGCCCACGCCTGCGCCTGCCATACTCGCCCGGCGTCACCTTGACCTCCCCGCTTCTCGCCGTCGACACCCCGTCGATGCTCTACCGGGCCTTCTATGCCCTGCCCGACTCGATCAAGGGCGCCGACGGCGAGCCCGTCAACGCGCTGCTGGGGGCCGCCAACCTGATCCTGCGGGAGCTCGACCGGCACGACCCGCGAGCCGTCGTCCTCTGCTTCGGGCCGGACGCCGCCACCTACCGCGTCGAGCTGTTCGAGGGCTACCACGCCGAGCGCCCGGCGATGCCCGACGGGCTGGTCGGGCAGTGGGCCGAGGCGCGTCCCTTCTTCGAGTCCTTCGGCTGGACCGTGGCCGGCCACGAGTCGCTCGAGGCCGACGACCTGCTGGGGTCCTACGCGCAGCGGGAGACCGAGGCCGGCGGCCGCGCCCTGCTGCTGACCGGCGACCGCGACATGTTCCAGTGCGCGAGCGACGACGTCGACGTCCTCTACGTGCGCACGGGCCCGAGCGGGGCCGAGGTGGTCGGGCCGAAGCAGGTCGAGGACCGCTACGGCATCCCGCCGGCGCTGGTCCCCGACTTCATCGCCCTGCGCGGCGATCCCTCGGACGGGATCCCGGGCGCCAGGGGCGTGGGCCCCAAGACCGCCGCCGAGCTGCTGCGCCGCCACGGCGCGCTGGAGGCGATCCTCGACGACGCGATCTCCGAGCGCCGCCCGGCGCTGCGCGCCACCCTGCTCGGCTGCGGCGACCAGCTGCTCGCCTTCAAGGACATCGCCACCCTCCGCGACGCCGGCGTCGTGCGCCCACCGGACCGCGCCACCGACTTCAAGGCGGCGGCGGCGGCCTGCCGCGTGCGCGGCATCAATCGCCTCGCCGAGCGGCTGGAGCAGGCGGGTTAAGCGGGGGACAAGGCTCGCCCTGCGCACCGTGTAGCGTCACGGGCGTGGATTTCCGCTCCAGATTCAAGCGGGCCGGCCGCGTGATCGGCGGCGAGCCCCATGCCGACGGCGCGGCCGAGCTTCACGTCGGCGACACGAGCTTCGACGACTGGGATGTGATCCGCGACTTCGGCGATCTCGAGACCGCGAGAGCCTTCCACCAGAACCTGCTCGAGCGTGGGCAGGCGTGCGAGTTGACGGCGGACTGGGCTCTCGACGAGTTCGGCCACGGCGACGTCGCGCTGCGGGTGCCGCCGGGGCAGGGCGCCGCCGCCGAAGAGCTGCTCGACGATCCCTCCTAGCCGAGCGGATGGCAGGCGACCCCGAGTCCAACCCGACGCGCGGGCGCGCCGCCCGGACCGCACGACTCGCGCGGGTGGCCGGCGGCGGCGCCATGCGCTGGGCGGGCGGGCGCCTCGACGGCCGCGGCACCAGCGACGAGCGGCGGCGGCGGCGCGGCGACCGGGTGGTGGCGACGATCGATTCGCTCGTCGACCAGCTCGCGGTGATGCGGGGGGCCGCGATGAAGGCGGGACAGGTGCTCTCGACGGTCGAGTTCCCGGGGCTGGACCCCGACCAGGCCGACTACCTGAAGGGCAGGCTCGCGTCGCTTCGCGACAACGTCCCCGCCGTCGGCTGGGAGGGGATGCGCGAGGTCCTCGCGCAGGAGTGGGGATCGGATCCCGAGAGCGTGCTGGCCGAGATCGACCACGAGCCGGCCGCGGCGGCCAGCATCGGTCAGGTCTACCGGGGGCGCACCGCCGAGGGGCGCGAGGTCGCGGTCAAGGTCCAGTACCCCGGGATAGCGGACGCCGTCGAGTCGGACATGCGAAACGTGAGGATGCTGGCGCCGGTGCTGCGCCGGATGATGCCCGGGCTCGAGGTCAAGGACCTTCTCGCCGAGATCAGCGAGCGGATCATCGAGGAGTGCGACTACGAGCTCGAGGCGGCAAGCCATCGCCGGGTGGCCCGCTTCTGGCGCGGGCACCCGTTCGTGATCATTCCCGAGGTCGACACCGAGCTCAGCCGCCGCCGGGTGCTGGTCAGCGAATGGGTGGACGGGATGGGGTTCGCCGAGGTGTCCTCGCAGCCGGATCGGGTCCGAGATCGCTACGCGCAGATCGTCTATCGCTTCTTCTACTCGACGGCGCTCGAGCTGGGCGTCGCCCTCGGCGATCCGCACCCCGGCAACTACCTGCTGTGCCCGGACGGCCAGGTCGCCTTCTTCGACTTCGGGATGTTGCGCCGGCTGCCGCCGGACTACCTGCGGCGGGAGGCCGAGATCCTCGAGGCGGTGCGCTCAGACGACGAGGTCGCCCTGGTGGAGGGGATGCGCCGCCTCGGCTACCTGCCAGGGGAGCTGGCGGAGTGGGATGCGGCGCTGTTGATGGGACACATGCGAAGCGTCTCCTGGTGGCTGGCCTCGGAGGCGCCGCTGCGGCTGCAGCCCGATGACCTCTGGCGGGGCGCGGACTCGCTGCGCGACGACGGCGGGCAGGAGCTGCTCTCACAGCTGCGGCGGATGACGCTGCCCCCGGAGGCGCTGCTGCTGCGGCGGATGGAGGGACTGCTGTTCCAGATCGCGACCCAGTTGCGGGCGGCGGCGCCGTGGGGCGCGCTGATGGGCGAGCTGGTCGAAGGCGGCGAGCCCGTCGGCGAGCTCGGCGCCGAGCACGCCGCCTGGCTGGCGCAGCGATCATGATCTTCCAGCGGGCCTTGCGGGTCAGCCCTCCAGACCCTCCGGGTCAACGAGCCCCACCGCGTGGACGCCGCCGTCGACGTGGAGGATCTCGCCGGTGATCGCGCGGGCGCGATCGGAGAGCAGGAAGCAGACGGCGTCGGCGACGGGGGTCGCGTCGGCCGGATCCCAGCCCAGCGGGGCCCCGGCGCTCCAGGCGGCGGCGAGCTCGGCGAATCCGGGGATGCCGCTGGCGGCGGCGCTCGAGATCGGCCCGGCCGCGACCAGGTTCGCCCGCACCCCCCTCGGTCCCAGGTCGCGGGCCAGATAGCGGTTGGTCGACTCGAGCGCGGCCTTGGCCACACCCATCCAGTCGTACGCGGGCCAGGCCACGGAGGCGTCGAAGTCGAGACCGACCAGGCTGCCCCCGCCGTCGGCCTCGAGCGCCGGGACCAGGTGACGGGCGAGCGCCTGCAGCGAGTAGGCGCTGGTCTGGAAGGCCTGCGCGGCGGAGTCGAAGCCCGTCTGCAGGAAGCGGCCGCCGAGGGCGTCCTCCGGGGCGTAGGCGATCGCGTGCAGCGCTCCGTCGAGGCCGCCCCAGCGCCGGTCCACCTCGGCGGCGGTGGCCTCGAGGTCGTCCTCGCTGTTGATGTCGAGCTCGATCACGTCGGCCGGCTCGGGCAGCCCGCCCGCGGCGCGCTCGGTCAGGCGCCGGGCCCGGCCGAAGCCGGTCAGCAGCACCTCGGCGCCCGCCAGCTGTGCCTGGCGGGCCACCGCGAAGGCGATGCTTCGCTTCGTGATCACCCCCGTGATCAGCAGGCGCTTGCCCTCGAGCATCAGCTCAGCAGCTTGTCATCGGCCTCGCCGGGGCGAGCCGGATCGGCGGTGCTCATGCCGGCCCCTGGAAGCAGAGGACTGCGTTATGGCCGCCGAATCCGAACGAGTTGGAGATGCCGGTCAGCGGCCGGCCGGCGGCGGCCAGCTCACGCTTGCAGGCGGGCACGTAGTCGAGGTCGAGGTCGTCGTCGGGATCGGTGAGGTTCAGGGTCGGCGGGGCGACGGCGGCCTCGAGCGCGAGCACGGTGGCGACCGCCTCGACGGCCCCGGCGGCGCCAAGCAGGTGCCCGATCGAGGACTTCAGCGAAGACACGGGGATGCGGGCGGCGCTGTTGCCAAGCGCCAGCTTCAGCGCCTCCGTCTCGGAGCGGTCGTTGAGCTCGGTCGAGGTGCCGTGGGCGTTGACGTAGTCGAGCCGGTCGGGGCTCACCCCGGCCTCGTCGAGCGCCAGCCGGATCGCCCGGGCGGCGCCGTCGCCCTCGGGGTCGGGCGCGGTCAGGTGGAAGGCGTCGGCGGTGGCGCCGAAGCCGCTCGCGCGGCCCCGAACCCCGGCCCCCCGCAAGGCCGCCGTCTCGGCCGCCTCGAGGATCATCACCGCCGCGCCCTCGCCCATGACGAAGCCGTCGCGCAGGCGGTCGAACGGCCGCGAGATCCCCTCCTTCGAGGTCGCCCCCATGCCGGCGAAGGCGGCGATCGCGAGCGGCGTGATCGCGGCCTCGGTGCCGCCGACCACGCAGACGTCGGCGTCGCCGGACTGCACCATCCTCATCCCCGCGCCGATCGCCTGCGCTCCGGCGGCGCAGGCCGAGACGGTGCCAAAGCACTGGCCCTTGAAGCCGTGGCGGATGGCGATCGCCCCCGAGGCCGCGTTGGCCATCATCGTCGGGATGCACAGCGGCGAGATCGCCGCCGGCCCGCGCTCGTTCAACTTGTCGTGCTGCTCCTCGATCGTCGGTAGCCCGCCGATCCCGGTGCCGATCACGCAGCCGATCCTGGTCGGCTCACACGGCGGATCCTCCCCGCTCCAACCGGCGTCGGCGAGCGCCTCCTGCGCCGACACCAGGGCGAGCTGGGTGAAGCGAGCCGAGCGGCGCGCCTCCCGGCGGGAGAGGTGATCAGCCGGCTCGAAATCGTCGCAGCGGGCGAGCCCCTCGGAGATGCCGGACTCGCCGGCGGCCCAGCGGTCGAACAGCGTCGCCGCGCCGACCCCGAGCGGGGTGACGGCGCCGACTCCGGTTATCGCGACCTCCCGGCTCACGCGCTCCGCGCCGCGATCAGGTCGACGACGTCGCCGACGGTCTCGAGCTTGTCCATGTCGGCGTCGGTGATCTCGACCCCGTAGGTGTCCTCGACGATCTGCGCCAGCTCGACCAGGTCGAGCGAGTCCACGTCGAGGTCGGAGAAGCGCGCCTCGGGAGCGATCTTGTCGCGCTGTTCGCCGAACTCGACCAGGGCCTCGGTCACCCTGGCGGTGATCTCTTCCTTGCTCTGTGTCTCGGGCATCTGGATTCCTTTCTGGGTTGCTCTGAAGTCCGGGGCTAGGCGCTCATGCCGCCGTCGACGGTGAGGACCGCGCCGGTCACGTACGAGGCCTCCGCGGAGCAGAGGAAGCGAACGCACGCCGCCACCTCGGCCGGGTCCCCCGCCCGGCGGGCGGGGATGGCCTCGGTGACCGCGCCCGGGACCCCGGCGGTCATCTCGGTCTCGATGAAACCCGGCGCGACCGCATTCACGGTGACCCCGCGACGGGCGACCTCGACGGCGACGCTCTTGGTCATCCCGATCAGCCCCGCCTTGGCCGCCGCGTAGTTGGCCTGGCCGGCGTTGGCGCGCTGGCCGACGACCGAGGCGATGTTGACGATCCGGCCGAAGCGGGCGCGGACCATCCCCCGCAGGGCCTGCCGGGTGAGGCGGAAGGCTGCGGTCAGGTTCGTGTCGATCACCCGCTGCCAGTCGGCGTCCTTCATCCGCAGCGAGAGGTCGTCGGCGGTGGTGCCGGCGTTGTTGATCAGCACCAGCACCCGCCCGAGCGCGGGGTCGAGGCGCTCGAACACAAGCCCGGGCGTGGCGGCATCACAGACATCTCCCTCGACGGCAAGGGCCCTTCCCCCGGCCTCCTCGATCTCGCCGACGACGCGCTCGGCACCCGCGCGATCCTGCCGGTAGTTGACGGCGACGGGCCAGCCCGCGGCGGCCAGTTCGCGGGCCACCGCCGCGCCGATCCCGCGGGAGGCGCCGGTGACCAGGGCGCAGGCGTCCTCGACCGGCGGGCTCGGAATCTGCATCGGGCTGGAGCGCATCCGGGGTGAACGTAGCGAAGAGGGGCGAGCTCAGACATGCTCGAGCTGGGTGGGGTCGACGGCCTCGACGGCCTCGTCGTCGAGAATGCGCTTGACCAGCCGGGCCAGCACCCTCCCCGGGCCGACGTCGGCGAAGCTCCGAGCGCCGGCGTCATAGAGGCCGCGCATCACCTCCAGCCAGCGCACCGGGCTGGTGAGTGATTCCGCCAGCGGTCCTCGTGGATCGTCTGCGAACGGCTGCGCGGTGACGCAGGAGTAGACGGGCACGCCGGGGGCGTGGAACGCGACCGAGTCGAGCACCGCCCGGAACGGCTCCACCGCGGGCTCCAGCGCGGGCGAGTGGAAGGCCCCCGCGACCGGGAGGCGCTTGACGCGGAGCCCACGCCGGCCGCTTGCGTCGGCGAGCGCCCGCTCGATCGCATCCTCGGGCCCCGAGAGGACGAACTGGCTGGGAGAGTTGTGGTTGGCGACGACCAGGCCGGTTCGCTCGGCCAGGTCGGCCGCCGCCTCGTGGTCGCTGCCGACGGCGAGCATCCCACCCGAGCCCGCGGCCTGACCGGCCTCCTGCATCAGCCGGCCGCGCTCGGCGACGATCCGGAGGCCATCGAGGCTGTCGACGGCGCCGGCGGCCGCCAGGGCGGTGATCTCGCCCAGGGAGTGGCCGGCGTGGGCATCGGCCGTCGGCCGGCCGACGCCCTCGTACGCCGTCAGCGAGGCGCAGTAGATCGCCGGCTGGGCGAAGTGCGTCCCGTCGGCGAGGTGGGCGAAGGGGTCGGCGGCGCACAGCTTCGCCGCCGTCGAGTAGAGGTCCGGGCGCAGCTCGCGGACGGCCTCGCGCATCTGTGCCGCGTCCACTCCCTGACCGGGGAAGAGCAGGGCCAGTTCACCGACGTGCCTGCCGCGCACTACTTCTTGATCTTGAAATCCCAGGCGGCGGGCGTCGGATCGACGTTCGTGTCCGGGTCGGTCGCCTGCACCTCGAAGTGGTGGCGGCCCGGCGCCAGGCTGTAGTCCTGGGGTGACGTGCAGGGCGAGAAGGCGGGCTCGTCGTCGAGCTTGCACTCGAAGGTCGAGCCGACGTCGCTGGAGGAAAACGCGAAGCTCACGTCCCGCTTCCCGCTCCTCTTCGCCGGCTTGTCCGTGATCCGCGTGCGGGGCGCGCCCTGGTCGAACCCCGGCGCCAGCTGCAGCGCCCTGCGCAGCACCTTCCTCGCCGGCTCCTGGACCAGGCCGCCGAGCGCGCCGGGGGCCTCCAGGGTCGGCAGACGGAGCTCGAGGTTGCGCACCTGCACCTTCTTCTGGCCGTTCGACTCCATCCCGTAGGGGAAGTCGTGCGGCGCCAGCTCGAGCTTGACCACGTGGCCGGCCTCGAACTGGTATCCGTTCGGGTTCAGCTGGAACACCTGGCGGGAGAACTTGCTGCCGGTCACCTTCGGGCGCCAGAGGCCGCGGGCGACCAGCGTCTGCTGGCCGTCGGGGGCGACGTCGAGCAGACGCGCGGCAACCTGCGAGTTGTTGCCGGGCAGGGCGAACTCGGCGACCACGGTCGGCGAGCCCATCAGCGTGTAGCCGCCGGCCGGGACCGCGGCCGAGCGGTAGTTCGCCGTGGCGGGGTTGTCGGTGGCGTCGGTGCGCTTGCAGGCCACGGCGGTCGGCACGGCGCCGCCGGGGAAAGCCGGGGCGCCGCCGAACTCGTTGCCGAACAGGGTGCCGTCGGCGGCGATCTCCTGCTCGCCGGGGGAATCGACAACCACCTCGCCGGGCGCCAGCTCGGGATAGGTGGGGGCCGTGAACGGCCCGCCCGGCGCCGCCGACGAGGGGCAGGTCTGCGTCAGCGCCTGCACCTGGTCGGCGGGCTCTGCGCCATCGCCCTTGACGTAGTAGGCAAGCCAGGCGTCCTCGGCGCTGTTGATCGCGTTGATCGTCGCGATCTTGGCCCCGCCCGCGCCGGCGATCTGGCCGCGCGGGTGGCCGTAGTCGGCGAAGTTGAGTGCGATCGGCGTGCCCGGATGGTTGCTGCGGGTGCGGTTGTAGTAGCGCGTCGCCTCATTGGCGGGGAACAGGTCGTCGGTCCAGCCGCTGGTGATCATCAGCGGAGCGGGCGCCTCGGAGTCCTCGATGCCGTAGGAGGAGTGGTGAGTCGAGAGCTCCTCCTGCGCGTACCGCGCGATCGCGCTGTCGTCGAACGGGCCACCCGTGTTGAACTCGTTACGCCAGCCTGGCAGGTTTGCGTCGGGATCCTGGTCGGAGTAGAACCCGGCCAGATTGCCGCCCACGTAGAGGGTCTCGATGTAGGCCTTCTTGGGCACGCCAAGGCGCTTGACCCCGCTGAAGTAGGAGGCGTCGGCGACGTAGTCCAGCGCGCTGCCGTTGGGCACCAGCGAGTAGGAGAGGTCGGTCCAGGGGATCTCGGGCGCGGCGCCGGCGATCTCCAGCGGGGTGTCGTCGGGGCTCTCCCAGGCGACGAGCGAGCCGTCGGGCATCATCTGGCGGTCCTTGAGCGCCGCCAGGGCCATCGACATGCCACCACCGTAGGAGCCGCCGGTGGCCCCGATCTTGCCGGGATCGACCAGGCCCTCGTCTACCAGCAGGCCGATGAAGTCCTGCGCGTCGCGGACCTCGTAGCGGCTGTCCATCAGGCGCACGTAGCCATCGGCACAGCCGCCGGGGTCGGCCCCCCGGGATGCGAACGAGCCGCAGGACTCGCCGAAGCCGCGGGTGCTCATCGAGAAGACCGCGTAGCCCTGGCTCAGCCAGCGGCGCATCGAGCCCAGGCCGAGCTTGGAGCCGGCGTAGCCGTGGTAGATGCCGACCAGCGGGTAGTTGTCGTCGTCGCCGGAGGCGGGCGGGAAGGCGACGTTGACGTCAACCGGGATGCCGTCGAAGGTCTTGACCGTGGTCCGGTCGGGCTCGTTGCCCGGGTCGCCGGGGTCGGTGTCGCGGGAGCCGCAGAAGCGGATGCCGGCGTCGGCGTCGGTCAGGACCTCGCAGGCCACCGGGGTCGGCGTGTCGGTGAAGACGCTGGTGATCTCGGCCTGGGCGGAGGGCGCCAGGGCCAGTCCGGCGAGGACAACGCCGATCGCGCTCGCGCGCGCCACGCCCCTCCGGGCACCCCGCATGACTCCCTGCCTCATTCCCTGACCTCCTGGTCGCGGCCCGCGGGCGGCGGGCCTCTCAGCTGCGCCGGGATGATAACCGCACGCCTGCGCCCGGCCGCGTCGCGAGAAGGGCCCGGACGTCACGCCTGTGCGCGTCCGGGCGAAGCTGATCAGCGTCCTCGGTTTGAGCGCGAGCCGCCGCGGGAGCGATGCCCGCCGCGGCGGCGGCCGTCGCCCCTGGAGCCCTGGTGGCCGTTGCGCTGGCGCGAGCCCTGGCCGCGCGGCTTCGGGCCCGAGGCGTTGGGGCTCGAGGCCACTCCGGCCTCGGCGAACTCCCGCTTGAGGTCGAGTTGGCGGGCGATCGCTGCGACATCGCGCGCCTCGGCGGGCTTGACCAGGGTGACGCCGACGCCGCCGCGGCCGGCGCGAGCGGTCCTGCCCACCCGGTGCAGATAGGCGTCGCTGTCGCCCGGGGGGTCGAAGTTGATCACGTGGCTGATGCCGGCGACGTCGATGCCGCGGGCGGCGACGTCGGTGGCGACCAGCGCGTCGACGTTGCCCGAGTCGAACCGGGCGAGGGCGCGCTCGCGCTGGGACTGCGACTTGTTGCCGTGCATCGCCACGGAGTCCACCCCGTGCGAGCCGAGCCGCTTGACCAGGCGATCGGCTCCGCGCTTGGTGCGCACGAAGATCAGCGCCAGGCCGCGCTCGGCGTCGCGCAGCTGCGAGACGAGAGCGTCGAGCTTGCCCTCATGCGAGACCCCGACGAAGCGGTGGGAGACCCGCGTCGGCGGCCCGGTGGGGACATGGGAGTGCTGGCGCGGCGAGGTCGTGTAGGCGTCGGCGATCCGCCGGACCTCGCCCTCCAGCGTGGCCGAGAACAGCAGCGTCTGGCGATCCCGGGACGTGCCGGAGACGATCCGGTCGACGTCGGGGCGAAAGCCCATGTCGAGCATGCGGTCGGCCTCGTCGAGGACGAGGATGCGGACGCGGTCGAGGCTGACGTCGCCGCGGCCGATCAGGTCAAGCAGGCGGCCGGGGGTGGCGACGAGGATGTGTGAGCGCCTTGCCAGCTTGGCCTGCTTGTGGATGCCGGCGCCGCCGTACACGGCGCACGCCGAGAGGGCGCGAGCCTGGGCCAGCGGCCGGATGTCCTCCAGGATCTGGAGGGCCAGCTCTCTGGTCGGGGCGATGACGAGGCCCGCAGGACGGCGCTCGTCGGCCTCGATCCGGTCGACCATCGGCGCCGCGAAGGCGAGCGTCTTGCCCGAGCCGGTGGGGGACTTGACGAGCATGTCGTTCCCGTCGAGCGCGTCACGGATGACGAGCTTTTGGATTGCGAAGGGCTCCTCGATTCCCTGGCGGGAGAGGGCCTGTCGGACCGCAGGCGAGATGCCCAGGTCCTCGAAGGACTGATCTGACATATGGATGTGCTCCTTCCACGGCTCTCTGGCCGCGGGGCGATTCGGAGAGTTCGACTGACCCGAACCGCGCTTAAGAGCGCACCGGAAGTGAGACGAAACCTCACGGACAACTGTTGTCCGTCTCGATGACCGTAGCAGGGAGCCGCCCCAGATCCGTGATCGTGAGGGGGATTGCACGGCTACGGCTAGACTTCTCACAGCTGCCCGCTGGGTTCAGTTCGTCCCCCCTCGGCCCTCGAGCATGCCCATTTCGAGGAGGACGAGAGAGTGAGGTCGGCATGCCCGACCTGCAGGAGACCCCCCAACCGCCGGACCTCCGGGCCGAACTCGGCAGATCGCTGTCGACGGTCTGGAGCCGCTACGCCGGAGCCCGGCCGGAGAGTTCGAAGACCGAGGTCGAGGGCGACGTCGTCCGCTGGATCCTGGCCGACGGCGCCGGCGAGTTGAAGAAGGGCATGGACGCCGCCGCGGCACCGGTCGAGGGGGAAACCCCCGGTCAGACTCGGACCGTTGCCGGCTACAAGCGCGAGATGTCGGTCGCCGTCACCAGGGCGACCCACCGCCGGGTGGTCGCGCTGATCCGCAAGGACGACGAGAAGACCGGTGTCGCCTCGGAGACCTTCATCCTGGAGCGCATGCGCGCAAAGCAGTAGTCAGCTCCAGGGTGCGCCCCGGCTGGGGCTCACCCCGGACGTTGTCGCTGGTCAGGCGACCTCGCGCCAGGCGTCCAGCGAGTCCCCGCCCGCCAGTCGCCGCAGCGCCTGCGCCTCGAGCTGGCGGGCGCGCTCCTGGGTGATACCCAGGGCCCCGCCCACCTCGCGCAGTGTGGCCTCTGCCTGGCCACCGGTGCCGAAGCGCATCTTCAGCACCTGCTTCTCGGGCTCCGGCAGCGTCGAGAGGGCGGCCTCCACCGCGTGCTCGCGCTCGCGGTCGAGGACCTCGTCCTCGAGTCGCGGCGCCTCCTCATCGGCGCGCAGCTCGCCCAGCGTGGTCTCGCTGTCGCCGGTAACCGCGGCGTCGAGGCTGGTCGTCACCCGGGTGAGGTCACGCAGTGCGGTGACCTCCTCGAGCGAGAACTTCGAGTTGGCGGCCAGCTCCTCCTCGGTCGGCACGCGGTCGAGCTTGGCGGTCAGCTCCGACTCGGCGCGGTTCAGGTTTCGCACCTGCTGGGCAACGTGGGCGGGCACCCGAATCGGGCGGCCGGTGTTGTCCAGGCCGCGCTGAATCGACTGCCGGATCCACAGCGTCGCGTAGGTCGAGAACTTGTAGCCACGGCGCCAGTCGAACTTCTCGGCGGCGCGGATCAGCCCCGGCATCGCCTCCTGGACCAGGTCCTGGAGGGGGAGGCCGAAGCCCTGGTAGCGGCGCGCGATCGAGACCACGAGCCTCAGGTTCGAGTTGACCAGGCGCTCCTTCGACTCGAGGTCGCCACGCTCGACGCCCTTAGCGAGCTCGATCTCCTCGGCAGCACCCAGCAGCGGGTAGCGGCTGGCCTGGTTGAGGAACAGCTGGAAGCTCTCGGTCGTCTCGACGTCGGCGCTGTGGCCTTCGCCCCGGCGCTCGGCATGCCCGGCGGGAACGCTCGTATGCTCACCACGGGCTCGGGTGCGGTTCCTGTTGTTCGCGGTTGTTCGGGCTCTGCTCATTCGTTCCTTTCCGGGGCTGTCTGGGCGCGCCGTCTGCCGCACGGGCCTCGCAAGGGGACCTCTGTCCGACAAACACTGGCCGCCTCGCAAATCAAGGACGAGACCACCCAGGCGTCCCGCCGCCTGCCTGCGCGAACTGCGCTCAGGCGACAAAAAGCCGACCCGGAACCTGCCTTTTCCGAGGCGCACTATCGAAAGTATAGCAAGGAACAACCGCGCGGTCAACCGCTGATTTCGCGGCCGAAAAGGGGCACCGGCGGGACCAGGGAGCATACTTGCTGGCACTGATGGTGTTTTCGAACAGCCCTGCCTGGCGATCCGCGCCGGCGCGCGGTCGGCGCCTGGGAGGCTGGATTCGCGCCCATCCGACCATCGTCAGCGTGGTCGGCAGCCTGATCGTCGCGGCGGCCCTGGTGATCGGGCTGTGGGACAAGCGCGACGACTTCGCCGCCGCCTTCTCCGACGCCTCGGCGCTGGTGCTCGCCGGCGCCGTGCTCTTGCAGGTGATCTGGCTGATCGCCCGCAGCGAGGCGTGGCACGTCTGCGTCGGCGCGGCCGGCGGCCGCGTCGGGAGACGCCCCCTCTACCGGGCGGCCAGCGTCGGCTATCTCGGCAATCTCTTCAACAGCAGCTTCGGGCTCGCGGTCAGGATCGCGACCCTGCGGCGCTCGTCCCCGGCCGACAGCCCGCGGGCCTCGGTGCTGGTCGCCGCCGAGCTGCCGATCGTCGTCATCGAGATCGGCCTCGCGGCCCTGCTCTCGTTCACCCTGATCGCGCCGCTTCAGATCCCGTGGTGGATCCCCCTCTCGTGCCTGGCCGTGGCCGTCGTGGTCGGCGGCGGGGTCACCCGCTTGCTTCGTGGCCGCCGCGAGGGCTTTTGGAAGGGGCTCGAGGTGATGCGCGGGCTGCAGAGTCGCAACACGATCATCGGCCTGGTGATGTTCGCGACCGGCGCCCAGGTGCTCCGCAACTGGCTGGTGCTCGAGGGGATCGGGGTCGACGTCTCGCTGCTCGACTCGGTGGCGCTGCTGATCGCCGCTGCTGCGGTGGGACTGCTGCCGGTCGGCCCCAGCCTCGGCGCCGCCACCGCGGTCTTGATCCTGGGCTCGAACGGGGTCGCGGTGGTCGCTGCCGCCGGGGCCCTGCTGACCGTCACCGGTGCGGTCGGCGCGCTCTGCTTCGCCTCCTGGGCGCTGGCCGACCGCCTCGCCCGCCGGGGCAGGCCGGATCTGGCTGCCGCGGCCTCAGCTGTCGTAGCCGAGCCCAAGCCGATCGAGCATCCGCAGCCACAGCCCGCGCCTGCCCTGGCGGCGGTCCGCGGCGGCTAGCCGGCTGCGGGTCAGCTCGATCGTCACCCAGCGGAGGGGCTCCGGCAGGAACGGAAATGGCCTGCTGCGGATCGCCTTCAGGCGGGTGGGCTCGGTCCGGCGGCCGTCGAGGAGGTCCAGGGCCACCCGCGCGCCGAAGCGGCTGGCACCCACGCCGAGCCCGGTGTGCCCGACCGTATAGGCGACCCGTCCCGAGTGGGCGAGCCCGCTGAAGGCGAAGAAGCGGGTGCAGGTGTCGACCGCCCCGCCCCAGCGATGGCTGAAGCGGACCCCCTCGAGCTGGGGGAAGGTGATGAAGAAGTGCCGAGAGAGCCGGGCGAAGCTCCGATCTCGCTGCTCGAGCTCGGGCCGCAGGCCGTTGCCGAAATGGTAGATCGCGTCGTAGCCGCCCCAGAGGATCCGATTGTCGGGCGTCAGCCTGTAGTAGTGGAACTGATTCGCCGAATCCGACACGCCCTGGCGACGGTGCCAGCCGAGCGAGCTGCGTTGCGCTTCGCTGAGCGGCTCGGTGACCAACACGTAGTCGTAGACCGGGACGACCCTGCGCCGGATCTCCGGCAACAGCCCGCGGAAGGCGCTGGTCGCGAGCACCACCGCGTCGGCGTCGAGCGTTGCCGAGGGCCCCACCAGCCGCACCGCCGAGGCGGTGCCTTGAAGGCGATCGACGGGCGAGCGCTCGTAGATCCGAACGCCCGCCTCCAGGGCGGCGCGCCGCAGGCCCCAGCAGAGCTTCGCCGGGTCGAGCGTCCCCGAGCCGCTGCGCTGCCACATGCCCGAGCAGTAGGTGGGCGAGCGCACCTCGTCTCGCATCCGCTCGCCGTCGAAGAGCTCGACATCGTGGCCCAGATGCTCCAGCTTGGACGCCTCCTCGGCCAGCCAGTCCGACTCGTGCGCGGCCAGCGCAACCGCGATGTCGCCCTCGAGCTCGAGGTCGCAGTCGATGCCGAGGCGGCGGATCGTCTCCACCGCGCCATCGAAGTTGGCGAGGCCGAGACGCTCAAGGGCCGGCATCTCGCCCGCAAAGCGGCTGAGGCCGTTGGAGAGCCCGTGGGTCAGCGAGGACGAGAAGAAGCCGCCGTTGCGACCGCTGGCGGCATGCGCGATCCGCTCGCCCTCGATCAGGACGACGTCGCGGGAGGGGTCGTCCTCCTTGGCCTGCAGCGCCGCCCAGAGGCCGCTGAGCCCGCCGCCCACTACCGCCAGCTCGCACCCCTCGTGGCCGTCGAGGCCGGGGCTCGGAGGCGGTGCGTCCGGGCTGTCGAGCCAGAACGGGATCGGCTCCGCCTCGGCGTAGGCGGCCCGGTCGCGCTGGCTGGGCGGGCCCGAGCCCCAGGGCGACGAGGCGGCCTGCTCGGCGTTGCTGACGGCGCGCACGTAAGCGGGCGGCCGCTAGTCGGCGACGCGCAGGTGCGCCTGCCACTCGGGGTCGATGCCCCCGAGCGCGTCGAAGACGACGCCCTGCAGCTCGGCCTCGTCGAGGGTCTCGGAGTCGAACGTGGCGCACTCCAGCCCGGGGTCGAAGCCGACCGGGATGTCGGTCACCTTGCCGGCCTGCATCGCCAGCTCCTCGCCGCTTGGGCCGGTCGCCTCCAAGATCAGCATCCCCATCCGCGGCACCCTATCTCGCTCGCTCGCCGACGAGCAGCGCCGCGCCGATCGCGCCGCCGAGGTCTCCCAGGGCGGCGACCCGGACCTGCGGCGGGCGGTCGTCAGCGAACAGGTGCGGACTCATCGCGGTGGCGATGCGCTCCGCATAGGGCTGGCCGAAGCGCACCCCCATGCCGCCGCCGATGACGATGGCCTCGATGTCGAGCAGGTTGACGACCGAGGCGATGCCGGCTCCGAGCGCCTCGACGGCGCGGTCGATCAGGTGGGTCGCGAGGGGGTCATCCCGCTCCAGTGCACGCGACCAGATGCCGCTGGTCAGCCGGGTGCGGTCGTGGTGGTGCATCAGCTTGAACAGATCCGTCTTGCGGCCCTTGTCGTGCTCGCGGCGGGCATGGGCCTCCATCGCTCCCCGGCCCGCGTAGGCCTCGAGGCAGCCGCGGCGCCCGCAGGTGCAGTGCGCACCGTCGAGCTTGACCACCATGTGACCGATCTCCCCGGCGGCGCCGCGCCCGAGCCAGGGCTCACCGTCGAGGATGACGCCGCCGCCGACGCCGGTGCCCCAGAAGACGCCGACCAGCGAGCGGTAGTCGCGCCCGGCGCCGAGCTCGAACTCGGCCTGCGTCGCCACCTGGACGTCGTTGCCGAGGCTGACCGGCGCCCCAAGCGCCTCGCCGAGCGCGTCGGCAAGAGCGAACGTCCCGGACCATTCCGAGAGGTTGCCGGCGCCGCTCACGGTTCCGGCGCCGCTGTCGACCTTCCCCGGCGAGCCGACGCCGACGCCGTCGAGCTCGCCCGCGCTGACGCCCGCCGCCTCGGCGGCCTCGCGCAGCGTCTCGGCCATTTGCTCGGCGATTCGCTGCGGGCCGCCCTCCTGCGGGGTCGGGCCTCGCGCCTGGCCCAACACCGAGCTCCGGCGGTCGACGACCGCCGCCTGGATCTTGGTCCCGCCGAGGTCGATTCCGCCCCTGGCGCTCACCTCTCCTCTGCCTCCTGCTCCGCGGCGATCACCTTGACCACCGCGTCGATCAGCGACAGGTGCGTGAACGCCTGCGGGAAGTTGCCCAGGTGCCGGCCGCTGGCGGCGTCGATCTCCTCAGCGTAAAGGCCGAGCGGGCTGGCAAAGGCGAGCAGCTTCTCGCACAGCGCGCGCCCCCTCTCGACCTCGCCGATCTGGACCAGCGCCGAGACCAGCCAGAACGAGCAGATCGCGAACGTCCCCTCCTCGCCGCTGAGCCCGTCGTCGGTCTCGTCGACGCGATAGCGAAGCACCAGCCCATGCTCGGTCAGCCGGTCGGCGATCGCGAGCACGGTGCGACGGGCCCGCTCGTCGGTGGGCGGCAGGAACCCCATGATCACGATCAACAGCAGCGACGCGTCGAGCACCTCCGTGTCGTAGTGCTGGACGAAGGTGCCGGCGGGACCGATTCCCCGCTCGCAGACCTCGGCGTGGATCTCGTCCGCCACCTGCTGCCAGGCCCCGGCACGATCCGTGTCGCCGCGCTGCGTGGCGAGCCGGATCCCACGGTCCAGGGCGATCCAGCACATCACCTTCGAGGCGGTGAAGTGCCTGGGCTCGCCGCGGACCTCCCAGATCCCCCGGTCCGGCTCCTGCCAGTGGCTCGCCGCCTCGTCGACGAGCCCGGCGATCAGTTCCCAGGCGGCCGGCGGAAGCTGCTCGGAGAGGCCGCGGTGAGAGTGGATCGAGATCGAGTCCAGCAACATGCCCCAGACGTCGTGCTGGCGCTGCTGGTAGGCGCCGTTGCCGATCCGCACCGGGCGGGCGCCGCCGTAGCCGGTGAGGTGGTCGAGCGTGCTCTCGGCGAGGTCCCGCTCGCCGCCGACTCCGTACATCACCTGGAGCGGGTTCTCGGCCACGGTCTCGAAGAGGAAGGCGAAGTACTCATAGGCCTCCCAGTCGTAGCCCAGGGTGAACAGCCCCCGCAGCATGAATGCCGAGTCCCTGATCCAGGTGTAGCGGTAGTCCCAGTTGCGTTCGCCGCCCGGCGTCTCGGGCAGGGAGGTGGTCGCCGCCGCGAGGATCGCTCCGGTCGGCGCGTAGCTGAGACCCTTCAGGGTGAGCACGCTCTGCTCGAGCTTGCCCTTCCACGGGTGGTCGGGGAACGAGCCCCCCTTCAGCCACTGGCGCCAGTGGCGTGAGGTGCCGCCGAGGCGGTCGAAGGCCTCGTCGAGGGTTGTGGGGGCCTCGATCTGACCCCAGCTCAGCGCGGCGAAGACACTGCTGCCCTCCTCCACGTGGGTGCGGCAGTAGGCGCGCGCGGCGGCCAGCTCGAGGCGGGTGTTCGTGTTCAGCCGCAGCTCGAGATCGGCGTCCTCGGAGCGAACCCGCGCCTGCTCGTAGCCCTCGCCCAAGTAGCTCCACCCTCCGGGCTTGCGGCCGTAGTCGAACAGCGGCAGGCAGTTGAGGACGACCTCGACCTCGCCGTCGACGCCGGTGGCGATCCGGATCAACGTCGCCGAGGCCGCGAAGTCGCCCGGGGCGCGACGGTAGCGCTCGGAGCGCGTCCCGTCCCTCCACGGCTCCATCACCAGGAAGTCGTAGACCACGAGCCAGCCCGAGCCCGCCTGCCAGGTCGTCTCGAGGACGAGGGTGCCGGGCAGGTAACGGCGCTGGTTGGGGACGCCGACGCGCTCGGGGGCGAGCCGGAAGCCGCCGGCCGAGCGATCGAGCATCGAACCGAAGACGCTGGGGGAGTCGGGGCGCGGCAGGCAGAGCCACTCGACCGCGCCGCCCGGCGCGACCAGGGCCGAATTCTCGCAGTCCGAGAGGAACGCGTAGTCGGCGATCGGCGGGAACGCGGCCTGGCGTGCGGGGGCGGCGGTCGGGCTCACGCGTCCCCGCTCTGCGCGCCCAACGGCAGTCCCTGCTCGAGCGAGGCGACCGCGTAGTCGGCGCCGGCCTGGCGCAGGTCGTCGAGTCCGTAGGAGCCGGTGGCGACGCCGACGACCCTGATCCCGGCGCCGTGGCCGGCCTCGACGTCGCGCGGCGTGTCGCCGACGGCAATGCAGGCGCCGCGGTCGATCGGCGAGCAGGCCAGGCGGTCGGCTCGCTCCAAGGCCACGCGGGCGACGTCGACCCGGGCGTCAGCGTCCGACCCGTAGCCGCCGAAGCCGAAGAAGTGGTTGAGGCCGGCGCGGGCGAGCTTGATCTGCGCCGCTTCCTCGACATTGCCGGTGATCAGGCCGACCATCAGCCCATCATCGCTGAGCCTGCGCAGCAGCGCCTCGGCGCCGTTCATGACCCGGAAGCCGGGGGAGGTCGAAACCTCCTCGGGCAGGTAGCGCAGGCGAAGCGCCATCAGGCTCGCCAACTCGCCCGGAGCCGGCTCGCGGCCCAGCGCGCCGCGGAAGCTGGTCAGCCCCACCTGCGGGTCGGTCACGCCCTTGCCGGTGTAGTCGGAGACCTCGACCGCGACGCCGTGGAGCTCGAGGAAGGCCCGCCGCCACGCCCTGTCGCTGGCCCCACCGGTGGACAGCAGCGTGCCGTCGATGTCGAAGAGGATGACCGTAAACCGAGAGGCGGCCGCCGCGGTCACGATCCTGCGCCCGCAGCCTGATCGCGCCCGGCGCGGTAGCGCCTGATCAGCGCGTTGGTCGAGCCGTCGTGGGTGAGCCGTGGCTCGTCTGCGCTCTGCAGCTCTGGGACGATCCGCTTCGCCAGCGCCTTGCCCAGCTCGACCCCCCACTGGTCGAAGGAGTCGATCCCCCAGACGGCGCCCTGAGTGAAGACACTGTGCTCGTACAGCGCCACCAGGCCGCCGAGGATCGCCGGCGTCAGCTGTCCCGCGAGGATCGTGCTCGAGGGCCGGTTGCCCTCGAAGACCCGATGCGCGACCAGATCCTCCGGGGTGCCCTCGGCGCGGACCTCGTCGGGCGTCCTGCCGAATGCCAGCGCCTCGGTCTGGGCGAAGACGTTGGCGATCAGCAGGTCATGGTGGTCGCCGAGCGGGTTGAGCGAGCGCTCGAAGCCGATGAAGTCGCAGGGGATCAGCTTCGTCCCCTGGTGGATCAGCTGGTAGAAGGAGTGTTGGCCGTTGGTCCCGGGCTCCCCCCAGTAGACCGCGCCGGTCTCGTAGTCGACCCGGGTGCCGTCGAGGGTCACATGCTTGCCGTTGGACTCCATCGTCAGCTGTTGGAGGTAGGCGGGAAAGCGGTGCAGGTACTGGTCATAGGGAAGGACCGCCGCAGTCTGCGCTGCGAAGAACTCTCCGTACCAGACCGCCAGCAGGCCCATCAGCGCCGGCAGGTTGCGCTCGATCGGCGCCTGCAGGAAATGCTCGTCGATCGCGTGGAACCCCGACAGCATCTCGGCGAAGCGGTCGGGGCCGATCGCCAGCATCGTCGAGAGCCCGATCGCGGAGTCCATCGAGTAGCGCCCCCCGACCCAGTCCCAGAAGCCGAACATGTTGTCGGTGTCGATGCCGAAGGCGGCAACCGCCTCGCCGTTGGTCGAGACCGCGACGAAGTGGCGGGCGACGGCGTCGTCCGAGCCCAAGGCGCCGACGACCCAGTCACGAGCGGTGGCGGCGTTGGTCATCGTCTCCAGCGTGGTGAAGGTCTTCGAGGAGACGACGAAGAGCGTCTCGGCGGGGTCGAGGTCGCGGCTGGCCTCGGCGAAGTCGGTGCCGTCGACGTTGGAGATGAAGCGGAAGCTCATCTCTCGCCGCGAGTAGTGGCGCAGCGCCTCGTAGGCCATCACCGGACCCAGGTCGGAGCCGCCGATCCCGATGTTGACGACGTTGCGGATCGCGCGGCCCGTGTGGCCGGTCCACTGGCCACCGCGGACGCTCTCGCAGAAGGCGCGCATCCGGTCGAGCACCTCGTGCACGTCGCGGACGACGTCCGTGCCGTCGACGATCAGCGAGCGCTGGCGCGGCATCCGCAGCGCCACGTGCAAGACCGAGCGGCCCTCGGAGACGTTGATCCGCTCCCCCGCAAACATCGCCGCGCGCCTCGCGGGCATCCCGGCCTCCTCCGCCAGCACGGCCAACAGCCGCAGCGTCTCGTCGGTGAGGCGGTTCTTGGAGTAGTCGAGGTGAAGCCCCGCGGCGTCGGCGACCAGCCGCTCGCCCCGGCCGGGGTCGGCGGCGAACAGCTCGCGCAGGTGGCGCCCGCCGATCTCGCCGTGGTGTCGCTCCAGCGCGCGCCAGGCCTCGAGCTCGCGCAGGCGCGTCATCGAGCCTCAGGCGGCCGCGTCGCGCTGGGCGGCGACGGTGGCCAGCAGATCGCGCCAGGAGGCGACGAAGGACGCGGCGCCGTCGCGCTGGAGCTTGGCGGCGAGCGGGTCGTGGTCGATCCCTGCCTCGGCGAAGCGCCGCAGCATCTGCTCGGCGTCGCCGCCGTCGGCCGGCAGGGGCTCACCCGGCTCACCGTGGTCGGCGAAGGCCAGCAGGGTCTTCTCCGGCATCGTGTTGAGCGTGTGGGGCGCCGCCAGCGCCTCGACGTAGAGCACGTCCGAGGCGTCGGGGTCCTTGGTGCCCGTGCTCGCCCACAGCAGTCGCTGCGGGCGCGCGCCGGAGTTGGCCAGGCGCTGCCAGCGCGGCGAGTCGAGCAGCTCGCGGTAGCTGCGATAGGTGCGCTTGGCGACCGTGATCCCGAGCCGGTTACGAAGCTCGGCCGGCGCTGTCTCCATCACCGCCCCGTCCCAGCGGCTGACGAACAGCGATGCGACCGAGCCCACGGCCGGGTCGAGCCCGGCCTCGAGCCTGCGCTCGACCCCCCGCATGTAGGCCTCCGCCGCGCCCAGGTATTGCTCGCTGCTGAACAGCAGGGTGACGTTGACCGGGATCCCGGCGAAGATCGTCTCCTCGATCGCCGCCTGGCCGGCGACGGTGCCGGGGATCTTGATCAGCAGGTTGTCGCGCTCGGCGCGGCCGTGGAGCGTGCGGGCCTGGGCGATCGTCGCCTCAGCGTCGTCGGCCAGCAGCGGCGAGACCTCCAGCGAGACCCACCCGTCGACTCCGTCGGTGCGCCCATGGGTCGGCCCGAAGGCGTCGGCGGCTCGGCGCAGGTCGGCCACCGCCAGCTCGAAGAAGGCCTGCTCGTCGCTCGCGCCGGCCGCGACCAGCTCGGCGATCTGAGCGTCGTAGGCGCTGCCGTCGGAGATCGCCTTGTCGAAGATCGTCGGGTTCGAGGTAAGGCCCGTGACCGAGAGCTCGGAGACGTAGCCCGCCAGCGTGCCGTCGTCGAGCATCGTCCGGGTGATGTTGTCGAGCCAGATGCTCTGGCCGAGGTCGAGCAGGCGGGCGGTCGCCTTCACGCTGCACCGCCCGGGCGCTCCGGGGCCGCGGCGGCATCCCCGGGAGAGGTCTTGCCGGCGAGCTGGAGGCGGGCCACCTCGGCGACGCGCTCCGGGGTGAACCCGAACTTGCGCTCGACCTCCCTCAGCGGCGCCGAGGCGCCGAAGGTGTGCATGCCGACGACCGCGCCCTGCTGGCCGGCGTAGCGCTCCCAGCCGAAGGTCGATGCCTGCTCGACGGCGACCCGGGCGACGATCTCCGGGGGCAGCACCTGCTCGCGATAGGAGGGCGGCTGGCGGTCGAACAGCTCCCACGACGGCAGGCTGACGACGCGGGCGCGAACCCCCTCGGCGGTCAGCTCCTCGAAGGCGGCGATCGCCAGTTGCACCTCGCTGCCGGTGGCGATCAGGATCACCTCCGGCTCTGAGTCGTCGGGATCGGCGAGCACGTAGCCGCCCCGCCGCAGGCCCTCGGCCGCCGCGTAGCGCGAGCGGTCGAGGACGGGCACGCTCTGCCGCGTCAGCACCAGCGCCGCCGGCTCGTGACGAAGCTCCATCACCACCCGCCAGGCCTCCGCGACCTCGTTCGCGTCGCAGGGCCGGATCACCATCAGCCCCGGCGTCGCCCGCAGCGAGGCGAGCTGCTCGACCGGCTGGTGGGTCGGCCCGTCCTCGCCGAGCCCGATCGAGTCGTGGGTGAAGACGTGGATCACCGGCAGCTCCATCAGCGCCGAGAGCCGGATCGCGGGCCGCGCGTAGTCGGAGAAGATCAGGTAGGTGGACCAGACCGGGCGCAGCTTCGAGAGCGAGAGCCCGTTCGAGGCCGCCGCGGACTCGTGCTCGCGGATGCCGTAGTGCAGGAAGCGCCCGGCGCGGTTGGCGGGCGTGAACGGCTCACCGCCCTCGCAGCTGAGGCCGACGGCGGTCGATCCCGTCAGGTCGGCCGAGCCGCTGACCAGCCAGGGAACGTGCTCGGCGACGGCGTTCAGGACCCGGTTCGACGCCTTGCGGGTGGCGATCCCGGCGTCGTCCGCCTCGAAGCTGGGGATGTCGCGGTCCCAGCCGTCGGGGAGCTCGCGCCGTTGCATCGCCTCGATCCGCGCAGCCGACTCCGGGTGCTCGCCGCGGTAGCCCTCGAGCGTCTCCTCCCACGCCTGGCTGAGCGCGCTGCCGCGCGCTCCGACCCCGGCCGCGAAGTGCTCGCGGACGCCGTCGGGGACCAGGAAGGAGGCGTCCTCCGGCCAGCCGTAGGCGCGCTTGGTCGCCCTCACCTCGTCCTCGCCGAGCGGCTCGCCGTGGGCGGCGGCGGTGTCCTGCTTGTGCGGCGAGCCGTAGCCGATGTGGCTGTCGACGATGATCAGCGTCGGCCGTCCGGACTCGGCCCGGAAGGCGTCGAACGCCGAGCCCAAGAGGTGAAGGTCGTTGGCGTCGCCGACGCGGGTGACGTGCCAGCCATAGCCGGAGAAGCGCTCGGCGACGTCGTCTGAGTAGGCGATCTCGGTATGGCCGTCGATCGTGATGTGGTTGTTGTCGTAGATCCAGCAGAGGTTCTCGAGCTCGAGGTGGCCGGCGAGCGAGGCGGCCTCGTTCGAGACCCCCTCCATCAGGTCGCCGTCGCCGCAGATCGCGTAGACGTCGTAGTCGAACAGCTCGAACGAGCGGCGGTTGAAGGTGGCGCGCTCCCACTCGCCGGCGATCGCCATCCCGACCGTCGTCGCGATTCCCTGGCCGAGGGGCCCCGTGGTCGTCTCCACGCCGGAGGTGAGGTGGTATTCGGGGTGGCCGGCCGTCTTCGAGCCCAGCTGGCGGAACGCCTTGATGTCGTCGAGGCTGATCGCGGGGCCGGGGCCGGGCTCATAGTCGGGACCGACCTCGCGCACCTCAGCCAGGTGCAGGAGCGAGTAGAGCAGCATCGAGGCGTGGCCCGCCGAGAGCACGAAGCGGTCGCGGTTGGGCCAGATCGGGTTGGCCGGATCGAAGCGCAGGAAACGCTGCCAGAGCGTGTAGGCGACGGGCGCCATCGCCATCGGGGTCCCGGGATGGCCCGAGTTCGCCTTCTGGATCGCGTCGATGCTGAGGGTGCGGAGCGTGTTGACGCAGAGCGTGTCCAGCTGGGCGGAGGTTTCGGAGGCGCTCCCCACGACGGCGAAGCCTAGATGAGTGATGCTTCGGCCCGAGCGCCCTCATAGGGTTCGGGGATCGGAGCCGATGCGGAGAAGCGACTGGCCGCCGAGGCGGCCGCCCTGCTGGTCAGCGACGGGATGAGCGTCGGCCTCGGCACGGGCTCCACCGTCGCCCACCTGCTGCCGGCGCTGGCCGCGCGGGGGCTGCGGCTGCGCTGCGTCGCAACGTCGGTCGCCACCGAGCGGGCCGCGCGGGATCTCGGGCTGGCGATCGAGGAGTTCGATCGGCTCGACCGCCTCGACATCGCGATCGACGGCGCCGATCAGGTCGATCCCGACCGCTGGCTGGTCAAGGGCGGCGGCGGCGCGCACACGCGGGAGAAGATCGTCGCCGTCGCGGCCGATCGCTTCGTGGTCATCGCCGACTCCTCCAAGCCCACCGAGCGGATCGCGGCTCCGATCCCGCTGGAGCTCTCGCGCTTCGGCGTCACCGCGACCCTGCGCGAGCTGGGAGGGGCGGAGCTGCGAGAGGCTCCGCCGAGCCCCGACGGCGGCCTGATCGCCGACTACACCGGCGCCGTCGCCGACCCGGCCTCGCTGGCCGCGCGGCTGGCTATGGTCCCGGGCGTCGTCGAGCACGGGCTGTTCGCGCCCGAGCTCGTCGCCGATGTGCTGATCGGGCGTGGCGAAGAGGTCGAGCGGCTCTAGGCGCCATCTCGGCCCGACGCGGCCGCGTCGGCGACCAGGATGGCGTCGCGGATCTCGACCCTGGCGGCAGGGATCGTCCGGTCTCCGGCGCGCAACAGGCGCAACGCCTCGCGCTTGTCGTCCCCGGTCACCAGCCACAGCAGGCGGCGCGCCGAGGCGAGCCCCGGGTAGGTGAGCGTCATCCGTCGCCGGCCCTGGTAGGGCGCCGCCGTCGGCGCCACCCGCCGGTCCGTGACCGCGAGCACCGGATCGCCGGGCACCAGCGACGCCGTGTGCCCGTCGGGCCCGAGGCCGAGGTGGACGAGGTCGAGCGAGTCCGGCAGCGAGGCCTCATAAGAGGCGGCCGCGGCATCGAGGTCGGCTGCGGTCACCGGCATCGGGTGGGCGGCGCGCAGCCTGGGAATCGGCAGCGCCTCGAGCGCGTGCTCCCAGTTGCGCTCCGGATCGCCGGACGGCGCCACCCGCTCGTCCACCTGGAAGACCTCCGTCTGCGCCCACGGCATCCCGAGGTCCGCCAGGCCGGCGTACATCCGCCAGGGAGAGCGCCCGCCGCTGACCGCCAGGGTGAAGACGCCTCGATCGGCCACCGCCTCGCGGGCCGCCTCGGCGATCACCTCGGCGCCGCGCCGCGCGGCCGTCGCGGCGTCGGCACAGACCTCAACCCTCAGGAGGGCTTCTCCGCGTGGCCGCCGAACTGCTTGCGCATCGCCGAGAGCACCCGGCCGGCGTAGTCGTCGAGGTCGCGGGAGGCGAAGCGCTCGTACAGGGCGGTGGTCAGCACCGGCGCCGGGACCCCCTCCTCGATCGCGGCGATCGAGGTCCAGCGACCCTCGCCGGAGTCCGAGACCCGGCCGGCGAACTCCGCCAACTCGGGCGACTCGCGCAGCGCGGCGGCCGTCAGGTCGAGCAGCCAGGAGCCGATCACGCTGCCACGGCGCCAGACCTCCGCGACCTCCGGCAGGTCGATCTCGTAGCTGTAGAACTCGGGATGGTCGAGCGGTGCGGTCTCGGCGTCGGCCTCACGCTCGACGCTGCCGGCGTTGGCGTTGCGGAGGATGTTGAGCCCCTCGGCGTAGGCCGCCATCACCCCGTACTCGATCCCGTTGTGGACCATCTTCACGAAGTGGCCGGCGCCGCTGGGGCCGCAGTGCAGGTAGCCCTGCTCGGCCGGGCTCGGCTCGCCATCGCGACCCGGCGTCCGCTGCGCCGACTCGACCCCCGGGGCGAGCGTCGCGAAGATCGGATCGAGGCGTTCGACCGCTGCCGCGGGCCCGCCGATCATCAGGCAGTAGCCGCGCTCGAGGCCGAAGACCCCGCCACTGGTTCCGCAGTCGATGTGGTCGATCCCGCGCTCGCCCAGCTCCGCGGCGCGACGGATGTCGTCGCGGTAGTAGGAGTTGCCGCCGTCGATGACGACGTCGCCGCGCTCGAGCTGGTCGGCGATCGCGTGCACCGTGTCCTCCGTGATCTCGCCCGCCGGGACCATCGCCCAGACGGCGCGCGGAGCCGAGAGCTTCGAGGCCAGCTCGGTCAGCGAGGCGGCGCCCCCCGCCCCCTCGGCCGCCAGCGCCTCGATTGCCCTCTGATCGACGTCGTAGACGACGCAGCGGTGGCCTGCGGCCATCAGGCGCCGGGCGATGTTCGCGCCCATCCGCCCCAATCCGACGATGCCGAGCTCGGAGGTCTCGCTCACGCTGGTTCCTTTCGATCGCTGCCTGGCGAACGATCCTAAGCGAGTGGGTAGTGTCCGGCGATCCATGGCCGAGCCGACGCCGTCCCCCCCGCCGCACTCGGAGCCCGCCGATGCCCTGGTCGTCTTCGGCATCAGCGGCGACCTCGCCCGGAAGATGACGTTCAGGGCCCTCTACAGGTTGGAGCGCGGCGGCCGGCTGAGCTGCCCGATCATCGGCGTCGCGATCGACGACTGGGACGACGAGGCGCTGCGCGCCCACGCCCGCGAGGCGATCGCGGCGAGCGTCGAGGAGCCCGAGACCGAGGCCCTTGAGCGCCTCGCCGGGCGGATGACCTATCTCCGGGGCGACTACGCCGAGCCCGAGACCTTCCAGCGGCTGGCGGTGGCCCTCGCCGGGGCGCAGCGCCCGGTCTTTTACCTCGAGGTCCCGCCCTCGCTGTTCGCCGGCGTCGTCCGCAGCCTCGGCGAGGCCGGGCTGACCGGCGGCGCCCGGGTGGTGATCGAGAAGCCCTTCGGACACGACCTCGCCTCCGCCAAGGCGCTCAACCGTGCGTTGCTCGAGGTCGTGGACGAGTCGCAGATCCTGCGGATCGACCATTTCCTCGGCAAGGAGCCGGTGATGGACATCACCTACCTGCGCTTCGCCAACAGCCTGCTGGAGCCGGTCTGGAACCGCCAGCACGTCTCACACGTGCAGATCACGATGGCCGAGGACTTCGGGGTCGACGGCAGGGGGGGCTTCTACGACCCGGTGGGCGCGCTGCGCGACGTCGTCCAGAACCACCTCCTGCAGCTCCTCGCCCTGGTGGCGATGGAGCCCCCGGCAGGCACCGAGGAGGACTCGATCCGAGACCGCAAGCTCGACCTCTTGAAGGCGATCCGCGCCGCCGACCCGGCGAAGCACGTCCGCGGGCAGTACCAGGGGTACCTCGACGTCGACGGTGTCGCCGCGGGCTCGACCACCGAGACCTACGTGGCGCTCGAGCTGGGGATCGAGAACTGGCGCTGGGCCGGGGTGCCGTTCTTCATCCGCGCCGGCAAGGCGCTGCCGACCCGCGAGACCGAGGTCAATGTCGTCTTCCGGCGCCCACCGCGGCTGGGGGTCGGCCCGCGCTCGCGGCCGCACCCGAATCAGTTGATCATCCGCATCGACCCGCGGCCCGGCGCGCGGATCCGTTTCGTCGCCAAGCGAGCCGGCGAAGAGGCATTCGAGCCGGCGGACCTCGATGTCCTGTTCGAAAAGGCGCCGGGCTCCGAGCCCGAGCCCTACGAGCGGCTGCTCGGCGATGCGCTGCGCGGCGAGGTCCAGCTGTTCACCCGCGAGGACTCGGTCGAGCAGGCCTGGCGGATCGTCCAGCCGCTGCTCGACGAGCCCGGTCCCGTCGACCCCTACGCCCCCGGCAGCTGGGGCCCGAAGCGCGCCGACGAGCTGGTCCGCGGCGTCTGTGAGTGGTACGAGCCCTGGCTGCCGTAATCCGCTACCGCCGGATGCCGATCGAGGTCGAGTCCCCCGAGGAGCTCGGCTACGACTCGATCGCCAACAACCTCTCGGAGAGCTCGTTTGCAGACATGCGCCTTGCCGACTACGGGATCGACGGCGACGTCGCCGATCTCCTCCTGGGGTACGGCGACCACCGAGGCCTGCCACGCCTGCGCGAGCAGGTGGCCGGCGACTCGGAGCGGCTCGGCGCCGATGACGTGATCATCACCGCCGGGGCCGCGGCCGGTTTGTTCGCGATCGCCACGGCCCTGCTCGGCGCGGGCGATCACGCCCTGATCGCCAGCCCTAACTACGCCACCAACGTCGAGACCCCGCGCGCGCTCGGCGCCGCGGTCGAGACCGTCGCGCTGCGCTTCGAGGACGGCTTCCAGCTCGACCGACCGGCTCCGCGGAGCCGCGGCCCGACCGCCTAGCTGTTCACGACGTCTGTGGGCAGGTCGCCTAGCGGGTCACCAGGCAGTCGCGCCCGCCGCGCTTGGCGGCGTATAGCGCGTCGTCTCCTCGGGCGACGAGGGTCGCCGCCTCCTCGATGCCGTCCCAGCGGACGAGCCCGCCCGAGACGCGCTGGCCCAGCGGGGTCGCCGCTCGCAGGCGTTCGATCGTCTCGGATGCCTCCTCGAGGTCGGCGCCGGGCATCGCCAGGGTGAACTCCTCGCCGCCGTAGCGGGCGAGGATGTCGGTCTCGCGCAGGAGCCCGAGCCAGCTGGCCGCCACCTCCTTCAGCACCCGGTCGCCGGCCTGATGGCCGAACTCGTCGTTGTACGCCTTGAACCGATCGAGGTCGAGGACTGCAAGTGCCAGCGGCGCGCCGGTGCGCTCGGCGCGCGCCAGCTCGCGGACCAGATGTTCGTCCCAGGCGCGGCGGTTGGGGAGGCCGGTGAGGTCGTCGGTACGGGCCACCCGCTCGAGCCTGGCGAGCATCGCCGCGCGCTCGATCGCGATCGCCGCCTCGGCGGCGAGCAGGCCGATCACCTGCCCAAGGTCCTCGCTTGCCCGCTCCCGGAATCGGGTCCAATAGACGGCCAAGACGCCGATCGGGACGCCATCGTGGACTATGGGGTGAAAGAGGGCCGAGCCCGCCTCGAACTCGCTCAACGGCGGCGGCGCGGAATCGTCGTCGCCCTGGGCCATGCCGGGCTCCCCCGAGTTGAACGCTCTGACCACGCCGACGGGGCTGGAGACGAACGGCACCGCCCGCCCCAGCAGGGCCGGGTCCGTAGCCGCGGTCGCCTTCAGGCCGGTGCCGTTGGCGACGGGCTCCCACAGGGCTGCGGCGCTGGCGTCGGCCACTCCAAGCGCGGCCTTGCAGACCACCAGCCCGGCCCCCTCGGAGCTGGTGTGACGAGCGAGCTCGTGGGCCGTGTCCGAGACGGCGGCGAGCGAGCGAGCCCGGCTGTCGGCCTCGGCGGCCCGTTGGCGGACCCGCCGGGCGAGGGCGTCGATGAGGACGCCGGCGATCGCGATCGTCCCGATCGTCATCACCCACCTTGCGATCGGGCTCGTCGGCGCGACCTGGGTCAGGACCCAGCCGTAGGCAACCCCGATCAGCACCATGTGCGCCGCGCCCCACCGCCGGCCGAAGAAAAAGAACGCGTAGAGGCCGACCCACACGTACCAGAAGCTGTAGAAGCTGCCGCCGTCGCCGGAGAGGTAGACCGCGCGGGTCACGACCAGGGTGCCGATGGCGATGGCGACGTGCAGCGACCATGCCCGGAAGCGCCCGGCGAAGGCGACCAGCGGCATCGCGCCGATCGCGGCCAGGGCGACGTTGCTCCACAACCCGGCATGGTGGGCCACCGGCGGATGCGGCAGCAACAGGGTCAGTGCGCCGATGCCCGCGCCGGCGAAATAGAGCGCGCCGAGCGTGAGCGCCATCGCGCGCTCGCTGTCGGCCGTCTGGCTCGAACTCTCCTCGGCGAAGGCCATCGATCCTTCTTCGGCAGACGACGGCGATCCCCACAGGGGTTTCTGCCCAAGGCCGACACGCGTCTGTCCGGGCCGGTCTCGCTTGAAAGCAGACGGCCGGGTTGGCAGGTTCGCTTGGGTGGTCGTGGGTGCGTGCCGATGAATAGGCGAAGCCATGCGCGCCGCGACGCACATCAGGGAGATCCTGCGGGCTCCAGCTACCCAGGCGACGCTCTTCGGCCTCGTCTACTTCGGCTTCGCGCGAGGCGGGCTCACCTTCGCTATCCAGCCGGAGGGCATCACCGCGGTGTGGCCCGCCAGCGGCCTCTACCTCGGGATCCTCCTGGTCAGCCCGCGCCGCCATTGGCCCGCCTTCGTGACGGCGGCCTTCAGCGCGGATCTGGCGGCCAACCTGATCGCCGACAACGGGCTCGCCAGCCTCGGCATCGCCGTCGCCGACACCTCCGAGGGCCTGCTGGGGGCGGTCCTGATCGGGCTCGCATGCGGCGGCACGCCGTTCACACTGTCGCGGATCCGGCACATCATCGCCTTCGCGCTCGCCGGCGTGGGAGCCGCGAACGCGATCACGGCCGTGATCGGCGCGGCGACGGTGGCGCTGAGCTCGGGCGAGAGCTTCGGACACACCTGGCTGCTGTGGTGGACGGCCGACGGCATCGGCATGCTTGCCGTGGCCCCGCTGATCTGCGCGGCCTTCGCGACCAAGCTGGCGCCGCCGACGCGGGCCGAGCTCGGGGAGTTCTTGCTCGCGCTCGGCGGCCTCGTCCTTTCCGCGGTCCTCGTGTTCTCCTCGGAGGCGGTGGCCACCGGGGCGGCACTGCCGCCGGTGATGGTGACTCCGTTCCTGCTGTGGATGGCCTGGCGCTCGGGCCCGGCGGCCGCCGCGGTGGGCTCGTTCGCCCTCGGCGCGATCGCGCTGGTGTTCACCATCGGCGGCGTGGGACCGCTGGCCAGCATCGGCCTGGGCCACTACCAGCACCCGTTCTCCCTGTATGTCTTCCTCGCCGTGTCGGTGGTGACCGCGATGGCGATCGCCGCGGCCGTCAGCGAGGGCCGCGATACGCACGCCGATCTGGAGGCGGTGGAGCGGCGCTTCCGCACCCTCGTCGAGCAGATACCCGCGGCCACCTACATCTGCGATTACGACGAGCAGGGGACGTACCGCTACATCAGCCCTCAGGCGGAGGCGATGACCGGCTACCCGACGAGCTACTGGCTCGACGACCCGGAGCATTGGAGCCGGATCCTGCACCCCGACGACCGCGACGACATCGTCGAGCTAATCGCGCACTGCGTGCGCGAGGAGATCCCCTTCGACCGCGAGTACCGGGTGGTCCGGGCCGACGGCGAGGTGATCGTCATCTGGGACCGGGAGACGGTCGTCCGCGACGAGGACGGCCGGCCGATTTCGAGCCAGGGTGTGCTCGTCGACGTCACCGAGCTGCGTCGCACCGAGCGGGCGCTGATCGAGTCCGAGGGGCTGCACCGCTCGGTGGTCGACGCCCTCGAGGAGGGCGTCTTCGTGCTTGACTCCGACGGCATCGTCGTCGCCGCGAACGCCAGCGGCGCGGGCGTGCTGGAGGTCGAGGCCGAGGCGCTGCTCGGCTCGCCGCTGCCGTTCGAGCAGGCGTTCCTCGCCGACGGGACCCCCGTTGACGAGCACAACAGCCCCGCCATGAGGGCGCTGCGCACGGGGGTGGGGGCGCGCGACGTGGAGCTGCGGATCGTTCGGCCGGTGGGCGACGACCGCTGGCTGCGAATCAACTATCAGCCGCTCGAGGGGCAGGGCGACGGCGCCGGGCTCGTCTTCTCCTTCACCGACGTCACCGAGCGGCGCCGGGACCAGGAGCAGATCGCCTACCTCGCCTACAACGACCCCCTCACCGGGCTGCCGAACCGGACGGCGCTCGAACGAGCCCTCTCGCCGGCGCTGGCCCGAGCACGGCGGGGCGGGCGGGCGGCCGCCCTCATCTACCTCGACCTCGACCACTTCAAGGTCGTCAACGACTCGCTCGGCCACGCCGCCGGCGACGAGGTCCTGCGCCAGGTAGCCGCCAGGCTGAAGGCGAGGGTGCGCGACGGCGACATGCTCGTCCGCCTCAGCGGCGACGAGTTCATGCTGCTGATGCCCGACCTCAGCGGCGACGCGGGCGGGGCCGCCTGGCAGGTGGCAGGCGACCTGATCGCACAGCTCGAGGGGCCGTTCGCGATCGGCGACTCGAAGTTCGAGGTAACCGCCAGCGCCGGCATCTCCCTCTACCCGCTTCACGGCGAACACGGCGAGGAGCTGCTCAAGCACGCCGACGCCGCGCTCTACGACACCAAGCGCGACGAGCCGGGGACCGTCGGCGTCTATGAGAGCCAGGGGGCCCAGTCCAGCGGCAGGCTGACGCTGTCCTCGCGGGTTCGCCGGGCCCTCGCCCAGGACGAGTTCGAGCTTCACTTTCAACCCGTGTTCTCGCTCGACGACCTGAAGCCGATCGGGGTCGAGGCGCTGATCCGCTGGCGGGATCCGGAGCGAGGGCTGTTGCAGCCCGTCGAGTTCATCCCGCTGGCCGAGGAGACCGGGCTGATCGACCTGATCGGGGACTGGGTGATCGACGCCGCGATCGCCCAGGGCGAGTCCTGGCTGGACCTCGGGCTGCGACCGCTGCTGGCGTTCAACGTCTCGCCCCGGCAGCTGCGCCGCCGCGGGTTCGCGGCTGACCTCGCCCGCAAGGTCGGCGCCAGCAGGATGAACCCGGTCCAGCTCAGCATCGAGATCACCGAGTCGGCATCGATGGCCGAGGCGAACCGCGGCGGCGCGACCCTGGAGGAGCTTCACGAGCTCGGCGTGAATCTCGCGATCGACGACTTCGGCGCGGACTTCTCCTCGCTCAGCCGCCTTCGCAACCTCCCCGTCGACATGCTCAAGATCGACCGCTCCTTCCTTGAAGGGGTTCCGCAGGCGGAGGACGCGTCGGCCATGGTCACGGCGATCGTCCGCCTCGCCGAGGCGCTCGAGATGCGCGCCGTCGCGGAGGGAGTCGAGACGGAGGCCCAGCTTCAGTTCGTCAGGGCCCAGGGATGCCGACTCGCCCAAGGATTCCACCTCGCCCGGCCGCTGCCGGCCGATCGCGCCACCCGGCTGCTGCTCGGCGACGCCACCGCCACGGCGCCCGACGCGCGCCCCTCCGCCGAGAGCGAAAGCACCCGAGCCGGGGTGTGAGCGCTACTCCTCCGGGTAGGGCCGTGGGCGAAGGCCCGCTCGATGCCGGGCACGAGTGCGTCGATCGCCTCCGCGTGCTGGGGGTTGCGCCGCCGCTCGTTGTTGCAAAGGCGCTCCAACGCGTGCTGGAGATGCCACTCGCAGAGGTAGACCTCGGTCTGGGGCCAGAGCCTCTCAAGGGCTGCACGCTGGCCGTAGTACAGCTCGCAGACCACCCGGCTGGGCACCCCGGGCAGCGCGCTCATCGTAGTTCCGAGCGGGAGCCGGATGCGTGTCGGTCGCTAGCTGGCCGAGCCGGACGCCGATGCGGTCTCGGGCTGGGTCACGGCCCCCAGGAGCCGCCACTCGATCTCGTCGCGATCGGACCGGGACCTCCTGCGCCAGAGCCGCCTCCTCGGCTTGCGCTCGACGCTCACCTCGACGAAGCCCAGCTTGGCGCG